>CAZOSN010000041.1:0-27531 GCA_964582405.1 uncultured Oligoflexales bacterium | reverse complement strand
AAGCGCCATTCGGCTGAATCGTCGGTTCGTGCGTGCGTCGTCGCTTGGACAAGACGCCAGTCCCGCTGCAAAAATTCGGGAAAAAACGCATCGGCTGGACCGTCGAAGTCTATCCGAGAGAGGTAGATGCGATCAGCCAGTTGCAAAGCCTCAGCGTAGACCGTACCGCCGCCTATTACCATAAGTTCGGTCTCTCCTGCGTTTTGTGCATACTCCAGGGCCTCAGGCAACGAGCAAGCAGAGCGGCAGCCGTCAGGGAGAGCCAATTCCCGCTGGCTTAAAATCAGATGGGGCCGCCCGGGAAGTGGCCGGCCAAGGGATTCCCAGGTCTTGCGCCCCATAAGTATCGTGTGGCCAAGCGTTAGGGCTTTGAAGTGCTTTAAGTCGGCTTTATGGTGCCAGGGTATTTTATTGTCTTTCCCGATTTGGCGCTGAGTGCCGATCGCGGCGACGATACTGATGCGCATCAGATCGCCACCTCGGCTCGGATATGCGGGTGAGGTTCGTAATTGACGATTGAGAAATCATCGTACTCATAGGAGAAGATATCGCTTGGATGGCGCTTGATCAACAAAGTCGGCAAGGCCTTGGGCTCGCGCTTGAGCTGCTGCTCGGCTTTTTCAAGATGATTGAGATAGAGGTGGGTGACTCCGCCGGTCCAAATGAATTCATGTGCTCTCAAATTGCATTGCTGAGCGATCATATGAGTGAGCAACGCATAGCTTGCAATGTTGAACGGCACGCCCAAAAAAACATCGGCACTGCGCTGGTACAGCTGACATGAAAGTCGGTCTCCCGAGACATAGAATTGGAACAAACAATGACAGGGTGCCAGCGCCATTTTATCGAGATCGGCAACATTCCAGGCGCTGACCACAAGACGCCTCGAGTGGGGCATTGTTTTGATATCCTGGATAAGCCGGGTGATCTGGTCTATGGTTTCCCCGTCCTGACTCGGCCACGAGCGCCACTGCGCGCCGTAAATAGGCCCCAAATTACCCTCGTCGTCGGCCCAGTGATCCCAAATGCTGACGTTTTGCTGGTTGAGTGAGCCGATGTTGACCGAGCCGCTCAAAAACCACAGAAGCTCATGAATGATAGATCGCGTGTGAAGCTTTTTGGTGGTGACAAGCGGAAAACCCTTCGCTAAATCAAAGCGCATTTGATAACCAAAAATATTGCGCGTCCCGACTCCGGTACGGTCTGGTAAGTCTTCGCCGTTCTTAAGAATTGTCGCAATAAGATCAAGGTATTGACGCATCTCCCGCTCCTTATATGCTCGCACACGGACAGCTCGCAAGCATAACCTAGAAGCCTGGTTCGTCTCAAGACGTCACATCGGGAGGGCCATTGCGCGCGGCTGCGATTTTCCTACTCATGATGGCGACCTATGGTTGGTGTGAACATCGGGCGAAAGGTAAAACGGGTCTGCCGTGCTGGCCTCGGCATCGCCAATCCCAACGATCCTTTGAATGATATCGGTCACAAGGTTTGCCTTATCGGCAGAACCTCCGATGTCCGAATCGTCGAGCCACGCACTGGCTGCATCAATATTGGCCCAGACAAGGCTTAGGATCAAGTCCTCAGGAAGATCGCTCCGCACCATTCCCTCGCGCTGGCCCTTCGCCACGACCACCTTGAGCCAGTTTTCGGCACGTTGGGTAATCGGTTCTGCCGGATTTGGTGCGGATGGCTTGAGCAGATTTTGGCGAATAAACCTAAAAATCATCGGTTGGGCTTTGGAAAAATCAAAGATTCGCCTTATGAGTTCGGTCTGCGCCTGCCAAAAGTCATTTTCATGCTGCCGTTGCTCATAATCTTTGAAGACGCTCAAAAGGCCTTGTTCGATGCCTTTGATGATCGTCATGAACAAATCTTCTTTGGAGCGAAAATAATAGTACATCGTCCCTTTGCCTAATTTGGCGTTTTTAATAATTCTGTTGAAGGACGCTTCATGATAAGAATGTTGGGCAAATTCTTTGACAGCCGATCGGATGATGTCATCCATTTTTTGGTTATCGATATTTTTGATTTTTTCCGTGGGCATGAGATGAATCCTCCAAATTCGATGGTAGCATTGTAACATGAATTGCTTGCGGCAGGTCAAAGACTTCACCTGAACCGCTCATAATATTGAGGAGACCGCATTGAAGATTTTGCTTCTGTCGCGTTGGGAAACTTCTTATAGCAGCGAGCGTTTGATTACCGAGGCGCGGGCGCGTGGCCACGAAGTCCAGGTTGTAGATCCACTTAAATGTTATATGAATATTCATCCGGATCACCCTGATGTATTCTACGAGGAGCGATCGCTCAAGACCGTGAATGCGGTGTTGCCGCGGATCGGTGCGTCGCTCAATCCCTTTGCAGTCGCTGTCGTTCGCCAGTTTGAGATGATGGGGATTTATACTTTGAACGAGTCGGCCGCAATCAGCCGCGCCCGCGACAAATTGCGAAGTCTGCAAATTTTGTCGATGCACAAAATCAATATGCCACTTACCAGCTTTGCCCATCAGATCTCCGACTCCGAAAAACTCATCAAATTTGTCGGTGGTGCCCCGCTCATTGTCAAACTCCTCGAAGGCTCCCAAGGCAAGGGCGTGGTTTTGGCCGAAACACACAAGGCCGCCGAAAGCGTCATCGACGCGTTTAGCATCATTGACGCGAATTTTTTGGTGCAAGAATTCATCCATGATTCGGATAACACGGATATCCGCTGTTTTGTGATCGGTAATCGCGTTGAAGCGACGATGCTACGCCGCGCCAAAGAAGGCGATTTCCGCGCGAACCTGCACCGAGGAGGCCGCGGTGAAACGGTCGCGATCACCGATGCCGAGCATGAGCTAGCCGTTACGGCGGCAAACGCGATTGGCCTAAGCGTGGCCGGCGTTGATATCATCAGATCCAAAAATGGACCAAAGCTTTTGGAGGTCAACTCGTCTCCGGGTCTCGAAGGCATCGAAACTATCTCCAAAATCAATGTCGCTGGCAAAATTATCGAATACATTGAGCAAAATTGCTCCACGATTTCGGTCAAAACGAAGGGTTTTGGATGAAAAGGTCTGGTTATGTGTTTATTGGAGACCAAAAGATTGGACCTCAAGAAAAGGTGACCATTGATTTTCCGTTACCCTCCTATTATGGCCTTGCTTCACCCAAGATCCCAATTTTTGTTCACAACGCATCGGCCGAAGGCCCGACTTTATTGGTGACAGCCTGTATTCATGGCGACGAGATCAACGGCATGAAAATCGCGCAGCGCCTGATCGCTGCCCGAAATCTGGACATGAAAAAAGGTCGTCTGATCGTGCTACCGGTGGTGAACGTTTATGGGATGCTGGCTAAGAGCCGCTACCTCCCCGATCGTCGCGATCTAAATCGTTCGTTCCCGGGCTCCCGCAATGGCAGCTTAGCCTCGCGCTTGGCGCACCTTCTCTTAACGCTGACCGAGCAAGCCGACTATGTGGTCGATCTTCACACAGGATCGGTCGGGAAATTCAATATCCCGCAGATTCGCTGCGATTATTCAGATCCCGCGATGCTTAAGCTGCTTGGCAAATGCAATATCCCCTATATCGTCAAAAGTTCGGTGCGCGACGGATCGCTGAGGGGAGCCCTGGCCGATCGGGGAACGCCCTGCTTTGTTTTTGAAGGGGGCGAAGGACTCAGACTCGATAAGGCCGTTACCAAACAAGGCGTGCAATTTATCAAGGGCCTCATGCGAGCCTTGGGGATGGTGGGTCCTCTGAGCGACGAGGTGCGCACTAAGAAATTTCTAATCGCCAAGTCGTTCTGGTTGCGTGCACCTTCGGGAGGTATCGTGGCCAATCGGGTGGCAATCGGCAGGATGGTCGAAAAAAATGCGGTGCTTGGTGATCTCAAGGATATCAGAGGTACCCTGGTCGATCGTGTGATTGCCTACAAATCAGGGGTCGTGCTCGGTATGAATACCTCGCCGCTGGTGATGGCGGGGGATGCGCTCTATCACGTTGGCTACGGCGAAAGTGTTGCCAATGAAGAAGACGATTTCATTTGCGAGGAGCATTACGATGAGTAACTGGCGGATTTGGAGATGATTTAGTTGGGAGGGTCATATATGCAGCGCAAATTCAATCGCAAACCAGCGGCCACCAAGAAACTAGTCCTAGCTGAATTTCCCGAAGGTGAAATCACAACGGCCTGGGTTCACGTGATCAACAACGGAATAGGCGAACCTATCCGCATACCGATCATGGTGGCCAGAGGGCGCAAACCAGGCAAGGTTCTAGGACTTACCGCCGCTGTTCACGGCAACGAACTGAATGGAATCCGAGCGATTCAAGACTTGTTCGAAGAATTAGACCCCGAAAAACTCTCCGGTACCATCGTCGGTGTCCTTGCGGTCAACGTGCCAGGTATCCTGCTTGGACAACGCCAATTCAATAATGGGACTGATCTCAATAAAATCGCTCCAGGCAAACCAGGAGGAACCGAAAGCGATGTGTTCATGTACCGCTTTATCGACCGTATCGTCTATACTTTTGACTACCTCATTGATCTGCATACGGCAAGCTTTGGCCGCGTTAACAGCTACTACATCCGCGCGGATATGAGTGATGCGTTCACAAGCCGCATGGCGCGCCTTCAAAACTCCGAAATCATTCTAAGCAACTTGGCGAGCGACTCAACGCTCAGGGGAGCTGCAGCGCAAATCGGAATCAAGGCCATCACGCTGGAGCTGCGCGACCCTGGAATTTTTCAACATGAGGTTATTCAAACTGCCCTCGTGGGTGTGCGCAACATACTTTATGATTTTGGATTTCTAGAAGGGATCGTCGCCTGTCCGGCCAAGAACACCGTGTTGTGCAAGGGATCCTATTGGCTCTATACCGACGAAGGGGGGATACTCGATATCCTACCCAAGGTTACGGATCTCGTAAAAAAGGGCCAAAAATTAGCCGAGGTGAAATCAATTTTTGGCGAAACGGTAAAAGAGTATCTTGCACCACAGGACGGCATCATTATAGGTCGCTCTATCAATCCCATCAATCAAACAGGTTCACGCATCGTTCATCTGGGCCTTGATCCTCGCGAAATTCCCTGTATTACCTCGCCATAAAGGACCTGTCGCCAACTCAGCTTAACGCATTTGGGCAGTCCAGCCGCTTTCTAAATTCGTGATTTCACCTGTCGATCGCAACTTCAGGCACTCTTTTTGCAAGAGTGCGTTTCCAGTCATGAACATGTTTCTTTTCACGCAATTTCACAAAGGGGATGTTATGGGAACCAGATTGGTAGCAACGGCTCGTAAGAGTATCGGATATGGTACGGTGTTGATTTTACTTGCCGGAACCAGCTTTGCTGCGGATAAAACCCCGACTGCAGAGCAGCGCAAAACAATGGCTGACCGACACGCTCAGATGTCACAGTTACATGCAAAGATGGCCACTTGCCTGAACTCGAACAAAGATTTTGCTGAGTGCCGATCCGAAATGGCTGGCGCGTACTCACAGCATTTCGGCGCAAATTGTCCCATGGGTGGCGGGCATATGGAAGGGCATATGGCCGGACACGGCGCCGGTATGATGAATGGCGAGCATTGCTGGAATTGGGCAGATGATTTGGATGACAAGGCGCCCGCTGCGAAAAAGACTACCAAATAGTCACTTTGGCTTTGTCGATTAGCCTACTGCGTTAAGTCGGGGAGGGCAAGGTCGATCTCCGACATCATTTCGATTTCATGCGATCGCCTTTTTTGATGGGTGCAAGGCGAGGGCCTAGGCCTTTGGCGCAGGTAAGGGGTACTATGACAGCGTCGTAGGTTTCGGTGTTGACACATTCCACAACACCGCTGTTGGGGTCAAACGGAGCGCCGGTAAACCGGTAGCGACAACTGCCTTTGTCTGACGGAGGAGTACCGAGCATCTTAAAATATCGGGCGGGCATCTCATAGGTGCCTAAAGGGTGTATATTCCATCGGTATTCTATTTTAGGAGTTTTTTTCTTGGCAACTAACCCCTGGCCCATGGCAGGGGGGGCATCACCATCTGGTTTTGCTGCGGCTTCCGAGGATTTTTCGCCTTCCTTTTTTTCATCTTTTTCATCATGCTTGGCTTCATCACCTTCTTTGTTTTCGTCAGACTTGGCATCTTCGCCTTTCTTTTTTTCATCATGCTTGGCTTCATCGCCTTCTTTGTTTTCGTCAGGCTTAGCATCATCTCCGTCTTTTTTCTCGTCATGCTTGGCATCATCACTCTCTTTTTCTTTCTTCCCGTCGTCGCCGTGGCCTTTTTTATCCTTCTTGTCTGATTTTGCCGGCGAAGGAGTCCCTGCCGATCGAATGAAAAGGTTGGGTTCTTTTTCGGGTTGGGGCATAAGCGTGTCAAACTCTGGAAAATCAATCCGCCACTTATGGCCATGCAAACTAGTAACCACGATCGATCGGCTGACTCCGTCGGTGGGAGTGCAGGTTAAAGCAACCGTGAGGTTCGATTCTTGAAACAGCTGGCCTCCAGGCACAATCTGGGCGAGTCGGTATGGGGTTTGCCAAGAAATCTCTGTTCCAAGATCGCCTTTTCCCGTGGTGACCTCCCAGTAAAGCTGTCCATTGTAGGAAAGATCATAAAAATTAAAGGAGAGGGTTCGCTTTTCGCATACCACGTAGTCAGGGGTTGCTCGGTTTTTTTGGATAATGAGACACCGACCTTTGGGAGGGCTGATGGTGATAAAACCCCGGGCGGCAAATCGGTCTTTTTTGAATTTAATGTAGGCGAGTTCCGTCGGATCCAATTCTATCTGGCTTCCGATCGGGGGAGAAAAAAACTGTTGCAAAACCCTCAGGCGTTCTTCGGGGACAACATCGTTGGCAAATAACGTGGCAGAGATTTGGGCGGCGGCGGCAAGGCTTGTCATTCCATTTCAATCCGATAAATGTCGGTGGTCTTGCTTATGCTGTAGGCGATGCTTTTTCCAAAGTTTAACCATTGTGGCCATCGTTCGCTCGTTTCGGGATCATTGGTAATCCACCTGCCATGCCCCCTAAGATCAACGAGCCGAAGGTCGGTTGAGATGATTTTGCTGCCAATTTTTCGCGCGCCCGCATAGACCACCAGAAGTTTCTGCGGATGCCATTTGGGATCAAATCCATCTCCAATTCTGACTGGAGGCTGCCCCTGCTCGCTCGCAAAAATGCCGCCTTCGTTGGTTGCCCAGACCGCATGACTGCCATCGGGCGCGATATCAAACGACTGAATGCCCGAACCATCATCTTTGAGTTCAGTTAGTGTAAAACCGGAATGAGTTAGCCATAGCATGCCATGAGGAGCGACCAACCACTTGCCCTGATCGGTGCGCTGTGCGAGCTGCCACTTAGCCAACCGTTCGTCAGGGAATACAATCATTTTGGAAAGTATTCCCTTTTCATGCATAAGCTGGAGGCGCATGTCGCGAGGGTCAAAGGTAATAAATCCTGAGGGTCCCGGTACTCGCGCGATTTCGACAAGATTCTTGTTGTGGGCATCGATCGCCTTGATCACGCTTACTACTGGCTTGTCTTCGGTCTTTACCAATTCTCGGAAAAAAATCCGATACCCATCAGGACTGAAGAAAAATGAATGGCCAACTTTCATCGGCGAGATGAGGTAGACTTTTTTGCTTTCGAGTTCGAGCAGGCTCAAATCAAATCCATCTGCGTTGGTAAATACCGCATATTTGCCGTTTGGACTCAAACGCAGATTATTCGCCTCGCCGTCAAGGCGAATCCACGGGTAGGGCTTGACGATGGCATGAGCCCAAGAGCTAAAAAAAATCATAACGACGGCAAGGTATGCGTTCGCGAGGTTCATTTGTAGGCCTTCCCGTGATTTTGCGGTGCATTGCTGCTACCATAGAGATTGTAGCGTACAAATTGTTTGATCATCCTGGTAACTTAGCTATGTAGTGAGAAAAAATTCAAGGAATTCAGAAAAATACCCGATAAGTAGAAGGTATTGGGATAGGAGCAACGGAGGACGAACCCATGAAACTACCCTATTTACTCGCGTGGCTTGGGCTTACCGGAGTCGATCAGGCGCAAATCGCGCAACCCAAGAACGAAGCCGCACACGAGCTTCGAGAGTCTCACTCTCCCACGGCGTACAAACTTCTAAAAGCTCCGGGTCAAAGTCAAGACCAGGAACTGATTATGCTCGCCAAGGCCGAGACTGCGAAAGATAAGAAAGGAAAAGGCCGCGAAAAATACCTGCGAGGAGAGACCAAGGTCAAAGAGGGTAAAACAGCAATCGATTTCGACGAAGCCAGCATCGAGGGACGACGTCGTCTTCCCATGGGCGTCGCGGTCACCAAAACCACGCCCGACCATGCGTACGACCTAATAAATTTGCGCCTGCGTTGGCATCCTGAAATGATTCAATCAACCAGCAACCTCGAAACTGGCCAAGGAAAATAATCAACTCAAAGATTATTGATACCGCGCAACAAATCATCGATCTCGCCAAGGTTTTCTTCCACGACCGGCATGTACCGCTTTAAAAGCCAGTTGGTGCGATCGCCTATGAAAATCGAAGGAAGTTCAGGTTCGCGGAACTCCTTAAGAATATCGGGAGTTGCCAATAAGGTTCGAAATCTATCCATCTGCATATGCTCTGCAAAGCCCAGAGCATCGGCTGCAGTATCATGACTGAATACAAAAACAAAATCGGTGTGCAATTTTTCAAATTTCTCAGCGAGCGCCAGGAATTGCTTCATCAAGGTTTGACTCGGCCTGTTCCAGGACGCAACAAAGACCACCACCGTGGCTCGGCCTGGCTGAGGTTGAAAATGAAATGGCTTCGGGTCGATTACGGTCTGGGCCTTAAAGTCAGGGAATTTGACCCACTGGTGAACATAGGTGTCGGTGATGATGTATTCGCTCGATAGCTCGGGACTGCCTTCGCCCTCCTCTCCTTCATTTTTTCCCCCTTCTTTTTTTTCACCTTCGCCGCCTTTGTGCTCCCCACTTTTCTTGTCCTTTGGCTTGCTCTTGGCCTTGCCTTTTTCCTTGGCGCCACCGTGCCCATCTGATTTTTCAGCATTAGCCAAGACCGAGGTGGTTGTCCCTAAGCATAACACTAGGCAGTAAAGTCTCAATCGGCGAAGGTAGTTCATGGGGCGAATTTACCTTAGGTTTGGGGAAACGAATCGTACTCGCTATTCTATAATATACCATGGGATACCCAACTAGGAGGGATGCCGCTTGCGCAGGCGCCTTGTCGAGTTTTGGAATTTTGACTGGGGGGTCATGGATGTTTTGGTCAATGGCAAATCCGCCATTGATCTTGCCCAAATCCAGGTCCGAACCTGGGAAAGCGCGACGGCATTTCTCAAGCACTATGGCTACGACCCAGACCATCCGACGCATGCCAAGTTCATTCATGGCCTGCTTGTGGAGGCAATCGATTTCATATCTAAGTATCTGATGCCCACAGAATGGACGCGAGGGCTGCGCCCACCCCAGGAGTTTTTTTCGATTCATGATGTCAGGCATTTGATGCTCTGGGCCTCGGATTCTCATCCGGACCGCTCTGATTTTCAGATTTGGGCCTGCGCCATCCTACGGGTGATGCACACGATAGCCCATATTGATGGCGTTAGGCGTCGGGTCGATATCGATTCGGCGCGCGCCCAGATCATGGGGCATTTGAGCAGCTTTGTGTTCAAGGATGACTCGGGCAAACTCAGATTTGGCAAAGGTGAGCTAAGCGTCGCATTGCAAAAGGTCGAATGGAAAAACAACAAACGCCGTGAATCGATCATCATGAAACTTTTGCATAAGAAGGGCAATGTTGCTGAAACCATCTATGATTTTTTGGGGATCAGAATCGTCACCGAAAGGTTGTCCGATACGCTCGTGGCTATAAGGCTATTGCAGGAACTCTATGTTGTGAGTTATCCCAACTGCAATCCGACCAGAGCGAAGAATACTTTGGTAGATATGGAGCGCTTCCGAGCAAGCCTCGATGTGCTTCTAGCCATGTACAAACAGGGACAGATCGAAGACGATGATTTTGCCGACATGCTTGAGCGGGCCGTGGGTCAGATGGACGATGAGCAACCCGGAGCAACCTCCAATCCGCACTCTTCGGCGGATTACCGGTCGGTTCAGCTCACCTGCCGGCAGCTGGTGTATAGCAAAACAGGAGCCGAACTCTGGCGTGATCGCGTGATCGAGTTAACGAGCGGCAATCCGAAGCTGACGGAATTCAGCAAAGCGACGATCGAGCGCTTACTCGCCTTTGGCGAGTCTTTCGCAAAGGTTTATCCAGACCCAAATCTGGGTTACTTCCCGTTTGAAATCCACATTCTCGACAAAGCAACCTATGTCAACAACCACACAGGCGAGGCAAGTCACGACCGGTACAAGAGCTCCCAGATCCGCGAGGTTCGGCGGCGCATTTTGGGCCGCATTCTGACCACAAAGACCCGTTAACGATCGGGGCTGAGCCTCGGGATTTCGCCAACAATTGGTTGGAGGGATCCGATGGTCCGACCGGCAAAAAAAAGAGGCTCCCTACTGGGAGCCTCTTATCAAGGGGATTATGAAGATGATTGCAAAGAATCAGTCACACCTTTTCCAACGAAGCCCGTAAACATAGTAGAGGGACAAGTCGGTCGAATCGATCTGCAACAGGCCTCGCGCGTTGCGATCGGTCGATGACAGAGCGACCGAAGTCTTGATGTTGAGCGGCTTGCGGTCAGCCTCTTTACAAGGCGCCCAGACCGCGTCGATGGCCAAGGAGTCGCGGATTTTGTATTCATCGCGCACGCCTTTAAGAGTGGTCGTGAACGCGATGTCATTGGTCATCGACTGAAAGTAGTACGATGTAGACGTCTTACCAGTCACACTCGGATCAAGGTCGGCATAGCCGCGCGTGTCGAGGGTCATGACCGAGAAGGTCCAGCCTTGAGGGTACTCAAGTTCGACCCCTACCTGACAGAACGCGCGGCTTTTGCTACGCGCTATGTCGGGACCGATTTCGGCCAAGAATGAGTCGTAAATCAAGGTAAGCGAGGTCCGGTCTTGCGACATTAGTTTGCCCACCCCGTTAGCCGGACAGCCGCTTCCGCCGTAGGTCATCGAGTTGATTTTTACGTAAGACGGTGTGTCAAGCAATGGGTCTGTGGGGTATGTACCCGTGCTGCCACCGCCCGAACCGCCGCCACAGCGCTGCCACTGCAGATGGAAGACCTGTGTAAAGCTCGCGTCAAGGCTGTCAACACCGACGGCGCCGGAGTGGCTTCGCTTTTTGCTGTTATCCACCGATACCGTGGTGCTGATATTGAGTGGTTTGCTATCCCCGCAAGGAGACCAAGAGATTGCATCGACGCCGAACTGGTCGTGAATCAGATAGTCTTCCATGCTCATGGGGCCCTTGAATTTGGTTTCGAGGGTATTGTCCAGATTGCTACCTTGGAAATAGTAGTTCGACCTGATGGCGGCTTCGACCTTGTTGCTTTGAAGATCGGCATAACCGCGATAATCAAAGCCTGCAATCGAATAGGTCCAACCTTGTGGGAATTCGATATCGACCGTGATTTGACAATTTTTGCGCGCGGCCTCAAGAGCCACATTTGGCCCTGCTTCCGCGATAAAGTCGTCGAAGATCAGGGTGAACGATTGGCGATCCGATGACACCAACTTGCCTATGGTGCCTTGCTTGCAACCATTACCTCCATAAGAAGAGATGTTGCCGACTCGAACATACTCGGGTGCATCGGCTTTGGCTTGGCCAGCGATTCCAAGAATCGTGGCGAGGAGGGTGAATGTTGCTCTCATGTTCATTCTCATAGTGTTCTCCTGTTTGTTCTTCGTACAAAAGTTTGCTTTTGGTTAGGAGCAGGGATGACGCAAGCCAATTTTGCGAATAGCGTGCCACTAGTAGATGTTTTGATGTTTAGTGAACAGCCTTCCAGAACAGGAAACCAAGAACCTGAATAGGTTTCGCGGCATAGACCTGCGATTTGAAGGGTTTCACAGAACAAGCCAGTAAAAATCAAGAAAACAGAACGGCACGTTCTTTGAATAGAAGTGCGAGTAAGCTGGTCCGATCAAGAAATTAACCAGCTTTTTGCTTACAAACCCCATTTGTATCTCAGCGCAACCCAGGTCAGCTTGTCGCTATCTTTGTTCATCTTAGTCTTATTAAATTAAAAATAGTTTATATATGGTTTGTTTACTTCAATGTGACGCGCTTTTACGCACCAAAGCGACTCTCATGCTTGGCACATGAACTGCAATTAAGCCCCTTGTCTGCATCAAAATGAATCGGAGAATTACCTCATCGATTCACCACTTTGAACCGTTCATGGAAGGGAAAACGGCATGAGAACTTTCTACGCAAAAATGTTGGCAACCATGGCTCTTTCGACTTTGGCATCTGTTGGCCACGCGGGTCCTTTGGATGAAGTCTTCATCCGCGGAATCAGCTACGGCGGACCAGGCTGCCAGCAAGGCACTGTTGGTCAGCTCTTGGCTTCTGACAAGCAATCTTTCACCCTGTTGTTCGACTCCTATATCGCCGAAATCGGCCCAGGCGTTGCCCGCAAAGAAGCGCGCAAGTTCTGCCAAGTAAGCATCGACCTTCATATCCCACAAGGCTACTCCTACACCGTTGGTACATTTGATACCCGCGGCTGGGCGAAGCTTGATCGTGGCGTAAGCGGTACCCAAACTTCCAAGTACTATTTCGATAACACCCGCGAAGGTAAATTCTCGACCAGGATCGACGGCGCCTATGATAATGACTTCCTCTTGACCGACCGAATCGGCATCGACACGATGGTTTGGTCGCGATGTGGCGAAAACCGCCTTTTGAACATCAAAACCGAAGTCGAACTCAAGTCATCTAACCGCAACGCAGCAGGCGTCATGGGTGTTGACTCAATCGACGGCAAAGTTGCTCAGGTATACGGCTTCCAGTGGAAGCGCTGCCCCTAAGCCCTAAGAGTTTTGTTACCTTTTCATAGTTGTGAGGCCCACCTTCACCCGAAGGTGGGTTTTTCTTTGCCTCGAGGTTTGCTCATTGTTAGGCATTAGGATAGCGCACACTGTGCCATTCCCCATCCAATGGACTGAAAATCTGCCAAGCCTCATCCTGCTGCCTCAGCCATTCTCTTGCCACCGGCACCTTGCCTTTGCCGCCCGGGATATCGATCATAAGCTCCGGCTGGCAGTAGCCAGGGAGCTTGCCTCGCAGGCTTGCCATGAGGTCTAAGGCTTCTTTGAGAGGGATGCGAAACTGAGAGGTACCTTTGGCGAGATCGGGATAATGCAGGTAGTAGGGCTTTACCCTGAGTTCGATCAATTGACAGAAAAGGTCCGAAAGCCGATCTTCGGTATCATTAACTCCTTTCAAGAGAACCCCTTGGTGCAGGAGTGGAAGCCCCCCATCGGCAAAGCGCGCGATGCTTGCCTTGGCGGCTTCCGTTAGTTCGGACGGTGCGTTGATATGGAGAACTGTCCACACGGTTTGGCGTGCCGTCCGCAGGAGATTCACAAGCTCAGGGGTGATCCGTTCGGGTAAGGCTGTAAATACCCGCGTGTGAATTCTCAGGAGCCTCACATGCTCTATCGCTCCCAATCTTTCGAGGAGCTGCTTTAGCCGTGCATCGGTAAGGGTAAGGGGATCGCCGCCTGTTAGGATTACCTCGCGAATCCTGGAATCGCTGGCGATATAGGCCATGGCTGATTCCAAGCGCTCACCTGTTAGCTCAAGACCCTCTTTGGCCACTTTCTCTCGTCTAAAACAAAACCGGCAATAGACCGCACAATGCAAGGTTGGCTTAAGTAAAACACGATCTGGGTAGCGATGGGTGATGCCAAAAACGGGACTTCTTGCTTCGTCCCCAATAGGGTCAACCATCTCCTCGGGAGCCTGAGTGAGTTCGGATAGCCCAGGGACAAATTGCCTGGCGAGACTTTTGTCGCCCGCGTCAATAGCAGCTGCAAAAGCCTGAGGCACGCGAAAATTTAGCTGCCCGCGCAAAGCATCGGAAGATTCCATCGTGTCACCATCGATCCAGCCGCGCGCATGCATGGCCTTGGCATCGATCACGCCCCGCCGCAGAATTTGGGGCCAAGACGAATCGTTCACGTCAATACTCTGGCAAGGAAGGCGCACAGTGCCTTGGCCACAGGTTCTGGAGTATCCATGTGCAGGTGATGGCTGCCAGGGAATTTTTCGAGCGTCAGATTCTTGAGAAGCTCAATGCGAGCACCAGCATGCTTGAGAATAGGGTACTCGCTGTCCTCGCCTATAATAAGCAAAGTTGGAACATCGATGGCTTTCAGAAAGGCTTCAGCATGGGCATCGGTGAGCCTATGTGTGGCCGGAAGCCTGAGCCTGCGGTCAAACCGCCAGCTGTAGCCCTGGTCCTCATGCCGCAGATTGCGTTCCACGATCAGACGGGCCGAGGCCTTGCTTAGCTCGCCCTTGAGGGCACGTTGCGCTGTCGGAATCTCGAGGCTAGGGTAATGAACCTTGCGCTCGGGTTCGTATTTTCGAAGCCTTGCGATATGATGCTGCAGCTGAACCACTATTCCATCTTCAGGCTGGGTCAGAGGAAGCAGTCCATCAATAAGAAGGAGGCTCTTGAGATTTGTTGGTTTGAGGCTTGCAACCAACGTGGCCATGCAGGCGCCAAGCGAATGCCCCAAGAGATAATAGGGGCGCTTAATATGCTGATCCAAAAACTCGTGGATTAGAACGACCCCATCCAAAAAGGGGTAGGTCCCCCCCTTGCCAATATGCTCCGAGTGCCCATGGCCAGGCAAATCCAGAGCAAGAAGAGAGAAATCAGCGAGATAAGGCGCCAGCGGGGCAAAACTCATGCTGTTGTCAAGCCAACCATGAAGGGCAATCAGCAGTGGTTTTGCGTCACCCGCGGGATCTCGGGAACTGCATTGACCAGCAAGCGAGAGACCTGATGGCGCAACAGCAAATTTAAGTTGGTAGGGAAATGCGGTCATGGGTTCCTGCATTTTTCAAGCCCCAAAACAAATCGCCCGAGATCCGTCATTGCTTAGATGACGAATCTCGGACGAGCGATTAGGTCAGATTAGAACCTTTGTTCAGCTTTGACGAACAGGGTTCGGCCGTTTGCTGAGTAGAGTTCTTGCACGCGAACTTGATCGCCAGGGCGCACGGTATTATCCCGTGGGAACGGCGTGTTCAAAACGTTCAATGCACCGACGGCGACGCTTCCGCTCCAGGGGTGAGCCCAGGCGTATTGAAGGTCATAAGTCTTCGACTCGTCGATACGCTGATCAACCTTGGTTCTATCATCAGACAGCGTGCTGGCGATGATGTTTTGACGCAAGCTAACCGTATGAGCGCGGTCGAGCGTGACAGACGCCGAGTTGCCCACGCGCCAAGCTGGTTCGCCACGGCGACCCAAGGTATCTTCCTGAGGGTTGCCCGGGAAAAGAATGCGGCGAGAGTAAAGCTTGCGGGAGTAATCCGAGCCGAGGCCCATTTGAGTAGCGCCTGCACGGAAGCCGTAGCTTGCGTTAAAGTCAAGGCCCGCGTTTTCTTTTTCGCCAAGGTTCATGAGGGGTACTTCCATGGACAGCAAACGACCATCAGGAGAACCACCTGCACGTTGTGGCTCTGGCACACCCTCGAAGCTTTGGCCTCTGGCCTTGGCGTCGATGATGTCTTGGCCCGAAAGCGCCGTGACGCTATCGCGGATTTTGATGTACCAGTAGTCAAGTCCCAACGCTAGACCATTCACAGGCTCAACCACCGTGCCCAGTGTGTAGCTGCGCGATGTCTCTTGCTTGAGGTCCTTGTTGCCGTGAGTGTAGATCTTAACTTCGGTCGTCTTTGCTCCACCACGCTGTGCATCATTTATGTCTTCAAGACCAATGCTGTTGCCCATGTGAAGGTCAGCAAGTGTCGGAGCCTTAAACCCTGTGCCTGCACCCGCGCGGAGCATCCAGTTGGAAGTCGGCTGGTAGCGGAACCCCAATTTGGGGTTGGTGGTGGAACCGAAGTCGCTATAAACGTCGTGACGAGCTGCAACTTGGAACTCCATGCCTTTCATCACTGGCAGACCCAATTCGAAGTAGGCGGCCGAGATGTTGCGCGTGCCGGCGCTGCTTTCGTTTGGTTCCACGCCAAAGACGTTGTCGTTCTCGGTTTGATCGTCATACTCTTTGCTGTAGCCCTGGTCGATGCGGGATACGCCGACTGCAAGCGCGGCGTCGCCACCACTCATGCGGAAGATTTCACCAGTAAAATCTGCATTGTAGGTCGAAGTGTCAGATTGGGTGATTTCAAAAGGCGTGTAAGAAGTCTCTTTGATCACCTTCTGATTTTCCTCGGTCAAAGCAGTTTCAAAGGTATTGAAACGCCCTTGACCAACGGCATCGGCCAGCTGCTGCTTGAGCATAAAGCCTTGCGGGTTAAAGGAATCTTTCTTGGATTCGGTATGACCTGCGGTTAGCGTCCAATCCCAATTGCCAGCAATCGAACCCTTAACGCCGGCATTGCCGCCCAGCGTGGTGTTTTCTTCTTGCCAGGTCCTGACACCCCATGGTGCCGCTCGGTAGTAGACATCGACATCAGAATCATCGGGCTCGCTCAATCGCAAAAGCTGGAGGTTGGCGTTAGCCACGTCTTTGGAAATCCTGAAATCTCCCGCGTTAGGAGCCATATTCCAAAGGTTGGTGTTTTTTGAGGCGCGCAAGGCCGAGAAAACAGTAACGCTGGAGTTTAGGTTGTACTCCATGTTGTTCAGAATCCCGATTTTAGTCGATTCGGGTGAGAACGCCGAGGTTGCGCCGTAGTTGTAGGTGCAAACACTCTTATCATCGACCACCAGCAATTTTTGCGATTCAGGACAATTGGGGTGAACCGAAATGTTGTCCTGCGATTCGATCTGGTAGTTGGCCGGCGATGAGTAAAGGCTCAAGCCGGTTTTGGTCCAATCGCGGTCGCGGTAGTAAACAGCCTCGGTGTGCTGATAGTTTAGCATCGTGAAGCTTTTGAAATTCTCGCTGGTGCTTCCGGTCACGTATGAGAATTCCGATTGTTGCCCACCTTTCCCATAAGGATCAGCGGCGCGTGCCGACGCGATCGAGCCATTGAGATCCTTGCGCGTGATGATGTTCACAACGCCTGCAGCCGCATCAGAACCATAGATTGCCGACGCGCTCTCTTTTAAAACTTCGATGCGCTCAACAGCGGCCATGGGGATCTGCGAAAGGTCAACAACGCCCAAACCGCCCTCTTCAGGTAGTCTGCGGCCGTCGAGAAGAACGAGGGTGTTTTCTGGACCAAGGCCACGCAAATCGACCATCGTCACCGTTCCGCGTGTATCATTGACAGTCGATGAAGAGTAAGAACCGCTTGATGAAACGGTAAGGTTCTGCATCACTTCGCTGACCGTCGATGCGCCGGTTTTTTCGAGCTCTTCTTTGCCGATCACGACGACCGGGTTGATGCCCTCGGCTTCCGTTCGTTTGATTCTGGAGCCTGTTACGCTAACTTTTTCGGAGCTGTCCTTGAGCTTTGGTGCGGCTTTTCCTTGCTTGGTCGCATCCTGCGCCAAGCCAGTACCGGCCAAAAGTAGGGAGGCAAAGCCCACTCCCATGCCCTTTAGGACCGCTTGCTTTTTCTTGTCGTTGGCAATCACGAAAAACTCCCTCCTGAGACTTAATTCAACGATGGTGATGTGTGATTTAACATAAACCTAATATGGCATCTAGCCTATATGGTCAATAAAAGTAAGCTGATTTGCGCAGGTTTTAGGAAATCTTAATAAATTCTGATCTGTTTCTTGGAAGTCAGATCCTCAGGAAATGGGTGGTAGGCAGGCAAAAGTCGCTAAAATACGTCACTTTGATGTATCTGGTCTGCCATCAACGAGCCCAGGTACGCGTCATGGATTGTGGATGTCTATCGAACGCTTTCCCGCCAGGCGGCAGACTATTTTTGCTCAGTTCAGCTTGTAGATGGGAATCAGATTCTTACGCTCGTCCCAGGACGGATGCCTCTGGTAGAAAAACTCAAGCCGTCGGTCAGGGTCCTTGGCGAAATCTGGATCGGCCGCGAGTTTGGCTTCGAAGGTGCGTTTTAGCTCTGGGTCGCGGTCGAGCATGGCGCGAGCCTCGGCTTCGGCGACATAGGCTTCCATGTACTCTTTGCTTTCAAAAACCGTGTTGAAGAACCCCCAGCTTACCAACGAATCCGGAGCTTCCGGTTCCAAAAGCTCCATGGCGATCACCAGCCGATCTTGCGAGGATGGAATGAGAATCGAACCGGGAGCTGCTGGGCGTGATTCAAGCTGCCAGGCCCCGGATACTCTTGCCGGATACCGGCCTTCATAGGACGTTGGATTGCGTTTGACGCTGGTGGCCCGAAAAACCTCGGTGGCGGGTTTCTGCAAACCTTGCGATAGGATTTCATACTTAATCTGGTGGAGCTTGAGAATGGGAACGACAAGATCGACGTAGGCCTTGGGAACGACATAACCTACCTTGGGAGCCCTTTGGATGAGCGCAGGCTGAATCTTGTCCCACAAGGGCATCGACCAATCTTCGGGAACTTTGTCATCAAAGCGGGTCCATAGTTGACCTGAAACGGCCGAAGCCACGCGGGTATAAGCATAGCCCTTGAATGTGATCAAACGCTTATCGGCAGTATTGGCGAAAGTCAGAGCGACGTCTCGTCCCGCAAGTTGTCGTGCTCCCTCATCTAGGTCGCGAGCTGCTTTTCGCCAGGCTCGGCCATGAGCCGCAGCCTGGCGAAAAATCGCCTCGAGCGTGTCATAGGCGGCTCGAACGCGCTCCTTATAGCTCCTCCAGGAATGAGTTTCGACCAGGATGCCAATGCGGTTTGATAGGCTCCAATACTCATGAGCAAACCGTGGAGGTCCTGGTCCAGCTTCGACGCCGCTTTTTGGATCACCATCGTCTTTAAACGACGGGTAGAAATTCACAGGCAGATGGCCGCGCTGCTGGAGCGAGGTCATGATCGAGGTGCTGAGGAGAGCACTCAATTTTTCGAGTTCAGAAACTCCTCTTGGGAAAGGACGGGTGAGTACCGCGATGTCGTGCTGAAATTTGGCGCCGTCGGTGACATGCAGATCAGCATAGATGATCGGATCCCAGCGGTGCAGAAGGTCAAGCATGGCCCGCATTTCAGGGGCATCGGCCTTCATGTAGTCCCGATTCAGATTGTAGTTCAAAGCCGTCGTGCGCCAGCCCGTCTCCAGAGGGCCGTTCTGGTTTGGCCTATGATTCGGACCAAACCGGGCAAAACCATCGGTATTAAATACCGGGACAAAGACGAGGGTGACATCTTTTAGTAGGCCCAAGCTTATATCTGCTTTGCCGCGCAGCAAATCGCGGATAAAGAGAAAACCCGCATCTTTTCCATCGATCTCACCGGCATGGATCCCACCCTGGAACAGAAAAACCGGTCGTCCTGCTTTTTGATTGGCCTCCGGGGTAAACATGTCATCGGCTGCCACGATGATGAACTCCATGGGGCGCCCTTCAGGAGTTGACGCAAACGATGAACAGCGCACATGGCTTGGAAACTCATGCGCGAACGCCTGGCAAAGGGCAGAGACCTCGGCTAGATCTCCCGTTGTCTGAAAATCAGAGCGTTCCGCGACCAACTCGAGTTTGGCCCAGCTTAAGGTAGCTGGAAACCAAAGCATCCAAAAAATGCAGGTAAAGCGCATGAATGTGTATTCCAACTCTAGAAATCACGAAACCGTAATGCCATCGACCAGAATCGTCGGCGCCTTATATGATCCTGACACTGTGGTCAGCTCGGAACTCACGCCAAGGATATTTTCCGCAAGTTCAAAAATATTACCGGCAATCATCGTCTCGCGCACGGCACCGACGTCCTTGCCCTGCCGAACAAGCCGCGAGGATTTAGCGAGCCCGCTGAAATCCCCTGTCAGGGAATCAACGTTGCCCGAAAACCTCTGAACCACAAGGATTTCGTCCCGCGCGTGGAATAAGTTTGCCAAGCTTTCGTTGCCTGACTTGAGTTCGAGGCAGAATGGGCCACCGGCCATGGCATTCGACCTGGTGCCAAGTTTTTTCGCGCTGTAGCAGTCGAAGAGATGACAAGCAAGCACACCTTCACGGATCAGCGTCTGGGGCATTGTGGGTAATCCGTCGCTGTCGTAGGCGGTGGCGCCTCCCAGGGCTTTGTCGTGAGGATTGTCTATCAAAGTGAGCTTTGGGGAGACCACGCGTGTGCCAACAGAGCTGCCCCAACGGCTTTTGCCATCCATAACGGACCTTCCGGAAGCATGATACAAGATCGTACCAAGCAGGAGTTCACTGACGGCCCGCGGTGCAATCAAGATCGGACCTTTGTATGATGGGCATTTGGTTGGATTGAGAAGGCCAACGACCCTGTCGATGAATTCTCGGACGCCGTCTTTGATATGGGTGCGCGCATGATCCCAGGAGTAGCCAAATCCTCCTTGGTAGTCCATGCCAGAGACCTCCTGGCCATCTCTTGCAAGCCCGAGATAGCTCCAGGCGATTTTCGTCTGAAATTCTTTTTGCCGAACCCCTCGCGAGTTGACCATCGTGTGAAACGACACGCTGCTCCCTAGTTCAAACCGATCGATCGCGAGCTTGGGCTCTTTCTGAAACTCGATCATAACCTCTTGCATGAGTTCCCCGAGTTCGCCCATTTCGACCTCGGTCACGCGATCGTCAACAAGAAAGGGCAATTCCTTGGCAGGCCCTGCCATCTTGGAGTCAGCCATGGTGAGATTTGGGTCTGGCACCGAAAACGTCGCGATCGCCACCGCGTCGCGGACCGATTGTTCGATGTCAGCGGGCGAATTGGTCGAGGCTGAACCCTTTTTTAGATCCTTGTGGACTAACACTCCCAAGCTTTGGCTCGTCGTGGTATCCGCAAGCGTAAACTCGCCGTTTTCAACCACAAGCCGTGCAGCGATCCCGCATGAGCCGACGCATTTCGTGTCGTCAGCCTTGTATTTCCTGCCGATCTCGAGAGTCTCAAGCGCATTGGCCTCAACCTGACTGGTTAGCGCTAAGAATGAAGGATTCGTAATACGACTCATGGGCGTGGCCTCTTGATTGGTCTCTTTGGTAAGATCTCGAATTCTGCGTGATTTCTAGCACAGTCGAATGCTCATTTCAATCGGACTCGTTAGATTATGCTTGGCCAAGCGGTTTCCCAAGGCTACCTTGATTCGCTGGGCGTCTGCATCGTACTGACAGCAGATAACCTGATCATCTGCGTCGCGATACATGGACACTTTCCCGTAGCAGTGCACTTTAACGTTCTGGCAGGGGCTTTTTAGAAAAGGTTTATGCCAATTCGTTAGCCTACGAGTTGATCAGCAAGAATCTGAATGTCGAACGCGAGCACGCCATCGACGTGTTTTACAAAGGCGAAAAAGTTGGGGAATTCTGATCGCCCTGATCCAAACCACGTGGTACTTACATTGCCATTTTGAACGTGCCAGAGTCTCGAAACTCTAATTTTACGCGTCTTGAACACATACTAGGAGAATTTATGAAATTTAACATGCCACTAGCCCTTTTTTTAATTGTTTCTGGGTCGCAAGCTAGCCACGCTGAGACGACGAACCGCAGCACATCTGAACGATGGAACAAAGCTTTGGTCGAGAAAATCGGCGCTGACGAGATATTCACATTTATAGGCGACCAAAGGAATGTGCGAGCAGCCTTTATCTGGTGGCCTTGCGGAGATTATCAACCCGTCGGGGGCGCTCATCCGACTGTTCGCGGTGGTAGCCGTGAAGCATACCAAATCGCTCAAAGAGTGCTAGACCAAGCCAATTTCGAAAAACGGCCGTCCGAACCAAACCTCATTCTAGATGACCTGCTCATTGATTGTACGCCAGGTGTCGAAACAGATCACTATAACAATCTTCCAGCACGGTGGAATCGCGCCATCGCGTTGGTTCCCGAATCATTAACATTTGAATTTCTAGGCGAACAACGAAGTGTTAGATCCTATTTTATGTGGCAACCATGCGATTTAGGAAATCTTCGCTATGGTGGTGCCCATCCCACTCATTTGGGTGGAAGCAGCGAGGCCTATCGTATTGCAAAGTCAGTTCTTGAGACAGTCAATGAAGATCCTTTTGGCGATAATGTCACTCTTGATGATCTCAGCATAGAATGTCGTTCGAACACTTTGGTCCCTCAGTAACGGGGAGGCTAGCCATCTTTTATGAGGGAGTTGTGAATAATAACCTCAATAAAGGAGGTATCTCCTGGATTCCTGGATTCCCGGTATTTTGACAGGGAATCCAGGAGGACGGGGAATATTTACTATCTTTTCAATGTGTTATGAATGAATGGTCAACACACCCTTTATAACCGATAGAACGATTAGGTCGCGGCCTGAATTTACTGATTGAGTGCCGTACGACTCAGGTCTTGGTTCGCCTGATAGCCAAATCGCGCAAGTTTAAGCCGAAGTGAATCATTTCCTCGGAGAAACGGCGATTGCGTGAAACTATAGTTCTCTAGGCTAAAATCAGAAACCATCGTGAAAAAAGCTTTGAGTCCAATCACGGCTTCGAGTTCAGCTAGATGTTTGCCCAAGCAGGTATGAACACCTGCTCCAAATGACAAATGCGGCGCATCGCGGTCAAGGAGCAGTTCTTCAGGGTTTGAGAATATCCGCTCATCATGATTGGCCGAACCCAGAAGCAAAACAACGCGATCACCCTCCTTGAGCAGTTTGTTATCCACGACGATATCTTCTTTTACGGTCCTAAATACACCCTGCGCTGGGCTATCAAAGCGCAGAAGCTCGTTTACGAGGCGAAAGATGAATTCATCGTCGTGCAAGTTTGCTCTGAGGGTGAGTAACATTTTGGGAAATCGATCCAAGGCGCGGATACTATTGCCGAGGAGATTGGTCGTCGTTTCGTTGCCAGCGACCAAGAGCAGCATCCCAAAACTCGCAACCTCCAAATCTGATAGCAAACTACCTTCCCAGTCTGCCTGCACGATTTTAGTAATGAGATCATTCTCGGGCTTTTGCCGGCGCTCTTGAGCAAGACTTACAAGATAGTCTCGTAAATCATGATTGCTTCGAACCACCCTCGCGAGGAGCTCGTCCCGTTCGGGACTTTCTTCCATAAATGCTACTGTTTGACCATGGATGATATCGCACGACCATTGCTTGAAAGTCTGTTTCATTTGTGGATCAACGCCCAGGATCTGGCCGATGACAGAGATGGGAAAAGGGATGGCAAAATCCGAGATAAAATCGCAGCTAGTTGGACTACCTAGGCTGCAGGCAGTGGCAAGCAGATCCTCGGCTAAGGTTTCCAACCAGGGTCTATAGGTGGAAATATGCTTGCTTCCAAATGCTTGACCCACGATGCGCCGCATTCTGGTATGAGTCGGAGGATCGAGGCTGATGAGCGAATCGGGGATTCCAAGCGCTTCAATTTCTGGAACTCTATCGCGAGCGTCACTCCAAGCCGATGAGCTAAAATGCTTCGTATCCTTAAGAGCCGCAGCTATGACCTGATAGCCGGTGAAACACCAATTGCCGATGTGCTTGGCCGGAATCACATCGCCGGCCTGTCGCAGGGCCCGGTAATAGGCATAGGTATTATCATCTTGGGGATTTAGATAGGGGTCAAATTCCATATTGGCTCTCGCATCGATAAAATCGGCCTTGGTTCGAAATTATTATACGACCCGATGACGCAATTTTCTAGACGTCATTTGTGTGCCAATCCCGTCGGCTTATTGAGTAGAATGATCAAAAGAGTTTAGCGGGGGATTCGCAAATTCAATCATAATGACGTGGTCAGCAGGTGATCCAACACCCCCTCACGTGGTGAGCGGATTTATTGGCTTGGGCACTAGGCTAGCTGCAGAATTCATTTTATAACGCCTCTACTGTGAGGAACAAACATGGATGACGATCAAGAATCCACCCCAGACAATGCCGAGCGCCTCAAGCACCTGCGTCAACTGCTTGGTCTGAGCCAGCGCCAACTAGCGGCAGAATTCAATGTAAGCCCAGGCGCGATCGCCAATTGGGAAAGCGGAACGCGTCCTCTGCCTGGCAGCATTCTGAGGCTGGTTGAGATGTACGAAGAAAATTTGGGAATGACCGAACGGCCCGCTTTGCTAAATCGAATCAATGCCGGATGGGCGGAGAGAACCCTGCGCTCGGGGCTTACTTCAGCTAGGCTCATGTCGCGATTGGCGTCGAGTCAGATCAAGCAACTTGTGGCGGGCAACGAAAAAGCTCAGGCTATCAAGCAAGCCACCGACCAATTGCTCGCAAAGCATCTGGTGTCGTCCCTCGGCGAAATGAAGGGGCTTGCCATGAAATTGGGGCAGATGATGTCCTACATGAATTTTGCCCTGCCCGAGTCCATGAGGCATGCGCTCGAAACCCTAGGCGATACATCTTCGCCCATGAGTCCTTCGGTTATCGAAAAAATTCTAACCGATGCCTGGGGTGAATCACCCGTTCAGCGCTTTGCCTATTGGGAACCATTTCCTTTTGCGGCGGCAAGCATTGGTCAGGTGCATCGGGCGAGGCTTCATGATGGCACCGAGGTCGCCGTCAAGATTCAATACCCCGACATCACCAATGCCCTGAAATCAGACCTCAAAAATGCCGCACTCATCGAGCGGCTGTCACAAAACCTATTCCGCTACCAGGACAAGGGAGCCTTTGTCGATGAACTCAGCCAACGGCTGCTCGAAGAGTGCGATTATCGGCTCGAAGCACAGCGCACTCAGAGATTTCGCGCCCTGTTTGCCGACGATCCGACCATCGTGATCCCCAAGGTGTATAACGAGCACAGCACGGCATCAGTCTTGGTCACCGAGTATTGCCATGGACTGAAGCTGCGCGATTTTGTTAAGGTTGCGTCCCAAACCGACCGGGACAAGGCTGGATTCACCATATTTCGATTCACGTTTACGAGCATTTTCAAGCACGGCCTGTTCCATTGCGATCCCAACAGTGGCAATTTTCTTTTTGCGGATGGCAAGGTTATTTTTCTAGATTTTGGCTGTGTGAAGACTTTTGATCCGCATCATATCGACCAATGGAAAAAAATCTCGGCGGCAAATCTCTTGGATGATGACGATGCGCTATTTGAAGCCGCTACGGAATGTGGATTTTTCCCGCGACCTGAGCGAATCGATAGAGACCACCAGCTGGCTTTCTTGAAGGCGCTCTATGATCCCTGGCGCAAAGATCGAGTCTATCGGTTTACCAAAAGTTACGTCGAAAATACCTGGCGGCTAGGCTTTGCCGACAACCCTGATCGCTTTAAGCTTGCCTTGCCACGGGACTGGGTTTTTACCAACCGTCTGCAATGGGGTTTGTGCGCGCTGCTGGCTGAATTAGGAGCGCAAGCAAATTGGCACACACTCTGGTGCGAGTTAACTGAATTTGAACGTTACAGAGGAGATCTCGATGCGCTACGGCCCTGAACTCACGGTCTATGAAGCCTTGAGCCTTTTCTACCACGACAATGGTTTTGATCCTAAGGAGGCTCAGCATAACTTCTACAGGATCCAACTCGGAACCGTTGTGATTTATGTCGCAAACCCCGAAGTCCGCAAACGAGTTCTTCACATGCACGACCTCCAGCACATACTCTACGAGGTCGATACCACATTGAGCGGGGAGGCTGAAATCAGCGCCATCGCTCTGGCGAGCCGGGGGCGCAAACCTTGGGTCGAGTATCTTTATGGCCTTCCCGGAATTGGCATGGGTTTCCTTGTGGCACCAGGGCGGGTGCTGCGTGGCCTTTGGCACGGTGCAAGACACCCTTCAATTTATACGCTTAAACTGCCGGCAGACGCGATCTGGCAGATGTCGCTTGGTGAAATCCGCGATCTTTTAAAAATACTTCCCAGAACCTGACCAGCAACTCCCATTGCAATTTTCCCCTGACTTAAATCCAGATAAGTGTCAAAAATCAGGACATTCGTCCCAGCACAAGGGAATGTTTTCATTCGATTTTCACTTTTGTCTTCAAGGCATACAAGTTGCTTCTGTCACTATCAGCGGTTTGGACCGTTGTGTTGATCTTGATGTGGAGCAGTGTGATGGCTAGGGAAATCCAGAGGCAGAGAGAAGGGGACAAACGTCCCGTCGAAAAATCTAATGTGGTTTTGGGTAGTTTTGAAAAGACTGTGATTGTTCAACCTAAGCGCACTGAGCGGCCTCCACTCGTCAAAGGTCCGGCAAAAAATCTTGAATGGCGTAACAAGCTAAAAGACGAGAAAGTCAAAGTACTTAAACCGCGCCTTCGTCGCAACTATTCACGGCAAAACTATTCACGGCAAAAGGCTCGTTTTCAAATCAGGCTCGGCACGTGGTTTGCCAATATAATCATCGTCAGCATGCTTTTGGTCATGGGCAGCGTCACCTACCGAGCGGCGTCGGCTTTGTTTGCGGGCCGCCCACTCACGTCGGTCGAGCTTTTTAGGCTGCCATTTGTAAAAGCACCTTCTAAATCTTCAAAACCCGAAGGATTGAAAAACCAACCAAAGTTCAGGTACGATCGCGCCAGAGGCGAGCCACGCAATCGCGGCTAAGTATAAACGGGCCCGCGTTTCAAAGCCATCCTGATGCTGCTAATGACAAGATCGACTTCGGTCGTGGTCACGGCAAAATGTGGAGTAAAACGCAATGCGTTTTTTCCACCGTGAATCACGCCGATACCGTTTTTCCTTAGGAAAGTTTCGATCCCAGCATGCCCAACGACATTGTAGCCTTGCTCATTGAGATGCAAGGCGCAGAGGAGACCCGTGCCGCTTACGCCCGTAACCGCGGATGGAAATTCGGCTTTTAGCTCACCAAATTTCGCAACAAACTCTTTGCCCCGGGCTACGATATTCTGCCTGATGTCGTCGGTTACAAGATCTAGCACCGCACTTGCCACATCGAGCGCCCGTGGATTGGCTGTCATCGTGTTGCCGTAGATGCCTCGCTCATAGATCGCGGCGGTGGACTCAGTCATAGCCAGAACCGAGAGAGGGTACTGACCAGCATTTAAGGCTTTTGAGTAAGTTTCGAAGTCAGGTGGGGGAAGCTTTTCAAAACCTGGATAATCAACGATGCTGAGATTACCCGTCGCCCGCAAGCCAGCCTGAATCGAATCAATCAAAAACAACGAACCATGCTCTTTGCTTAGTTGGCGTGCGGCTTTGTAATACTCTGGGGTAATTGCAACGCCGGGGTTACCCTCACCCATGACCGGTTCCATAAGCAGGGCTTCAATAAAAATATTATCGCGGTCAGCATTGCGATAGGCCTGCTTGAGCGATTCGATATTATTGGGTTCGATCGTTATGAGATCCTGGCGTCCGCGAAAGGATGCCAGCTTTTGGTAATTCTTGCGTGACGAATCAGATGCTTGCGCGGGTCTTTCGGTGCGTCCATGGAAGCCACCTATGTGTGCGAGCAAAGCGATCTTGCGTCCGGCATACCGACCGCCCGGGTCAGTTAGTTTCTTGGCATTGAGATCGGATATACGCAG
>CAZOSN010000040.1:0-28686 GCA_964582405.1 uncultured Oligoflexales bacterium | reverse complement strand
GATGGACTGTTCGACCGAAATTACCCTTCGGTCTGATGTTTCAAGCGTCCACAGATTGGAATCCTCGCGGCTTGTTTTTATGATACAGTCCCTTTGACCATAACGGCCTATCCATTTATCGACGAGTTGAAAATTTAGACTAAATTCTTTTCTATCCATCAGAAGAGGCTCCTATGATACGCTTAAGCGCCATTCGATCCATTCAGTGTCCCATTGGCTGTTGCGATAATCACGATTCAGGATCGCACGTTGTTTTTTAAGAAAGCGCGCAAATGTGTCATTTGCTTTGGGGTGACGAAAAACAAGCATCGGTTTTTCCTTTGGCAGATGCGTCTTGACTGCCTCAATCAAACCCATACCGATACCCGCTCCATGATAGGCTAACGGTACATAGAGCCCGTGGCAGACCGCCTCGCCAGAAAATGCAACACTATCCAGTGTCAAAAAGCCGAGTAATACTCCTTCGCTCTGGAAAGCGCCTAGCCAAAGCTTATGCGGTTGACCTGCTTTTTTGTGCAAAGCCATGGCCGCCGATCGGCCGTTGATACCAGCGATGGCATGAAATGGGAGGATGTGCTGATATTGGTCATGCATCGCGTCTGCAAAGATCTGTCCGGCGCGATTCAGATCAGCTCTGGCGAGCGGACGATAAGAAAACGGGAGTTTTAACAGATCTTCGCGCGGGTATTTGTTGCGAGCAAAGACCAAAGTGTTGATCCACCGACCTTGATGATTGCGCATGGATTGGTGGGCATGACTCTCGACGGTAAATCCAGCTTTTGCAGCTGTTTTTCGGCTCGGAATATTGCGTTCATCGCAATGCCACTCAAGCCTGAGCCAAGGCCAATCAGAAAATCCCCATTCAACTATTTTTTCGAGAACCCGGTGACCAAGTCCTCTCGCTGCCTGATCCGAACGCAACCATAAAGATATCTCCGCGACTCGCATACTCAAGGCGCGACCATTGAGATGATAAGTCCAGGCTCCCAAAAAATTGTCAGACGCATCGTAGATTCCAAAGTGAAATTCCTGGAGATTGCGGAGCAGGCTGCTCTGTTCTTCCAAGTATTGCCTGACGCTATCTGGTGTCGGGGTACCCATCTGCCCAAAGTGGAGCCAAGGGCTAAGCTCGGACCACGAAGCCTTAAGCGCTTCGCAAAAGGTAGGAGCATCCGCAGGAGTTATGAACTCAAATCGAAATTCGTCACAGGCTCGAAAAGTTAGTTTAGGCAATATGATATTCATAGGGCTCCTCCACGCCAGCTAGGATGATTCAAGTAATGTTCCATTGTTCTTGATTGGACTTACGATTTAATATCAATAGGTTGAAGTACCTGGAACGGCTATATTCAGGGGAATGAGGCCTTAATCCTGATCAGAATCTGATCAGAGGCGTCAATTGATTAGGCAGTGGAAACTTTTGGCTTCGCTAGCTTTTGGCGCTTTCGCGCCAAAAACTTACTAACTTGTAAACCCAAGTATTCAACTTGTGTACTAAGGGTAGTTTTCAACTATTTCAGCTCATTGGCGACGATGCCAAGAAGATAATTGCGAATTTTTTCAAGAAATTTTCACCAAACGTTCAAAATTTGAACCCGTTGCTTTTGGTGTTTCCAATCATTTCAGCAAGTTGAAAAATGGCCGGAAGTTTGCTTCCGTGCAGCTTTTGTTGCCTAAGCCTCAGCAACAGAGTTCAGAGTACCTTGATGAACGGAATACCTTCCAAACAAATAGCAGCCTCTGGTGTTGGTTCTCCACGACCGGGACACAGACGCGATCGAGCTAGTAGGCCAGGTTCTGCGCGAAGCCGCGATGATAGCATTCTCGACACTCGTTGCAGGTTGCGCGAAATGAGGGCGGACCACAAACTAGCCCAACTCTCAGATCACGTGATCAAGGGATCTGCAGAGGCTTTAGTCTTAGCAAATACCCCTCCTGGACGTACGGAGCATTTTCTGCGCCAGGAATTGGCCCCTAGGTCATCGGCGCCGGCCTTAAGAAGACCGTCCAGTTTCGAAAATAGCCACCCCCAATCCAAGCCTACGGACCGGAGCTTTTCCGGAGTATTCAAAGCCGTCGCTACAAGAAAAAACGCGGAGATCCTCAAGAATAAGACTCTAATGCTCTTTGAGGAGGTCGAGGCCAAAATTCTCAGCTGCCAAGCAAGTAACGGCGATCCTAGCCGAATCGATCAGCTCAGGAAAAATATTACAAGAAAAATCGAACACGCAACCGCTGAGCAGTGCCGTGGTTTTGAAACCAAAGGCATTCCGTTTTTCAAGAAATTCGTCCAGGGTGCTTTTATTGTTGGTGCTGGAATCGGATTAGCGATCTTCGGAACGGCTGTTTTTTGGCCGATTCTAGCCGTCGCCGTTGCAGCTGCGGCTCTGGCGGCGATCGTCCATGCAATCACAATTTGGGTGGGGCATAATCTATTTATGGCTGTGCTTCGTGATTATGCGTTCGATGACATCGAGCGGGAGTTAGGAGCATCAGAATATTCTTTTCTAAATTTACAGGCCACTCATGCGGCAATGATGGCTGAAAGTTTGGGTATACAGGCTGCGCACCAAACTGCATCCGCGACTTTTGCGGGGCGATCGATCGCACCACATGCGATCGCCCTACCAGGTGTTGACGATCGGCACATCAAAGCCGTCGGCCAGGGAGTTTTTGAACTTGCCAAGGTCTATGTCCGGCGAAGCGAATTGAATGACCTCAACCGAAAAGAAAAAGCCCTGCTCGGTGAGATTTTTACCGAGATCCGCTCCCGTGACCCTCACAATTTGATGCGCTACCGGAATCAGGACCTGATGGATCAACTTAGAGTTGAAATCAAAACCGAAACCAACCAAAGATTCAAAGATTTTGGAAGAACAGAGATTCCTGCTCTCAAGAAACGTTGCGGGATGGCCGCGGCGCTTGGCGGAGGGGCTGCTGTAGCATACAGTGGGTCGATCGTTTTGGGCACCATGGCTGGCCTTGCTTCGCTTGCAGTTTTGATTGTTTTTGGCGCGAGTATATTGAAGAACAGGGTGTCGAACACTCTATTCATGAATGATCGGCGCACCTTGGCGTTTGACAAAATTAGGTCGCATTTGGAAGGATGATTTGCAACTGATTTGCCCGATGATTGCCACAAAAGCGCACTAGAGGACCAATAAGAGCAATTTTTAAACAGACCCTACAGCAATCTCTCGGCGAAGGGCACCAAGAGATTGCATAGTTTGTCTAGAATTCGCGGTTAAGGTCGCGGAAATCAGCCTGCACGTCACGCCACTGCGAAAATAGTCTCCTCAGATCACTGAGATCATAGTGCGCATTGTGCGGGTACGGAGAGTACGGAAAGAGACGCCCGTCGTCGTAATAGTCATCATGCCGATGATCGTCAAGGTAGTCGCTGTCGTAGAAATTACCTCCATAGATATTAATCCGACTAAAGCTATTTGACAAATAACGGTAAGCACGCCTTACATCGTTGAATTGTTTGCTTAGCTTGTTGCAGCTATCCTCGTCGCGCGCGTCTCGGCGCAATTTAGTCGCCTCATCGGTGAGCCTTCTTGCAGAAGAAGCGATCAGGTAGAGACCACGTAGTTGATTGGCATCGTTTGTTAATTCTCTCGAACTTTGCGCTAAATCACGGGACTTATCTTGGATATCGTCCTTGTCGCAATTGGCGGCAAATATCGAGCTGCCTGAGGTTAATGATACTATCGCCAGGATTTTGATAAGGTGTGAGTTCATAAGATTTTCCTCCTATAAACATTGGTTCCTACCTGGAATTAGCAGCTTCTGAATTCTTAATCAAGGCAATGGATCGCGAAAAGTAGGATGAGAATCTTTCAATAGGTTGGGAATCGTTTTTGCATCCCTTGATACTGGTTTGACTAGATTCGTCAGAGAACCCGAAAACCGCAAAGGGGTGGTGCGATGTTACGCTGGGAGCTGTTCTTTTTAATATACGTATTAGCGGCGGCTGTGCTTGGATTTAGCGGCATGGGGGGCAGTGCGGCAAAGTTTGCCCAGATTTATTTTTATTTGGGACTGTTTCTCCTATTGGCGCCCTTGGTGTTTGTTATCGTCAAAAAAGTACGGCCTTGGTTTCACGGATTGCATTTCAAGCATTTCCCGGGCCTGCACCTGAAGCATTAAGTTTGAATCGCTTTAGCTGCAGGCATTCTCTTTTTCGCGAATCAATGAGACCCGTCAAGATACCTTGCTAAGCTCTAAGCACGTTCAAATGTTTGAATTTACAAAGTGCGCATCCCCTGATAAGACGAATAAATCACGAGGTTTCTTATAAATTGCCTTTCGGCAGGGGTGCTAGGAATTGTCAGCACGGGAAGCGCCGAATCAAAAAAACCAGGAAGCCTCTTGGCCATCATGAGATGACCTTGAACCATGTCTGCGTTTTTGGAGTTACCGTGCTAAATTTTTCTTCGACCGCTTCGTATATTGCCTCTCAAGAGCTTACCGAGATCGTTAACGTCAGCATCGCCCTGGGAAAACCTCTGGTCGTGCGTGGGGAACCAGGGACAGGCAAGACGCTATTAGCTCATGCCATCGCAGAAGCCCTCAAGGTGCCAATATTTACCTGGCATGTAAAAAGCACATCAAAAGCACAGGAGGGTCTCTATGTCTACGATGCAGTCCAAAGGCTCAACGACTCAAGGTTTCAGGACCGCGATGTTTCAAGAATCGAAAACTACATCAAGCTGGGTCCCCTTGGCCTTGCCTTTCGTTCGCCTGAGCGGGCCGTGGTGTTGATTGACGAAATCGACAAGGCGGACATTGAGTTTCCGAACGATTTATTGCACGAACTGGATCAGATGAGTTTCGCGATATTTGAGACCGGTGAAGTCGTGAAAGCCAAACTTCGCCCCATAGTCATCATCAGTTCAAATGCTGAAAAAGAATTGCCCGACGCTTTCCTTAGGCGCTGCGTTTTTCATTATATTAATTTCCCTGACAAGACCGCGATGCTGGACATACTCAAAGTGCATCATCCGGACGCTGAAGCAAAACTTGTTGAGGCAGCGCTCCATAAATTCTATTGGCTGCGCGATCAGGACGACATCCGTAAAAAGCCCTCGACTTCTGAACTTATCGACTGGGTATCAGCACTAGAGCGAGAAAAAGTCGATCTGGATCGACTCAAGACAGCGATTCCATTTCTCGGAGTTCTATTAAAAAAAGAATCTGATATCGAATACGTAAGGCAGTAGCCATGTTTGTTGGATTTTTCTTTCTCCTGCGATCGCGGAAAATCCCTGTGACGATCACCGAGTGGCTCATGCTGCTTGATGCGCTCAAACAGGGGTTCGGGGATGAATCGCTTTTAGGATTCTACTACCTTTGCCGCGCCCTCTGTGTGAAATCTGAGAGCCTCTTTGATACCTACGATCAATGCTTTCTTGAATATTTTAAGGGCGTCGAAATTCCAACCCCGCTGAAGGATGAATTCCTGGATTGGTTAAAGAACGCTAAGCTACCCGACCTAGACGCCTTGAGGGCTAGGACTCTCAAAGACTGGGATATGGCTAAGATTCGCGAGGAGTTTGAAAAGCGCCTCAGGGAGCAGACCTCACGCCATGATGGTGGCGACCGCTGGGTTGGCACCGGTGGTAGCAGTCCCTATGGCAACAGCGGCTTTTTCCCAGGAGGCATCCGCGCTGGAGGAGGAGGTGGCCAGAGTTCGGCAGCTCAGGTTGCAAGCTTGAGATCGTATCAGGATTTGCGTCATGACCGAGTGCTCGACACGCGCAGCATAAGCCTAGCTTTAAAAAAACTTCGCACATTGGGGCGCGTTGGACTGTGGGATGAGCTGGATCTTGATGGCACGATCGCCCAAACCGCAAACAACGGTGGCGATATCGAACTGAAATTCCAACCTCCGCGACGCAATACAATCAAACTTTTGCTGCTGATGGACATCGGAGGTTCGATGACACCCTACACGCAGCTCTGTGAGCGGATATTCACTGCCGCTTATCATGCCAAGCATTTTAAAGCGTTCAAATACTTTTATTTTCACAATTGTCCCTATGACTACCTTTTTGCCAACATGCGCGAGCAGAGGATGGAGCAGACCAACCTGCTCCTCAAGTCGCTTGATCCAACTTGGAACTTAATTATCGTGGGCGATGCCGCTATGCATCCCTATGAGCTGACGTCGCAAGGCGGATCGGTAAGCTATTATCAATATAATGAAGAAACTGGCCTGACCTGGTTAAAACGCATCCGCGACCGACTGCCACGCTCGGTCTGGCTCAATCCAGAAAAAGAAACCTATTGGGATATACCGTCCACGCGCATGATTCGCGAAATCTTCTCCGACATGTATCCACTCACAATCAAGGGACTTACCGAGGCGATAAAATTTCTTTCCTCGCGCACGGACTGACCCTGCCGGGAGTCAGGATTTTCTCATGGCAGGTTTGCGAAAAATTTTCGTTCCGCGTTTTCGTCCTTCCCCGCTTCCGTGGCGCTGCGATGCATATTTTTACCCGAGAAGCGCGGAATAACGGAAACGCAGATTCTTTCACAACGCAGCAATTTTTTCGCAAAGCTGATTTGATACGCTATAAAAGGATCAAAAGGCGCGCATTTGATCATCTTGGGTCAAAGGAGAAAGCCCCTTAGGGAGATTGATTCCATCATCAAAATTCCGATCCAATAGTATCTCCAATTCGGGTTTTTTGGTGACAGAGAGGCAGGCTATGTCCTCGCCACTCAGCATCTTTTGGGTGAAGCTCAGGGAAAATCGTCCTGGGCCGAAGTCGATAATCTCGTCGCAAGGTTGCAGAACGCGCAATGCCTCAACTACCCTAGGCCAATTGAGTGGAACAGACGTCATGAGGCGGAACGAGAACTCATAGAGATCCCCCATACCCTGGATATTCTGGCCCGTTGAGGTCGAAATCACGGGAACTCGGGCCGCGTGCCCCTGCTCGAAGAAATCAACAAACTTCTGATCTTGAGAAAATTTTTCCCAAGCAGGCTCCAAAAGGGGACTATGAAATGGGGCTGATACTTCGAGAAAATTCCATTTGATGTCTGGCGCTGAGAAATCAGCGCGGTATCTGTGGCGAAATTGAATCAGTTCCTCTTCATAACCATCCACCACCATAGCTTGAGGCGTGTTGACAAGGGCGATCACGATCCGGCGTTCAGGAGCAATCTGTCCATTGTACTGATCCAACAATTCCTGGAGTTTGGTTTGAGTGAGCCCCGCGATGCTGGCCATAGAGCTTGGCTTTTGAAAATCGAATTGATTTGCTAAATCCAGCATGGCGTCAGAAAGCGGTCGCTCTGGAAAGGTCTCCTGACAGCGGTATCCGCCAACTAACACAAACAGAACGAACCGACGGAGGGCGTCCCAATAGTCGGGACCAGATAAACCCAGAGCGGCAAGGTGAGCTGAATGGTAACCCATGCTGTGGCCGGTCATTCCAACGACGTGTTTCAAAAGAAGTTCCGGTTCGCGAACCCTCGTCATCCACAGGTGATAGTAAGCCGATTGGGTAATATGAACACAGGTCAATGCAACCGTACAAACCCCAAGGTAATCCGAGCCTGGCACGTCTGATCCCGAAAGCCAATCTTTGAGCTTCAGGCCCTGGCGCAGGTGACGCGGCTCGGGCTTGAGATAGGCCAAGCCTTCGTCGAGGATCGCAAAGATATTCGAAAAATATTCTTTTAATTCAGGATAGTTATTATAAAGGTAAGTCATCTCTCGCAGATAGGTGGTGCCCTGTCCGCCAAATTGAAAAAACATCGATGGTATGGAACCAAACATGAATCGTCCTTACAGCATAGTCTATAAGCCTTAAATCACACTCTGCCTGAGAGTTGCGGAAATTCCTACTCCGGATCGCTCTTTAAAGGAGGAATTCATGGCGCCGCCTTGGGCTTCCGAAAGACAAAAAGTGCCCCCCTAACCTCCTCGCCCGCGTTAATCCGGAGGACGGTCTCCTCGTCGCGCAGACGCGAAAATCCAAGGCGCTCGGCCGTATGAACGACAAACTCGCGCGCATGGCTATACCGACCACTTTCATTGAGCCTGTAATCATCGATCCCATCGGAAGATTCAGTCGAAAAGGCAACAAGTCCGCTTGCCGTAAGGCAGTTTTTTATACCGTTGAGCAAGGGACCTATCTCGCCGATGTAGGGAAAGGTATCGAGGCACAAGACGAAATCAAATTGTTCTGGTGCTGTATTGAGGTAATCCACGATATCGGCCTTGATCAGGTCGCGGTAAAGATTTTTTTTCGAGGCCTCGTTCAGCATTTTCTGAGAGAGATCGACCCCTATCCAGTCCTTTACATGCGCAAGCAGGGCTTCCGCACCCAATCCAGTCCCACAACCCAGATCCAGGCCCTTGGCAGCTCGAGGCATGCCACCAATCTCGGCGACAAGGCGGGCCATAGCCCGGGGCGTGTTATATTTGAGTACCTTGGTTAAGCTATGGTCAAATTCAGGCGCGTAATCGTCGAAAAGATTTTCAACATAATCCTGCGGAGCGCGATCGGTCCTAGCGCCCTCAAGAGAGGCAAGAAAATGCTGAGCCGTTTTGTTGTTTGGATCGAGCTCAATGATCCTAAGATAGGTGGATCGAGCCTTTTCCGTAAGACCGAGCTGTCGGTAAAGCGGCGATAGATTTGTAAGTGTATCGAGGCTTTCAGGATTGATCTGCAGGGCTCGGTTGTAATAAACAACCGCCTCTTTATAGCGGCCGAGAACCCGCATGACATTGCCCAGATTGTAGTATGGCAAAAACTGGTCGCTACCGGTGAGCACCGCTAATTTAAAGCTTGCGATCGCCTCAGCAAAGCGGCCAGTCTCAAAATAAATCACACCCATGTTGATATGACTGTGAACATGATTGGGATGGTGAAGTAGCTCGGTCTTATAGGCATCGATGGCATGCTTTGACTCGCCCAAGTCCTGATGCAAAAGCCCCTTTAGGAAATAAAAACCAGCAAGTATGGGCGACTCCTCAGGTTGAGGTAACAGCCACTGAATCGCCTCCCGAGGCTTGCCAGCTTGGCGAAGCTCGCGAGCTGCCGTGAGGCGGTCGAATGCGGACGAACTCATGGATTCCCCTAACCAGTTACTTCCGTCAGCCATCCTTTGGAATCTGGCGCTCTCCTCCGCTGAATTCCAACCAAGGCGCTGCGAAGTTTTTGCGCGATCGGGCCAAACGCCTCGGGTGCCATATAACGCGTACCGTCTTCTTCGCCGAGGCTTGCAATGGGCGTGACCACGGCAGCAGTTCCCGTGGCAAATATTTCGCTGCATCTCTTGGTTTTGAGCGCGGCGATCACATCACCGATATTGACTGCTGTTTCATGGACCTTGATGCCCATATCGCTTGCGAGGTCGATGATCGAATTGCGTGTGATGCCCGGTAAAATAGAATCGGTCAAGGCCGGTGTGTACAGCTCGGAATCGATAACGGCAAAAAAATTCATGCCCGAGAGTTCTTCCACATTCTTCATCGTCTTGGCATCGAGCCAGAGATTCTGCTGAAAATTAAGCGCCCCTGACTTGATCATCGAGTTTAGGCTGCCTCCATAGTTGCCGGCCGTTTTTGCGGCACCAGTACCGCCAGGTGCCGCGCGGCAATCTCGCCGTTCGATCAAGACATTGACCTCATTTGCAGAAAAATACGCACCCGAAGGGCAGGCGATCGCATAAAACAAATACTCCTTGGCCGCGGCAAGCCCCAAACCGCTTTCAGTCGCGATCATAACAGGTCTCACATAGAGTGATTCGCCTTCGCCGCGCGGGATCAAAGGAGCCAAATGGTAGCAAAGCGTCGCTGCAGCGCTTAAAAACATTTCGGGGGAAAAAGCGGGCATCGCCATGCGTTTAGCAGAAGCATTAAAGCGCCTCGCATGCTCGAGAGGGCGAAAAAGATCGATATGTTCTCCATTTCGAAAGCATTTGAGTCCTTCGAATATCGCCTGGCCATAGTGAATAAATTTGGCACTCGGATCGATTGCCAAAGGTTCGTAGGCCGTAGCTTGTAGCTTAGACCACCGATCTCCAGAGAAACTCGCCCTAACCATGATGGGTGTCTTGGTTTTACCGAAACCCAATCGTTCAGGAAGCGTAGTTTGCGCAATGAGTGACTTGAGCTCTTGCGGCAATTCAAGAATATCTAATTTGGTCATCTCCGCTCCTATGATGTGTCCTCACAATGGCTAGCCTACCGTCTTCTTTTATTATTTGTCATAAAAATATTGAAAAATCGCAAATTAGCCGTAGTATACCGCAGATCGGGTCGAGACTCCTCCAATTTTCGCGAGTGCTCCGACACAGGCTTGTATGGGAGATCCCCGCATGAAAATAAACATGCTCTATGAATCCGACGCAGATCTCAAGCTTATCCAGAGCAAGAAAGTAGCTGTCATTGGCTATGGGAATCAAGGTCATGCGCATGCGCTGAATTTGCGTGATTCGGCAGTCGAAATTCGCATCGGGTTGAACCCAGGCAGCAAATCGCAGGCGAGCGCGATCGCCCAAGGCTTAAAAGTCGTGACGATTTTGGAGGCTTCGGAATGGGCTGATGTCATCATGCTCCTTGTTCCTGACGAATCCGCGGCCAGGGTTTTCCGTGACAGCATCGCGCCAAAGCTTCGGCCCGGCCAGACACTCGCCGTCGCCCACGGCTTCAATATTCATTTTGGAAAAATCACAGCGCCGTCCGGTATTAGTGTCATCATGATTTCTCCCAAGGGACCAGGCAGGGCATTGCGGCAGCAGTATCTTGACGGTTCGGGACTGCCTGGACTGATCGCGGTGGCGCAGGATTCCGATGGCATCGCCAAGAAACTCGCGCTCAGCTACGCCAAAGCCATCGGTTTGACCCGCGTTGGCGTTATGGAGACGACGTTTCGCGAAGAGACCGAAACCGATCTTTTTGGTGAGCAAACGGTCTTGTGCGGCGGAGTATCTGGCCTCATCCGCGCGGGGTTTGAAGTCCTGGTCGAGGCTGGTTATTCGCCAGCGATGGCGTATTTTGAATGCTTGTATGAAGTCAAACTCATCACCGACCTCATCCACGAGCATGGCATTGCCAAGATGCGCGAGGCAATATCCAACACAGCCGAGTACGGCGACTATAGGACATCTGCGCGAATCATAAGCCCTGAGGTCAAAGAGCAGATGCGCGAGGTCCTTCGCGATATTCAGTCGGGGCGCTTTGCCGATGAATGGCTTCGCGAGATGAACGAGCTTGGTGGCCGCAACTTTCTAGAGATGCGGCGTAAAGCAGCTGATCATCCCATCGAAGAGATCGGCGAACTTCTCAGAGCCAGTTTAAAAAAGGGCAATTTTAGGCCAGCAGCACAGCGCTAACCCTACTGCGTTAAGTCGGGGAGTACAAGGCAGTACAAGGCGCGCGGCAGGGAAAAAACCGCAGTTTACATTTGGGTAAATGAGGATTTTTTCCCTGCAAGCAACGCAGCAATCATCGACTTAACGCAGTAGGGCTAATCGAATATCCCAGCGGGTTTAGAAGGTTTTCATGTGGGCTGCAGAGGTGATCCGCTTGGAACAAAGAATTTTTTGGCAGCCACAAATCAGAACCTGGCCTGATATACCAAGACAGGCTTCGCGGAAATCGCTTACGACCCCATTCTGAGGTGGGCAATGTAGAGGATTCTTGAGCGGAGTGCAGGACCTAGCATAACCCATATAATCATAGCCTTTCTTTGTCGTCGTGCTCTGTCCTTGGACAGAAAGGGGCGCAAAGGCCATAACGATCATAAGCCTCGACCAAAATCCTGAATGCATAAATCCCCCTCTTGAGGACAGCTCGTGCTGCGGGGCCTAATTTAGGCCAAATGCCATTATTTATCAACATTTTTTAGTTTATTTTTGGCGTTTCTGTATAAGGCCTTTTGATTCTCCGCAGTTATATTGCTAGCGAGTCGCTGGCGCGAAACTCCGTTTCGTGCCAGCGACGTGTCCCGATCGAACGAAGTGAGGAGGGATCTCCCTCGGCAACATACTGAAATTACTTGCATGACTGGACCAGATCCTTCGTCGTTGCACTCCTCAGGACACGTCGCTGGCGCTTTTAGCACCAACGACTAGCTCTAATACCCAAAAAATTGCTAGGATAGGCCTTCTTTTCCCTGGAGCGCGCGAGGTAACCATGAGTTGGCGTCAGATCATTGGGTTGGCTACGGTCGGCGGACTAGCGTTTTCAGGCTGCACGCTGGAGCAGCGGGATTTCACATGGGAGCTCCCCAAAATTGAGGCTCCCAAGGGTCAGCGTGAGGTCTCACTGGTTGGTGTCGGCGTTTCCGATATTACCCCACCACCTCTTCATGGGATGTCAGGATACTCGCGCAATGGTTTTGAGTCCGAGGGGGTTCGCTTGAAACTCAAGGCCCGGGCCTTTTACCTTGGCTTCAGGGAGGGACCACCGCTACTGTTGATTCAACTTGATCTCCTTTCGGGTTCGCTACTGCTGCATCGGGCCGTTGCAGACAGAGTTTCAAAATATATCGGAGTTGATCCGGCAGGCATTCTCTTGGCTGGCACGCATACTCACGGTGGACCTGGCAACTTCTTTGCCAGCAACTTCTACAACAACTGGGCTGGCACCGAAGCCGGTCTAGACGAGCCGGTATTTGATTTTTTGGTTGAACAGATTTCCCATGCTGCGGTTGAGGGGTACGATACACGTAAGCCAGGGACCATCACGACGGCCACGACAGAAATTAAAGGCTTGAATCGCAATCGTTCTATGGCGGCATTCTCCAACAATCCACACCACAAGGATGCCGACGGACCATTAGACGCGACCAATACAAAGCTGAGCGTGATCCGTCTAGATGCGCTTCAAGGTGACCAACTTAAACCTCTCGCAGCCCTCGCGAGCTTTTCTGTTCATGGTACCAGCGTGCCACCAACGGATGTCTACAATGGAGACCTTTTCTCCTATGCGGCAGAGGCAGCAAGTTCAGCTCTGAGCGAAGACCTGCATGCGAAGGTCGTTGTGGGAATCATAAATCGGACCCATGGGGATAATTCCCCGCACTACACGCACCAAGGTTTTGAGGAAGCCGAGCGGCTGGGACAAGCGCTCGGTGGATCAACCGCCGACTTATTTCGTCATATGACGCCCGATCTCAAGGATGTGACAAAGTCAAAACTGGCTGCGGAAGATTTCGATTTGTTGGCGGCGTCCCAGGGCGAAAATCCCACCCTTTGCAGTCCTAAAGTTGGAATGGCGCTGGCTGGCGGAGCGGAAGATGGGCCTACTCCGGTGCTCTACCATTTGCCCTGGTTTGGCGAAGGCTGGCCGCAGAAGGAGAGCTATTATACTTGTCAGGGAGAAAAGAGGGTTTTGGCATCGTTTTTTCAGCCTTGGTTTGTTCCGGAGGCTGCTTTCCCGCGTCATGCCATGGTTCAGGTGTTGACGATCAATGATTTGGCACTCGTAGCATTGCCGTTCGAAATCACGCTCGAGATGGGGCGCCATCTTGAAGAGCCACTGGCAAGAATTGGTTTTGCACCTGACCAAGTAGCGGTGGTGAGCTGCAGCAATGGCTATTTCGGCTATCTAACGACGCGCGAGGAGTATGCGATGCAGCATTACGAAGGAGGTCACACCCTGTATGGCCCCGGCAGTGGGTCTTACTTTGTGAACGCCGTGGCCAATCTCGCTCAAGATCTAAAGGCGAATGACCAAGTAAGCCGGCTCAGCGATCTAAAATTTTCGCTGTCCGTGCGCTCGGGCCAGCCGCTCGCTCGCGAGCCTTGGCCGCATCCCATTGCCTGGATATCTGAACCTGAGGTGCGAACTGACTCTGGTGTGCCACACCTTGCGGCCCGGTGGCAGGGAGGGCTTCCTGATCAGATCGGTTTTCAATTTCCACTTCTTGTTTTGGAACAGGAAAAATCCCCAGGGGAATGGCAGATATTGCGAACAGAAGAATCAGGGGAGTTGGAAACTCGCTATATCAAACAAACTCGCGATCAAGCCGTGTTTGAAGCACGCTGGTATTTTCACGACCAAAGTGCTTTGAATCTCCCCGTGCGCTTTCGCTGGGGCGGAAATAATTTGCAACCTCTTGCAAGATCGGGCATCTTTAAAACAAACCTGAGTCAGAAAATGAGCCATTGAGCATGCAGTTTAACTAAGTGGTGGAGCGCGGCAATATTTTGAAAAGTGGAATTGATGTCGGTAGAGAACACAAATTGCATTGCACCTGAATGCATAATTAGATAAAATATACTTTATTAACAGGTACTTATCAATTTTTCCTAACATTTTGTTGGAAAACTCCGAGATGTGCCATGTGATTAACTTTATTGCTTGGAGAGTTAAAATGATCAGAAAAGTGTTGATTGCAGTGTGTCTCATGGGGATGGTTTCTTGCTCTGACGATGACGCGTCAGTTCAAGATCCAATGAACGCAGATGGTCAAGCCCAGTCTAGTGGTATGGGTGGAGATCTTGCGTCTCAAGCTGGAAAGCCGGGCATGCCTGGCATGGCAAATTCTGCCGGTATGCCTTCGGCCGGTGGTGCAGTTGGTGGTGCAGTTGGTGGTGCCGTAGGTGGCGCGATCAATTCAGCAGCTTCTCAAGCTGGCAAGCCAGGTGCAACTCCTGTTGCAGGCAGTGCTGTGGCTAACAAAGCCGTTGAAGGCGAAAACAGCGGCAACAAAATGTTTGTTCGCGTTTCCGCATTGAACGTCCGTACTGGCCCCGGTATGAAGTACAAAGCTGTTGGCATCCTGAAGTTCAATCAGGAAGTTACGCAGCACGAGCTTTCGAAAGATGGTCGATGGGTTCGCATTGGTGACAATCGTTTTTGCGCCAAGCGCTTTCTCAGCGCGACCAAAAATGACAAAGTTATTGACCCAAAATTTGCTCATTAAGATTCTGGGAATTTCGAAGCACGCGGCGAATATAGTTTAGGAGATCAGGTACCACTAGCCGGTATCTCCTAAACTTCGCCGTCGCCCTCCCTTAGAGCCCACAGCAAACAAAAATATCCTATAGATCGTCGCAATTTCTATCTGCTTATTCCCAGAGGGCGATTGCTCTCTATCATGAGCTGTGCGCCTTGGGTGTTATTGATGTTTTGCGGAACCAGCTGAATCGTCGAAAGGTCACGAAACGTGTACATCGCGGCGGCATTTTTTTGGATCTTCAGATATTTGACGCCGGCGCTATTGGGATCGAAGATGGCGATCTTGTAAGCACCAGGTACTGGATTTGCGAGCGAAATCTTGATTGTTTGGGTGGAATCGGTCGATGTTAACCTGACGCTTTCACTAAGCGGGATCAGTGTGAGTGCTGGGTGGGGGAGAGTTACTGATTTTCCCGTGGGTAGTTCGGTGATTAGAAACGCATCGGAGGCGGCAAAACCAAGAACCGGCATAAAACTCAAAAAAAGTCCTGGCCAAAACGCCTGGGCCATGAGTCCTCCTCTTTTTAACCCATCTATGAGCCGAAGCTGCTCGTTAATTTTTGTTTGTCACTCCCTCCATTTTAGGCTGCTTGCTTAACCGATGTCCACCAACTAGGCAGAAACGACATGATCTCAAAGTCATTCCTGGAGGTTAGGATAGACCGGACACATGATCACCCTTAATGTCCCCGATAAATTTCTCAACTTGCAGGGGTTTTATGCCGAAAGTTGCTTAGGTGACCCAGGTGAAAGGGCTGGAATGAAAATAGACCAAATTCTGAGGATCGCGATCCGCGGTGGGGCAAGCGATATTATCGTCAAGGTGGGAGCATTGCCACGGTTTCGGCTATCCAACAAACTGATCTCGCTTGCAGACGGCTCGGTCGTGACACCAGAGATGATGAACGATTGGCTCAAGGCTTTGATTCCTGCAAAAATGCGAGCGCAGCTAGAAGAAATACGCGATTTGGATTTTGCTTACCAATCGCCCGACGGCTATCGGTTTCGTGTTAATATTTTCCGCCAGAGGCAACTTTTTGGAATGGTGCTCCGAGTAATCAACAACACGGTTCGCTCGCTAGAGGAGTTGCAGCTACCGCCAATCCTAACCCAACTTGCTGAGGAATCGCGAGGGCTAGTGCTTGTGACAGGAGCCACCGGCAGCGGAAAATCCACCACGCTCGCGGCCATGATGGAACGCATCAACACCCATCAGGCAAAGCATATCATTACGATCGAGGATCCGATTGAGTACACATACCAGGAAAAAAAATCGACCATCAACCAACGAGAGGTAGGCATCGATACCGAATCGTTTCCTCAGGCCTTACGAAGCGCCCTGCGCCAAAATCCAGATGTCATCCTTGTGGGGGAGCTGCGCGATTCAGAAACCGTAGAAACCGCGCTCAAAGCTGCTGAAACTGGCCATATGGTGTATTCAACATTGCATACCCAGGATGCACAGGAGACTATCACGCGGATCATGTCTTTCTTTACACCTCACCAGCACGAACAGATACGCCTCTCGCTAGCTGGCTCCTTGAAGGCGATTATTAGTCAGCGGCTGCTGTCCCGCGTCGATGGCAAAGGGATGGTGCCAGCCCTGGAAATCATGATCACGAATGAGCGGATTCGGGACCTGATTCTTAAAGGAAACACCAAAATCATCACCGATGTTATTGAAAAAAGCAAAGATTTTTATGGAATGCAGACCTTTGATCAATCTGTGCTGGAACTTCTGGAACGAGGTGTAATTTCGGAGAACGAAGCACTCCGGGCGGCGACCAACAAAAAAGACTTCGAACTCAAATTGCAAGGCGTTGCCTAACAGGCCCTCCGGCGACCGAGCTCATTGTGGCGAGCAAACAAGGCCGACGTTTCAGGAACGATCCGGCCTTTTATTTTTGGGGCGTTACGGGAGTATCTATCGACTAGAGTCCAGGTTTGAACCAGCAGGTTGGTCGCAGGTTCTTGGTGAAACCACTATAACCATGGCAAGAATTTGCTGCTGTCTGTTTTTCGTCCTTTGGAATCACGTTAGCATCAAACTTGGCTTGGCAGAGAGTCCCAGCCATGTAGGTGTCCATGCGGCATTGGCCATGAGGATGACCATGATAGGTGGTCGAAACTTTGGACTTGTCCGGCGTATTATAATCGACATTGACCCCTTCGAGGGAACCTAGCAGATTGGAGACAGAGTAACTGGCAAGCATTTCTCGGTAGCAGAGATCGACGCGAGCCTGACCTTCGCCATAGTACTCCTCGTCGCAGAGAGCTTTGGGAAATTCGGGGATATCCGCAGCAGCCTCAGCATTGCCTTCGGAATCATTTTGCCAAAGGTTTCGAGCACAAGATAAAGCGGCAAAGTAGTCTGAGTTGCCTTCATCAGCTGCCCAGCTTGAAACATAAGGGAATCCGGACAAGTGATGGCCAAGCTCATGGCAAACAACCATTGTGAAACCATCCTTGGTGATCTCGGGGCGGCGAGCCAGACCACCGTACATGTTCACATACCAAATATTGAACAGGCGATTTGCACTGGCGTTGACGGTCGAATCTTTCCAGTTACGGGTGAAGTTCAACTGTCCGCCTTGTGCTTTGATGATCGGGCCATAGACCGCCTGGGCCTGATCCATCACGTCGTTAAAGTCGCTTTCGGTTATCCCGCCATCGGCTTCGAGATAGTCTTGCAGATAGAGGTTGTTTTCTGGAAGAAAATCCGCCTGAGCATTCAGGGCGAACAACATCGAGCTGAGGCCTATGAGGTAAATCTTGGGTGATACCATAGCGTTCTCCTTGTGTAACAAGTGTTGCATCGATCCCTGATCTGCAAAAAACTGATCATGAGTATTTCATTAACGCGAGTTAACCAGCCGGCCAATTAATTATCAATTGAAATAAACTTAATTCGTGGGCCGGCTGGTTCAACCTCCTTTATTCCAGAATCTTTGGTGTTTCTTCTTTGAACCAGGTTGTATATCTTGAACAAAGAGCACCCATTATTACAAAGGAACAACGATGAAACAGGGACGAATCCTTGCCGAAAAAACCTGTCATGATCTCGAACCAGGATTTTATTTTTTCGAAGATGTTTTGTCGGTCGATATCCTAAATTTTGACAACTACCGTGTGGTCTTTTTTGATGAGGATTTTGCGGCCTTAAAAGAATCTGTCGGAGCTCAGGGGGTTAAGGTTCCTATTCAGATTGCTTTCGACACTCACTCCCGCCAGCTCACGGTGCTCTCCGGCGAGCGACGGGCACGGGCCGTGTCGGAGTTACGTGCTGCTGGAGTCGAAAATGTGCACCTACCCTGCCTCGTCAGAGTCGGAGATCGGCGCATGGCTGACATTGATCTCGACAACACCATCACAGCCATCGTGAGCAATCTGCACAGCCAGGAATTGACTCAGGTGGATAAAATGCGCTGCTACCAAACCCTCTTTGAAAAAGGGATGTCGAAGATCGAAATCGCACGCTGCGTAGGCAAAGACCGCAAGACGATCGAGCGCGGATTGCAGCTGCGCGAGTTCGATGATGAGGTGCTCGATTTCATCTCGGAGAAAGAAAAGCTCGGATTACTTAAGTCGCGCAATGTCGAGATCATCGGACAAAAGCTTAGAAAATCACTTGACGATGCCAAATTGGAAGTATTGCGGGCCGAGCTCCCCGAGTCAGAAAGAGATGATCCTACGATATGGAAAACAAAGATCAAACAGGTCGAATTGCCAAAAGATCAAGAGGAAGCCATTCGGGGAGCGGCCTACCAAGTTCTTCAAGAAGAAGTCAAGCGCCGCGAAAGTGCCAAGCAACCCCGCAGCGATGAGGATCGCATCGAGCAAAGGACCCGCCGCGCCGATGTTCGACGCGTCGAGCTGTCAAAACTCTCCCACGCTTTAGAAGTCGAATTTGACGCGGAGCAGATCAGGAAAATTCTAGCCATTATTGACGAGCTGGATCAAAGTCTGCGCAAACCTTCATCAACTTCGATCGTGATGAAGGATTTTGCCCAGGTAGCAGAGACCCAGATACTCAACTAGTGGGCTAGTGGGCTGTCAGGGACGCTTTCTTTCGGTTCGGCAGGAAATAGACTCTGCAAGAGCGATGATTCCTGATAGGCTCGCGAAATTTTGATGCCGCGGTTTGCTCCTCCATCCTCATAGCATTGGCCATTGGTATGGATACCAATCAACTCACCTGCGCTGGTGAGTATGCCTGCTCCCGACGCACCAGCCAAGGTATCAAGGTCGCCATAGCTCCAGTAGAGTTCGTCCTCGTCGCTGAGTGTGCCCGTGGCGACTTGCTTGGCACCACCTTTTGGAAACTGGATGATGACCAAGGGGTCGCCTGGATTCGGAACCGCCGCTGCATTGATCTTGGCTTTGCCTAGCGTCTCACCAGGGGTCCCTTCGAGTTCGAGCAAGGCATAGTCTGTGAGGATCGATCCTCTTTCGGCAATGGCAGTTATTTTAACCGGAGTCTCATCGATATCTGCGGCATCGTTAAAATAAACGGTATAATCGAGGATGCGACCTTCGATGCAGTGACGAGCTGTTAATAATAGATTGGGTGAAATCAGTGTACCTGTGCAGTAGCCCTTGCCCTTGAGGTTGCGGATAAGCCCTACGGGACCCTTGTGTTGTGCCACAAATTCTTTTGAAACACTTAGGCTGCCCTCGTAGGTGCTGACATTCTGCATGTCGTTGGTTGGACCACATTGCGCTTTGGGCAGCGAGGTCATCCCACGGGAGCAACTAATGCAGCCTAGGACGATAACGAAGGTCGCGATCCTTGGGTTTGTCATGTGGTTCTCCTGATCAAGAAACCGAGAACGAGATTTGGCCAGTCAGCCAACTTATATCAGCCGACCAAGAAAACGGCAAGCTCCTAACTCCAGTCAGGGAGACAGGTTCAGTGATCAAAGCGATGGAAACGCCCCCAAAAGGTGAGATCAAGACATGCGAAATGCTTTGGCATGGGACCGAAGTCAAGGGTTACGTGCTGATAACCCGTGTAATTCACCCCTATTATCGGATAGAGGTTGATGAGCTGCGGTTTGATTACGATCAGGAATTTCCATCGGGAGGCTCCTGGCTGAGGGAACAGATCGAAGTGCTCGTCCAGAAATATGCTCCGAAACTCCGGGTCTACGTCCCGCAAATGCACCGGGATCTTATTCCGACCTTTCTTGATCTGAAGCTTGGAATCAGCGCACTTGAATTGCGAGGCGAAACGGCTCAAGCACTTGTTTCTATGCAGGCAACCGCTGAAATGCTTTGGCCCGCAGGTTTGGTCTGCCGGCGCCTTGGGCCCGACGCGTACCCAAGTATTCTGCGCCTTAGGGAAGAGTCGTTGAGATCGGATTCTCTCGTCCAGTGGTACGCTGGAAGCAGCGATTTTTGGCGAATCGAACGCGAGAGACTTAAGAATCTCCTCAGGGATGGAACCTGCTTTGGCATCGAAATGACTGAATCAAGCAGCATTCAGGGCTATTTTGGGTTTTTGCGCAGGACTCCTATTGGCGGTAGGCTGCGTGCTGGTGTCGAGATAGTACTGAGCCCACCCCTCAGGCTTCGGAAGCTTGCACGTGCCAGTTACCGCGTGATGCTCAAAGCTATGGAGCAGCAAGGGATTGCACTGTTCGATGGCGTTACCCAGCACCCCGCGATCGTGCACCTATCTAGAATTCAGCGACGAGAGGTGCTGGCTTTTCACCTGGCCGATCTCGCCCATTGCCCGAGTCCCAAAACCTGGCGGCCTTTTTTGTAAACCATACCGCCTGCTCCCTGAAAATCCACATTACCGCCGAATTCCGGCTGCAACCTGAGATTTTTTCAAATATTTATTTATCAATAATATTAGTGTATTACATATAATCTTCCAGCCTCTCGTGCAAGAACCCCTAAAGAATCGCGGGGGAGAGTCGAAGATGTGGGCAGATTTTACTAGGCAGGAATTTCTTATCCCGAGGGGGCCATCATGATGGCAAAACGTTGGATTAAGCTTGCGCTCGTTTCACTCGTCGCCTTAGGCGTCAGCCATTGCGCTGACGACCAACAGCAGGACGCCGAGGTGCAAGCAGACGACCAATCTCAAGGCGGCGATCAGATGGCCGACGACCAGGCCAATGCCGCGCCTCAAGAGGCGCCAGCTCCGGTCGAAGACTTTGCGGCAAAGCAAGCGGTCGTGCAAGATCCGCTACCCAAGGAGAGTGCTGCGATCAACAATTCGACGGCTAACGATTTTGCAAAAATCGCACCGCCCGTGGTCGAACAACCCGCTGTCGATGCTGGCCAACCGCAGGCTTCCGCTGTCGCAGCACCGCCACCTGGCGGCCGAGTCATGTACGTTCGAGCCACGACAAACCTCTATGTTGCTCCAGGCGGCGCTGTCGCCGGAACGCTGATGCAAGGCGATCACCCGCTGGTGTGGATGACTGGCTCTGGTGCCCCAACAGCAATGCCGGGTGATATCGCGAATGGCGTAAAACCCATGGAACCCGCTGCCCTTCCCCCTGCACCGGCTCCGATCCAAGCAGCGCCAGTGTCAGCGCCTGCCCCTGCTCCAGCAGCACCAGTTCAGCCTAATGCTAAGCAAAGCAACAACCTCAATGCCAATATCGCCGCGAACGCGTTCAACCTTAATTCCAACAGTGGGAACAACGCGGATGGCAATGTCACGGGCAACAACAATGCAGGGTCCAATAATACTGGCAACAACTAACAAGCGATCGTAAGCGAAGAGGGCTACTATGAAACTCTCAAAACTAGCATGGCAAATGATGGTAATCCTGTGTCTAGCAACACACTGTTCCTCGGCCGACCAGCAACAAACTGGCGAGGATATCGAGGGCGGGCAGGGCGAAGACGGCCAAGCGGCAGGTCCTGACGATCAGTCACAGGCTGATGCTCAAGCGGAACCACCCAAAGAAAATTTGAACGCGATGCAATCCAAAGAGGTTGGCGGCGGAGCCGCGGTCAACAACTCGGTGAAAGATGACTTTTCGGCATCATTGGTCTCTCAGGCACCTGCTGTCGATACGAGCCTTCCACCACCACCTCCGCCGGCTCCAACACAACCAACTTACATGCCAGGCGAGGTACCTCCAGGTTGGGCCCGCACTCAAAATGGACTGTTCATTAACTTGAATGACCTAACCAATAAGGCAACCAACTACAACGAACCGCCCGCGTCTTGGCGCTAAACATATAACTGACGGGCTTCGCCCACAGGATTCATGGAGCCCTTTCTCCGGCGAATTCAGCTGTCAGGACACCCCCGTGATCAACCAGTTGCATATCGAAGCTACTGCATTGGAATTCGTAAAAGAGCAGTAGAAGCTGATTAAGGTCTACGGAAAACATTTCCATTAAGGGCGCGTCAATCGGATGGCCCGACCTTTGGTTGGCAAGGTAACGAAACACGAAAATATGACGAAGCAGAAGATGTTTTATTTTGCCAGTCCATCCAATTCCTTCGCCGATCGCAAAATGCAGAAAAAATTTTCCTCCCGGCTTCAGCCGATTGAGGACCTGTCGGCACAGCTTGAGGGCTTCACTTGAGGCCACATGCTGAAACACTAAGGCCGAATGCACCAAATCATACAGCCCTTGATCAGAGTCTTCCAGCCAAGCCGAAAGATGCTTAAATTCAATATTGGCGACACCAGAATCCTGCGCCGCCGATCGCGCAAGGCTAAGCATGGCGGACGATATATCGACAGCATCCAAGGATTGGCACCGTTTCGATAAAGGAATCGCAACCCGACCAACGCCACAGCCAAAATCTAGAATTTTGTACGAGGACGTGGATTCTGCTTCAAGGCCCAGGCGATTCCAGACTTTTTCCACATGGTCCCTCCCGGATCCCAGGAAAGTCTGTTTTGCATTCTCGTCCAAAGAAGATGCAAGGTACTGCGAATTGGTCAGCACCGCATAGTAAGGGTTTTCCTTTGCCCAGCGGTCCCAGTGTTTTTGAATTTCAATATTATTGGTCATTCTCAAAATGATAGGCATATCGGCCGTAGCTTGCAACTTCTTTGCACGAATCGATGACTTTTGGCTCCGTTTATTGGGTCCGGGGATTTCAAAAGCAGCAACACCGTGTTCAGGCGCTTAGGTTAAAGCTATTATATTAACATTTCTCCAGGGGACCTTATTTATTTGCCGATTTCATAAATTATACTCAGGCAAAGCAATATGATCACGCAAACTTTGTTTGAGCAGCAGCGGTGCAATCAACGGGATATTCAACGCCTTAAAGATCATTTTCCTAAAAAATAGTTCCTTGTCGCCTTTTGGGGCAAAAAAGAACAGAAATTTGCGTGCGGCCTTTTGTTTTTCAACTATAAACGGTTTCATCAAGTTTTGGTAATTGGCAAATGCTTTGGTATAGTCACCTTGAGCCTTGTAGAGTTCACCTGCCAAGACGTAGGCTTCCGTGATGGCTAGACCGGTTCCCTCACCTCCCAGCAGTGAAATACAACCTGCGGCATCACCGATGACAGCAATGCGATCCTGGCTCCAATTGTCCAAAAATATCTGACTGACCCGATCGTAGTAAAAATCCTTGGTTTCGTCCAAGCGCCTGAGAATTTCCGGAATCTCCCAACCCACATCGCTAAACACGTTTTTCAATGCCGCCTTAGCCGCCGATTCATCTATTGGAAAACTGCCCCATAGTTGTTCTCTGAAGCTGAACAGAAACAAGGTCAGATCATCTCGCAATGACAGGCGAGAAATAGCTTTTTGGGGACACGCATGACTGTAGTAGGTGCTCTCGTCATGGTTAGAAAACCCATCCAGCGTCAAGGCAACCACGCAGGCACCCATACTGCGTTCGAATTTTTCGTGTGGTCCAAAAACCTGCTGACGAATGTGAGAGTGTAAGCCATCAGCTCCAATGACCAGATCAAAGGATTCCTCGGCTCCCGAAGAAAGGGTAGCGATCACTTCATTTCCCGTCTGTTTGGTCGATTGAATCCAGGTGCCAAAATTAGAGGAAACTCCCTTACAGGCTTCAAGCAGTGTCGATGCGATATCGCTGCGGGCGATACTAAAAAACCGTCCATTGGCAGCCTCGGTCAAAGCTTGAGCGTTGCTTGCAGCGATGCGGTTGCCCTGATTATCGACCAACACAACACGGTCAACGTTGTATGACTTTTTTCGTAACGGCTCAATCAATCCCATCTTCTCGGCGATATCAAAGCCAACGCCCCAAAAATCGACGATGTAGCCCCCTGTCCGCATAGCAGGCGCCTTTTCAAAAAGGACTGGATTAAAGCCGAAGTGCTTCAACCACCAAGCCAGAGCAGGGCCGGCAACGCCAATCCCATTGATTGCAATTTTCATGGTATTCTCCAATCTATTAAAATCCCTTTCCAAGTAGATCCTGCTGGAAGCCCTCGTAAATTGTCTGACGTATCAGCGGATTTTGGCGACTTGCATCGTTAGACTATAATGCAAATGAGACGACAAAGCTTGTGAGTAAGGGCGGCACCTATTTGACGCAAGACCTTGCTTTCAATTAGAATAGCTGTCTCTAGTAAACTTGGTTGGGAGGGTCTATGTCAAAAATCGCTTTGGTGACTGGAACATCCACGGGACTTGGGATCAGCACGGTTGTTTTATTGGCAGGCAGCGGTTTCAAAGTATTCGCCACCATGCGCAATCCGGAAAAATCTGACGCGCTCAAAAAGGCGCTTGCCGCTGCCAAAGTCACGGCCGAGATTCTACCACTTGATGTGCAGGACCCCGCTACCATCGAGTCCTGTGTGGGCACAATCGTCAAGAGCGAAGGACGCATTGATATTTTGGTAAACAATGCCGGAGCTGGATTCGCCAGAAATATCGAACAGGCTACTGAAGACGAGATCAACTGGATTCTCGATGTCAACCTCACGGGAGTGATGCGATGCACCAAAGCAGTGCTACCGCACATGCGCAAGGCTAGGTCGGGGCACATCATCAATATCTCCTCTGTCGGTGGATTAGTAGGGCAACCTTTCAACGAGGTTTACTGTGCAGCTAAGTTCGGCGTCGAGGGATTTACCGAATCTCTATCAACTTACGTGACCCCCGCGTTTAACGTGAAATTTACCATTGTCGAGCCTGGTGGTATTGTTAGCGAATTTGCCAATACAGTCCGCGCCAAGCTCATGTCAGGCCCGCCTCCAGAAGAAGACTATGCTGCCCTGCTCGCAAAATACGTGGGCGGTGCCCAGGCGCGGGCAAAAATGGGCATTTATCAGGAGGCCGACGATGTCGCCAAAGTCATTCTTGCCTGCATCGAAAATCCCAATCCACCCCTTCGAATAAGAACCTCGGAATGGTCCCGAGCATTTTGCGAACTAAAGACCCAGGCAGATCCTGACGGTACCAAGCTCCAGAAATACGTGTACTCGCTTTTTCTTGGATCATAACCGCGCGAGATAAATAATATACTGATTACCTAGTGGTCCGTCAGCTTGAAGGCCAAATTTGGTAGAATAGGAACAGACCGTAAAATGTAACGAAATATTTTAGCCCACAACTCCAGTTGTTGAGATTGACGATGCTTATTTATCTGAGTATCAGCTGCCTAATATGGATCCTATTTTTTGGCATTTTTCGGGCTGTTTTTTTTCTCTACAATTACCATGCGGGGGCATCTGTTTGGATTCGAACACTTGCCAGCTCTATTTTTCATGCCCTGCCGCTGGATTTAGCACTAGCCTGTGAGATATCGCTCCCGCTTGGTCTTATCTTGTTGCCTTTTGAACTCGGGAAGCCTAAGTCCGAGAAAACGATTCGCGTATGGCGTCACATGCTCGTCAGCTATCTCACTCTTGCGGCAGTCGCTTATGGATTGGTAGCCAGTACCGAAACTGCCATGTATTCGGAGTGGCGGGTGAAACTCAATCCCATGATCCTATCCTATATTAAGATGCCATCGCAGGTCTTCACCGTGGTCCGCATAGGCGAAATTCTAGAATGGATAGCGCTCAACCTTAGTCTTGCTATGCTTTTTGGTATGATCTCGAGCAAAACAGTTCGATGGTATTTGGAACACGAATCGCGGAAGCGAAAAACTCGACTTCGCAGGCTTATTCTAGCGGCCCTTGCGTTGCTGGGAATCAGCGCGGGCGCACGCGGTGGGATTCATGCGCTTCCAATCGACAGCAGTCGGGTCTATTTTTCGACTGATTCCATTGTAAATGATGCCACAGCCAACCCAGGCTGGGCATTTGGCAAAGCGCTGATCACCGTGCATACCGACTTTCTGTACAAGCAGCGCTATGCAGTGTTTACCTCCGAGGAAGCTAATGAAACCGTAGCGCACTTACATGAATCAAGCAATGTTCCGTCGGCAAAGACCCGGATCTTGAATACCTCAAAACCGAATGTTGTATTTATCGTGCTAGAGAGTTGGTCCTATCGGATGATTGCCGATGTCGAACCGCTGCGAGGTCTGACGCCATTTTTTCAAGAACTTACTCAAGAGGGACTGCTATTCACAAATTTCTTCGCAAACGGCAATCGTTCGCAGCAAGGAATCGCTTCGATTTATTCTGGATTTCCCGCTTTACCTGAGGTAACCGTAACCGATCTGCCAAGCAAGACCCGAAAACTGCCAAAACTAATAGAAGCTTTCAATCAGAGTGGATATGCCAGTTCCTTTATTTACGGTGGTCAACTTGAGTTTGGTAATATCAAAGCCCTGCTTATTGAGAACGATGTACAAACTATTCGGGACCGTTGGTCATTTGATGGCAACTATCCTGCGGGCTACATGGGTATTCAAGACGGTGCGATGTTTGCCGAATTTCTTAAAATTCTCAACGATGAACGACAACCTTTCGTCTCATCGCTCTATACGCTCAGCTCCCATGCCCCCTACGACATTCCTGACCCCGAATCGTATTCCTATGATGGACCCTTTGGACCTTACATCAAATCGATCATGTACTCAGACCGCATGCTGGGCAAATTTTTTGAACAGGCAAAGAAACAGCCCTGGTATGAACACACGCTCTTTGTTTTGGTATCCGATCATAGTCATGTCACTCCTGGAAGCGTTGACGTTTGGCAAGCCGAATACCGCCGCATCCCGCTACTGCTGGTCGGAGGAGCGCTAAAGTCAGAATTCCGCGGTCAAAAGAACGAAATAATCGGTTCGCAGGTGGATCTCGCAGCGACACTTATCAACCAGATCGAACTCCTTCCCAAGGAAATGGTGCGTAAAAACTATCCATGGAGTAAAGATCTGTTCGATCCCAGCGCAGCCCATTTTGCCTACTATGAGCTGAATCAAGGTGTAGGTTGGGTATCGCCGCAAGTGAGTTTTGCCTACAATCGGGAGCTTGATCACCTCTATTTTCTGAGTGGAAGAGCAGAAGACTTTCCAGAAACCAAAAAGCAAGCGTTTAGCTATTTGCAGACGCTCTACCAAACATTTGTTTCCATGTGACCCTGGTTCCGCGCTTCCGTGGTGCTGCGATGCATATTTACCACAGAAGCGCGGAAGGACTGAAACGCAGAATCTTACACAACCAAGCAATTTTTTCGCAAAGCTGAAGGGCTACTAGAGATTATTCCGTTCATCCATGATCAACTTAAACCCGGCAGCATAGTCTTCGACGGTCATCTGGGAGCTAGTTTCAAGGCCCTTAAGAATTAGACGGAGTTCAGGAGTTATGTCCTCATCAACGACAGGAATAATATTTTGGTCCTTCAATGCCAATATCCATGGGGAGACAGGTTCGCGCGAGACTTCAATGGGCATTCGTCCAAAGAAAAGGTCCGCAGATTGGGTCTCGGGATCAAAATCCATCTCGTGAAAAGCTTTAGCAAGCACATCCTCAAGCGTCATTCCTTTTTCAAAAAGAAGGAGGTCCAAGTGAAGCATCGCGACTGCAAAGACACCAGCCCGAGGATTGTTAATTTCTGGCGGTTCGCTCCCACGGAGGTACCATCCAAAATCGATTGATGCCGCGTCATTTGCATCAGAAGCCAAAGTCTTATCCAACGCCCCAACCTGGAATTTGAGGTTGTCATCGATGGCAACCTTTATGGTTGAGCTGGTCAAGCGGCCATAGACAAGATTTTTCTCAGAAGATTCAGAAATCTGCACCAAGAGATTCGGTATGAGATCAAACCGCAGCCGATCTCGGAGCAGGTCTTTGCCACTGTTTTTTACGATAAGTCCTTTGACTGATTTTAGCGAGGCCAGTGGCAAGGTAGGTTCTTCAAAAACATGATTGCCGCCAAATCCCCCGATATAGCGGCCAGTTGAATCAATAATTCCGCGATCATTTGCAGATTGGAGAGCCTTAACCTCTCTTTCAAACCGGAGCTTAGATTTAGTCTTTGGTACCCTTATCAGATAGCTTCCTTTCGTATCGCTAAATAAGGAGGATGATTCGTTCTTTAATCTAGTTTGGACTGAAATCTGGTAAATATCCTCCCGCTCGTTGCTTGCACGCAGTTCTGGTGCCGAATAAAATATCGAGTTGCTCAAGCCCTCGCCAAACTCTACAAGTTTGGACGTCTTTGCGACATTTCCTCGAAAGTCGATTACCTCGCCGATAAAAAACAATACCGCATGGTCATGAAGGCTACCATTTTCATTAAGCCGAAAACTTGATTCACGATGACCGCCCCAGCGTCGGTTGGTCGCCGCGTTAAACTGTTCGGAGTCAACAACGGCCATAGCTTCGTCTAATACGGATTACGAAAAGTTCGTGAACGAAATCTATCCTTTTGATAACGTT
>CAZOSN010000039.1:0-29043 GCA_964582405.1 uncultured Oligoflexales bacterium | reverse complement strand
CTCGGCAATGTCTCTCGCTGATTTCAAATCATCCTTGGAACCTTCTAACCAATAGCGAACCAATTTCTCTTTTTTTTGGGGTTCCAAGTCCTTGCTCCTTGTGGAAACAGACTGCTAAGATCGTGCATGATAGAGGAGTAAATGTCATCTTGAAATTTTAGCGAATTTTAGTTTTTGGCGCAAACCAGCGAATCGCAGCTTGCGCCACAGCCCCGGTCATCGCAGTCTGTGCCGTTTGCCGAGTCCGCATGGCTGGATCAATGAACATCATCCACCCATGCGATCGCGGCCGAGAGCTCGTTGTAGGAGACGCGGTAGTCGCCTCGCAGAAGGCCAGGCGAGCCTCGTATCGGACACAACGATCGTGCGGCGAAGCCCCGTGGGCTTCATCTTTTGATCAAGCTGCCACTGCGATATAGGTACGTCGATGCCTGGCGATTTCATTTCGAGGGTGCCCTAAAGCACGCTATCGCGGTCGGTCTCGCTAACCAGTAGCGCGATCAGCTCCTTAGCCTCGCGTAGGATAGCTTCGGTCGGGATACCCCGAACCCGGGCTAAGATAATACTACCAATCGGCTCGATCCAAAGCTGTGTCGTCATCTTTGCGCCTTTAATTTGCGTGAGCTGTTACTGCGGATCATGACACACGGCCTCAACATTGTGGCCATCGGGGTCTAACACAAAGGCGCCATAGTAGTGGAGGGGCGCTAGCGCCTTTTCATAAAACGTCCGGCTCGCTGTAGGTTTGCTCATATTAAATCCGCTGTGATCAATCATCGCCTTCTCCCTTAGCGCATGTGTGAAGAAATCCTCGGAGATTGTAGCTTTCGGGAAAGAACTTCGCATCAGGGAATGGCTAATGCGGTTGAAAATCTCTATGGCAGAATTTGCCAGTTGCCTTGGACGATCCGTCCTGCCTAGCGGATTTTCTCTTTAACATATCGAAATTAAGGATATAAATATGCTAAATTGACATATATCTTGCTCGGCAGAGCCGGCGATGGGCAGCCATCGCCGCTATTTACTCAAGAGAGGGGAATCTGATGAATTCTACCGCAAAAGCCAGAAAAAGAGATGTACACCCAGCAAAGGCTCCCAAAATCGTCGTGGTGCCGGTATTCCGGTTTTTAAAAATCCGAGCGATTTTCGTTCGAGGCCACCTTGGGCCCTAGGATCCTGTAAAGCTGCATTATTAACTGTCAACTTCTTAGACACGTGAATTAAGCAAAAATGCGCCTGCAACGGGAACTTTTTCTGTATGAAGATTCGGATTCCATTAGCATTTCTAAAACGAGCCAGGTCGTAAATCTCATGCACGAGTTGGTGGGCACAGTCTCTGCTTATTAGAATTCTGCTGTGATTGGTCTGCGTATTCCTATGTCGGACATTCAAAACCAAATTTGGAGGAAGTGCATACGTATGAGTGAAAAAATGAAGAAGATTTATTCCAAGATCATGCTGGCTATGGGCCTCGTATCGGGCGTGACTTCATGCGGAGGCAGTTCTGAAAAATCAAATGTTGATGGACTTTTCCGATATAAATCTCAACTGTTTGATGTGAGCTTTGAAGTGCCGACGGCTGGATTTCCCGTGGATCGTTTTCAGTTAGAGGTCACTGAATACGATTGGAATAAAAAAGTTATTGGTGTTGAAATGTATAATATGCCTATTGGCAGCCATGTCTCAACTGAACAATTCACACCGGGCTTTTACAGCTTCAAAGGCAGGTTTCAATCTGGTGAGGCGGTTTTCTCCAGCGACAACTGTGTTTCTCTATGGGGGAATAGCGTCTTATCGAGCATTCCGGAAATCATTTATGTGGGTGATAGTTTTGAACCGATTAAACCTCAATTGAGCGTATGCACCGATAGGGCCATCTCAGCGCGGTTTGGAGATAGTCAAAAACAATCTGCCAACGTCAAAATCTACACGAAAAAGCTCGCCGGTGATAAACTTCTATACAAACCTGAGCGGAGTATTGACAGTATCACGTTCTCGAATAGCACAAATGAGATAGTCGTTACCAGCATTGATCTAATAGGCAGCCTTGGCCCCAAGGATCTTGCGCCGTTGATTGCCACGCTTCAGGGCAACAGTAAGGTTTTTGTTAAGGGTATAGGAATCCGTTCAGCTGTATCGTTTGCGCGCTACGAAACCTCGTATATAAATATAGACCCAGATAGTCCCAGAAATGTGGATCTTCGTGGTAGCTATGGCTCACTTAACGTCACGAATGTATACCCTTACATTCAATTCCAAGGTGGAGACCGTCCTTATGAGCCTGTGCAGATGTAATTGATAAGCCCGTCTTCCGCTGTCATCATGACCAAAAAGCCTGCTAGACATAAGTCTAGACAGGCTTTTTGGTTGGCGGGGAAACTGACCCACTAGGACTACTAATTGCTGTAGTAGTCCATAGTGCTACGATTCAAGATTTTGATGGCGCAACATTAGTGTTCGACCGCATTTACTCAATCTGAGTTTCAGGCGAAAGTTCGTAAAAAATATAACTGCTATCAACTGCCGCCTCCAATAGCATTATTCATGATAGAATCGCGATCATGGATACCATGACTGCAGAAAAGCATGAGCACTGGCTCTACGGCGATACCGGAGTGAGTTTAGCCTGAGATGCGAACCAATCGACATAAGTCTCCCGTAGGGGCATTGCAAAGGCTTGAAGATCCCATCGGGCAAATTCGCCTTGCTCGGGAGGAAGGACTAGGTAGTACCCTTTGGCTTGCGCCGTGGCCATCATAATCCATTCAATAACCGAAGCCGATCCACGACGAAACGGTGGGTCCAAGGCCATAACCCGAGCAGCATTGGCCAAGTCCTTTAACAAACTGGCCTGATCCGAACTTGCTAGCGCATCCTTGATAAAAAGTAGCCCGGATCGTTGCCATTCATCCGTTCTATTAACACCATTGACCTCGATAGGGTCGTTATGATTCACAATCACGTCGCCTGACTGGACATTGAGGAAACCGATATCGCTGATCTGGCGGTCTATAGTCATATAGGTCACGCCGCTTTGTATTTTATGAGCCATTCCGAAATAGCTTGCGTCTTCTGGATCAAGCCATACTTCTAGAGCACCGCCAGAAAAGGATTTTGCAACATGCCCATCTTGATCGGCGGCGTTGCCAGAGCCCAAGATCTCCGCACGCTTTTCCCTCGCGAATTTTTCAAGTTGACTAATGACCAATGGCGCGCTTCTTGCCCAACTGCCTTTCGCTACCGGCTTGAGAATCTCCCATGTGGTATTGTTCCCTAGCCCGTTCCGCCTTGGTTCACCGAATAAGTGGCGATCATCAGACTTGAGCGTTTTTGCCAAGCGAGATCGTTCCTGTCCAAGATTTATAACAAACTCGGTAAACGAATCTAATTGCATGCCGGTTGCCATAGCTTTCAACTTGGCCGCAGCAACGGATACGATGGCTGCACTTTCTCTGTTCCATCTGGTTTGATCGGTATTGGCAAACTGGTCTTGACCTTCAGTTATGATGGGCGTGATCAGCCAAACGCCGAGGTTCGGGACATAGGCCAACCGATTTTGCCCTAGAATTGCCTGGAGCTGATCCACAATCGAAGCCGAAAGCTTGCCGGTAATCACCATACGCACCGGCGATCTTTCGATACTCGATAAAATCTCAAATGACAGATCCTTAGAATCAAGGCCTAGGACTTCAAGATCTGTGGCAGTACCATTGTCTATCGCGAGCCATTTTCTTTGATGCTTAGGGTTTCCCAAAGCGATGACAAGAGATGAACCAAGCTTCGTGATTTCAATGTCAGCCTCAGCCGGAATCCGTCGTTCAGGGAGATCGGCTTTCGCAAACCTAAATTGACGATCAGCTACCTGAAGCACGAGGTCATTTTTGGTACGGCTTACTTTCAAACCGGAGATTTCAGCGGCCTGTTCTTTTTGATTTGTGTTATCGCCAGTAGCATTGCCTTCGCCATTTGCTTTTTTTTGGGGGGGCCGGTCGTCGGCGTTGACTGTTTGCTTTTTGGTCGTCGATGTTGACTTGCGAACTTTTGATGTAGTCTGACCTAGGCTCAGGGTCTCGTCATCATGAGAACCATTTATGGCGTCGCCATCGACTATGATTCCAGGGAACAAACGTAAAACACCTGGATTACTTAAATAAATCTCCCGCTTGACGTTTTCTGGACTCTGCTCAACTTGATCGATAACGGCTTCACTCGTTTTATGTGCCTGCTTAGATAAGCAGCCTGCGACCAAAACCAAACTTAGGACAGTAAATTCACGCAACGAGGGGATCCCCCTGATTCCTGCGATATTTAAACTCTGGCGTTGCTCGCCAGGGAGGACTATCGGAATTTCTTCGTAAAAACTTACCCTATTTTTGGATCCAGCGGAGACCATTCTCTAGACATCTTTCGAATGGGTATGATCCAGGGCGCCCCCATGAAATTTTAATTTTTTCAAAATCTGGTTTAGCCGCCCCCGCATGCCGCATTCCGGTCATACCGCTAGCCGGATAGCCGTTAGTCCGACCGCAGTAATCCCCGCACTTTTTCACTTGTCTTCGCCTCCAGATGGGCTAGCGCGCCCAAGAATTTTTCTAGGAGGTTACAATGATTGAGAAATTTAGGGTATACATGATCTCGATTCAGTTCTACCGCGAGGTGAGCAGCTTGAGCTTGACCACCTCGCGGTAGAACTGAATCGAGATCATGTATACCCTCACTTCGGCTCCCTTTTCGGGAGCGGATTTCTACGCCGTTTGTGACTTTATTCGCTTTCCAGGCTTCGGCCTCAATCTCTCACCAACAACCTGTCAGCGCCGATTCAATGAAATCAGTAGCCTCAAGATGTACCAGAATAAGAGCAGTACACTACAAAATAGCTTTGCGGCTGCGGCAATCGGCGACATGCTTTGGTCGTGAATGATATCACCGGTGTCCTTAAGGATAGCGAGGCCTGCAAACATGATCATACCGATCGAAAACCAGGCCCCCAGATCCATATTAGCAAACACAGCAAGGACGATCGAGCCGGAGGCTACAAGTCCGATCCACTTCAAAGTTATACCAAGCAAAGAAAAATCCACATCGGAGGCCAGAACCAAGATGCTCAAAGCAAGGAATCCGCCTACAGTATAGATCCCCGCCGTTTCAATGATGCCGCCGCCCACTCGCAATTGAGCGATCGCAAGTAAGGGAACAAAGATCAAAGCTTCGCCCAACAAGCCCGCCGAGAATGGCCATACCAAGGCCAGGCCGGCAAATCTTCGGGACACGCGGGCTTTACTGTTCGCTTTGCGGGCAGGTCATCATGTTGAAGCCGGTGTAGTGGAAGACCGTGCCATGCATCGCTCCCCAGGCGCCATACCGTATCGATTAATGCCGTGATTTCCAGGCGCTTAAGAATGCCTCGCCCTATATTCAAGTAGCTTGATTTAACGCAAAGGTCTGACGATCAAACCGACCAAAGCATCCCCAAGACAAGACCATCATAAGAGGACCAAAGAGCCAAAGATTCATGGTATAGGCTATGGCGGCATGAAAAATAAGTACGGCCGGCAACCAAACGCGACGTAAACCTTGATGTAGCATTCCTATTGGATAAAATAGCTCTAGGCTCACCACTAAGAGTCCCAAAATAGTGAACAGCGACGATTGTTCAGGAAAAGGCCAATTCTGGCCATAGGGTGGTAAGTTTAATCCGCGCCAGATCGCAGATCCAGTCCACCAAGCAGTGCTTGTCAATTTGCTGAAACCAGACAATCCATAAATTATGAAGAGGTGAAACTGAATTAATCGCAAAGGCCAAGCACTGAAAGAAGTAGCTTTCACCGAAGCCCGACGCTGATCAAAAGACCAAGGTCCAGCGGGAAGAAGAACAAAATATACTAAAATTCCTTGGGTAATATGATCAAAGCCATACATCACGAGCCGATTTGAATTCATGATCGTTGCGTGAAAAATAAGGCTTAGCAATGCGGCTGATCTTGACCAGCATCCAAAAGCTAAGAGAATAAGACCGATAAGATAGAGGGAGAAAAAACACCAAAAGAACAAGTCCTCAGCGAGACTGAAGGTTTGCATAGTTCGCGCTATGCTTTGCAATGATGGCAGATATTTTAAAGCGAAGGCATTGTTGAATAGTGTCTCATGCAGAATACCTTCTGATCCAAAAACATCCCTGTTATATCTATAAGTTATCAATGCTTGTGCAATAAGGAGACCGGAAACACCCGTACGACAGACATCAAATCCGCGGGGGTCGTTCGGCAGATTCCATCTGTCCAATCTGAAATCACGTGTCAAAGGTCAACCTCATGATTATAGATCACCTTCCAAGTATGGTGGCCAGAGGTAAAATCAGGGCAATCAAAATACGACCAATCGACAAAAAACTTCGAAGGGGTTGACCATGCCTCGCGATCCGCATAATAGCGAGCGAAGGCCCTCGAGAAAAAGTCTTTGGCCCGGGGTTCCATTTGGTCGACATAAGAAATGATATTGTAGATGCGCCATTTATTTTCGGGCCACGCGAACTCCTCGCCCACAATCTTGCTGTGAGACGAACTAGACACATCGCGCACCGTCACTCGAGGAATGCTCGTGACATCCGGAGAAAAAAAAGCATATCGTGCACTATATCCGACTAGAAGAGCAATAGATTCCCATGGCTCACCCTGCCACATTCCAAAATGTCCAAGAATAAGCCCGCACATATGGATGAATACGACACCAAGCCCGGCAGACTTTTTAATCTCCAATGTCAAACCTCGATGCCTCTTAGCGTGCGAAAATGTCCCAAGTTGGATCAAGGAACTTAAAATCATAGCTCTTGCCATTTTCCAGACGGTAGCTCTTTGTTTCACGGCCGGTATTGAACCAAATGTAAATCGGAGTTGGATACGGACAATGGGTATTGCTGTAACCGCCCGTGAGGGTCATAGTCGTATAAGGATTGACAGTTAAATTGGTACAGCTGGTGCGATTTGCCGAACTGCAAGCAATCGGATAAAAAGTCGTGTTTAGGTTGTTGTGGAGGTAAACTTTTTGGCGCGGCATCATAACGGAAAGACAGCTAGAATCGTCGGAAGAGCCGCTGCTGCCACCAACCTTTGGCAAATCAGGAAGGTCAATCCAAACACCTCCCATGATCGCGGCATTTGCCGAACCACTCGCGCCGACAGCTAGGAATACCAGAGCTTGCAAAAACATTCTTAACATTTGAGTACCTCCATAGATAAAAATTAGGGTTCGCTTGATATCGTCCTCACCCTTTCCTGTCAATCTCTACAGAGGTTCTTGTTAAAAATTAAATTCACTTAAGGGGACTTAATTTTCGTTCCATTAGATGTTGTCCTTAAAGTGAATGGAGTAGGATCGGCTCTCGTCCGCATTTGCTGCTTTTGGATTGGTATCGGCTTTGCCGCAGCCTGCCATCAAGTTAATCGTCAGTGAGGCAAGGCCGATGGTTGCTAGAGTTGCTAGTTTTGTGGAGCTGCGCTTTCTTAGAGCCTTTAAGGCTAGAATCACAGGAATTTTCGCGGCACCGCCCCTGCGGGCAGGTTGCGCTCCGACCAGATCCCACGCAGCGCTCACGAATCCTACGCGTGGTCTTGCCAGAACAACCGCAGTACTCTGCTGACCTCGTCAGCCATGGTAAGCTGCGGCCAGTGCTTGCCAGCCAAAACCCTGAGCGTCGGTTTCAATCCGATACCCAGGCATTCATCCTGCGTTGGGACCGCCAAGAAAGGATCGTCCTTACCCCAGAGAAGCAAAGTAGGTTGATGAAGCGGAGCCGAGGTAGCAGCCAAAGTATCGGCGAGCAGCGCACGGTAATGAGGCAAGAGGCGGACTGCCTGAGCATGAGTCGTCTCCGTCGGGATCATCCCGCCCGCTTTCAAATTTCGATCTAGCAATTTCTGACCCACAGAAGTCGTGAAGAACTGCTGCATCAATTTTGTGGCCTGAAATAAGCTGATGTACCAACTCCGATGCCAGTGTCGGCTTTGTTGAATTCGTTTTCGTAGAATGGCTGACGGCAGCGTGGCAATCAAAACGAGGCTTTGGCACGAAGCGCCCAGCAGATGCGCAAGTTCACAGACTGCGGGGCCGGCGATATCATGAGCAACCAGGTGAATCTTGTGTCCCAAGAGTCCCCGGTAACGCAGCAGCGCCAACAGATCTAGCACCACAGCATTGGTTCCAAATGGACCCTCGGTTCGAAGGTATGGCGCGAGAAAGCCAAACCTTGGATCTAAATTGCACCATAACTTTTCCCATACATGGGGATCATCCGGAAAGCCGTGCAGAAAAACGACAACCTCATCCCCACCAGGCAGGTGCTCGATCCAGCGCAGTTTGTTCCACTGGCTCTCCTCAGGGCGAGTCATAGGGTTTTCTCAGGAGTATTTGCGGCGAACGGCACGCTCAGGCTCGCCATTGACTTTGCCTTAGCCAAAACTTTTCCATGACTGGTTGGATTCACCAATGAGCTGATATAGGGCGCTCGGGTGAGCATATACCAGGCGGTTTTCAATGTCGATTGACCGGCCATGAGTTCCAGAGCGCTCGCCAACGCATGAAAAAATGGGTGGCGGTGAGTCTTCGATAGTTTTTTGATCTTCTGCAACTTCAGCAGCATTTGACCGCTCCAGCTCATGAGCATGAGCTGCGCGGCAGCAAGATCAAGTTTGCGAAAAAGTTGGGCCCTAACTCCCTCCTGCCGACCAATCAACAACTCCAGCATCAAAAAAGGAAAATCAATATGCCGCGCTTCCTCTTCGGTATGTTTGAGATGCAGGTCAAAGTAAAGTGGGTCTAAGGCTTTCTTGTGACGACCCAATTCGCGAAAAACCGCAAGAAATTCCTGCTCCACGGTCGCAACACACCACCAAAATACCAAACCACCGCTGATTGCATTCTTGCGCAGCAAGCTCGCATACGTGGTCCCCTGCACGCGCGGCAGGAGATCTAGCAAAAGAAAAAGATCAAGATCGGCGGCTTCGGCAAACTGTCCCAAGTAGCGCCGAAAAGCCTGCGAGTGCTTTTTCTCCTCGGCAAAAAACTGCTCGCCCAGGCTTAAAAACTCGGGGCTTACCGGCCAGCGTTTGAGCAGACTGTCAAAATAGGAATTGCGGTCGCGGGTCAGAGTTTCTTCCATTTCACAGGTCGATGCCGCGATGATCAGCCCCATGAGTTGGCTTATTGCAAGACGCTCGTCTTGCGAGGCACCGGGGCACATAAGGGCCAAGTTATCGAGCGGGACAAGCGGCTTCGCCAAATCGATACCAAGTGACCAGTCTATATCGCGATCCAGATCCCACGCGCGTAGCTTTTGATCTTCAGCCTGCTCTGCGAGGCAATCGGCATCATAGAGCTTAAGTGCTCCCATAGGTCACCTCCCTGTCTTTTACTTATCGGTAAGGACCAAGGAAGGCCTTAGGGTCCTGAATAGTACTAATCTAATCAATTGGTTATTAAACGATCCTGCGAGTCGAGTCATTAAAACTGTTACTTTGCGAGATCTAAGGCTCCAATGAGAAGGACTTCAGAACCATAACGCACTGCGGTTGAATTTAGTCACTGAGACTCCCATATTAACGTGCTATAGTTCGGGTTCACGTTTTCTCGGGGAAAGGAGTCAAAAACATGAGCAAATCAACCAATCTGATAGCCCTCGTTACCGGTGCCAACCGTGGCTTGGGTTTAGAAACAGCTCGCCAACTCGGCAAGCTTGGCTATTCTGTTGTGATCACCGCGCGCGACAAAAAAAAGGCATCCGAGGCCGCAGCGAGCCTAAAGGCCGATGGCATCGAGGCGCATGCCGTTGCGCTTGATGTAACCGCTCCTGCTACCATCACGGCTGCGGTGGGCGAAGTCGAACAGCTCTTCGGTAGGCTCGATGCTTTGGTAAACAATGCCGGTGTTGCGGGTGCGGGTTTCAACCAAACCATGTCCCAGGTCGCAGCTTCCGATCTGATCGACACTTTCAAAACCAACACGCTGGGCCCCGTGCTGGTTACTCAGGCGTTCCTGCCGCTTCTTAAGAAAAGCAGCGCCGCCCGCATCGTCAACGTATCAAGCGGCATGGGTCAGCTAAGCGACATGGCGAACGGCGCGCCAGCCTACCGCGTGTCAAAAACTGCTCTGAACGCTGTGACGAAATTGTTCGCCAACGAACTCGATGGTACCACTGCGAAGGTTAACGCCGTCTGCCCTGGTTGGGTGCGTACCGATATGGGTGGAGCCTCGGCCGAAAGGAGCATCGATTTTGGTGCCAAAGGGATCGTGTGGGCGGCAACCTTGGGTGCCGATGGTCCTACTGGTGGCTTTTTCCGAGATGGCAAGCGCCTGGATTGGTGAAAACCAAGCATACGCGATGAATCTCTGAGGTGGTAAGCGGGGACAACTAGCTAGATTCTGCTGAAAAAGCTCCGCTTTTTCAGCAGAATCTAGCTACCGCCGATTGGCGTCATGCTCGGAATTTCATTTGGACCGGGAATGGATGAAGTTTAAGTTGCGCTTGGTCGACTCAAGGTCCGTTCCAACAATGAGCTGACCATCCGCTAGAGCCGCCAAGGCCTCTGGGGCTCCGAGATTCGAAGGCAAAGGCAGGGTGAGCTCGGGTCTAAATGCCGTGCTTCCCGGATCAAGTGCATCGACGACCAAAAGCTTGCGGCAGGACCGGCTCAAAAGAATGAGCTTGGAACCTGCAGCAACCACGCCATCACTCAAATCGCAGGACTGGCCTTGGATCCAACTCCAACGGTGCAATTCAACGAGGTCTGCAGGTAGCTCAAACCCCTCGTTCACGGAGGCATTGCGATGGTCAAAGCCCAACGCCGAACTTCCCTTCGAGCCTAGTTCAACCACGGTTGGAGGAGATAGAGTTGTCACGATGAGCAAATGATTCTTGCCGCGCAAAATCAGGCCTGAAGCGGCAAGCGCTGACGGTTCTGCAAACGTGGAAACGACTGGCGAACTGCTGAATTCGGAATCAAAGCGCAAAATAGCGCCTCTGGTCGATACCAACCAATGTCCCGATGGCTCGCGCGCAAGTCCTGAAAAAGCAGGCTGATCCTGGGTGGGGTTTGTGAGGCCTGGAGGAATCAGCCGATCCAGATCGATATATTCGATATCACGCATCGCATGCTCGGATGTAAAATCGATCTTTGCGATCCGAGGTTTAGCATCGCCAAGAGCCACAAGCTTTATGGTTTCTCCATCCTGAGCAAGACCAATGCCCGTGACCGCAGTCATGGGAATTGCAAAGCTATCGCCAGCTAAAAACCGGTTTTGCCCATGCTTGTTTTTATCGGGCGCCACAGCCGTATAAATCAGATAACCAGCGGCGCCAAATACCGCGACCTTGAGCAACCGGATTACCTGGCAGGCGCAGCGCGATAAAAATGTCATTTTGGGTGCTCCTTGACTGTCCAGATCCACGCACGACTTTCCTAAAGGCACACGACCTTGCACCACTATACCATAGGCTAACGGCGAGCCATGCGTTCAAAAACAACCAAGCCATTCCCCATCACTGTGTCGCGGAGTCCCGCGAAACCACCTAACCCATGGCAATCACTTCAGGGGAAGGGCAGCATTCGCCTCGGTATCCAGATTGCAGGTGTCCACCGGTATTTAGGGGGAGGGAGCGGAGACGATGCAATTTTTAGTAGCCCATGTGGCCTCACAGTTAAAGTCAGCTTCTGCAGCGCTGACGCGTACCACCCATCCGGTTTTCGATAGTTCGGTGCCTTCCCGAGTCCTATGGAACCGCTATGGTCAACCCGTTGATACCCTGGCCGAAGCTGGGGAACCCGATAAGAAGCACCTTGATCCCGATCTCCGCGAGGCTGCGCAAAGAGCCTTTGCCACGCTCCTGCGCCACCAGGTGCCGTGCAAGAACCTCCAGAAAATCCTCGACGACGGAGAACTGGTTGCAGGGGCTCGGAGTAAAAACTCCCGCTTTAAGTACAACGAAGATCCAAACCAACATCTAGGTCATGTTTTTACAGAATTAACCAATGACGATACCGAGAAAAATCGTCCCGGAAACTGGGCGGACTGCACCATTTTCTTATCGATAGGAGCCCTCAATGGGCGCGAGGGAATCCATCTTTCCTGGCAGTGGTGGTTCGGCCAAAAGCGGGGCGCGCTCAGCGGGGAAAGAGCCGTACCGGGGGAGATGACTCGGGTCGCGGCAATTCTGCCACAGGGCGATAAAGACCATACCCTTGGTCCAAACGAGGTGGTCGTCCCTCAAGGTCTCCCGCTCGTAGGTCAATTCCGGGGCTTAGAACGCAAATAACCCACCTCGGCACTGAACTTCCACCTTGGCTACAGGCGCTAGCTCGAAGGTCTTGTTTAAGATCCTGCCGCTCTTAGAGCTTTCTCATCTAGACATGCCAGACTTAACACCGGACAAAAAAAAACCGGATTTTCCTTTTCAAGTCTGTAAAACTCGATAATATAACGACTTATTTTTTCCGCATTAACGAAGCACATGAGGTTCAAACTTATGATTGAAGTGCGCGGGCTCGCCAAGGCTTTTGGTTCGGTGCGAGCGGTAGATGGCATCAATTTTTCGGTACCCAAGGGGCAGGTTTTGGGATTTTTGGGGCCAAACGGTGCAGGCAAGTCGACGACCATGAAGATGTTGACCGGCTTTATCACGCCGACCGCAGGAACCGCAACCATCGGAGGATTCGACATTGTCAATCAATCGCTCGAGGTACGCAGCCTGATCGGTTATCTTCCGGAGAGTGCGCCTTCATACGGTGAAATGACTGTGTCGGAATTTTTAGGCTTCATTGCCGAGATGCGCGGCCTCAAAGGCCAGCAGGCCGAGTCAGCGGCTCAGAGGATGAAAGAGGTTTGCTTTCTTTCCGGCGTGTGGCATCAGCCGATCGAAACCCTGTCAAAGGGCTACAGGCAACGCGTCGGCTTTGCACAGGCTCTGATCCATGATCCGCCCGTGCTCATCCTTGACGAACCGACCGATGGTCTCGATCCGAATCAAAAGCATGAGGTGCGCGAGCTGATCAAGCGCATGGGCCGCGACAAGACAATTATTCTATCGACTCATATCCTCGAAGAGGTCGAGGCCATCTGCGAACGCGTGATCATTATCGCCAACGGCACCATCGTTTCAGACGCGACCCCCGGCGAGCTTCTACGCAACACCAGAATTCACAATGCCGTTACTGTGCGGTTTGACCAAAGCGCCCCAGCCGGAGCGCGGGAAATTCTAGCCCGGACGGCAGGGGTTCTCGACGTCGAGGTATTGGCAGATAAAGTTAGCCTGCGCTGCTACCCCGAAGGTGGCGGTCAGATTCTAGAGCCTGTCGCAAAAGCGATCAAGGATGCCGGCTGGCCTGTGCTGCAGATTCAAAAAGAACAAGGAAGGCTCGACGAAGTCTTCCGCAAAGTCACCTTGGGTCGCTAAGGAGAAGCACCATGCAAAAATTTAAACCATTGTTCAAACGAGAGTTTTTAGGTTATTTCCGCTCACCCGTGGCCTATGTTTTTATCATCGTCTTTTTGCTTGCCAGCGTTGGCTGTACTTTTTTTATAGGCAACTTCTACGAAAGCAATCAGGCAAACCTCCAACCCTTTTTCTCTTTTCTACCCTGGCTATATCTCGTTCTGGTGCCTGCGGTTGGTATGCGCCTCTGGGCTGAAGAACGCAGATCGGGCACGATCGAGCTTCTGTTTACCCTTCCGGTCACAATCACCGAAGCCGTGCTGGCGAAATTTATGGCCGCCTGGGCTTTTCTCGGTATCGGTCTAGTCCTAACTTTTCCTCTGGTCATCACCGTGAATTATCTTGGAAACCCCGACAATGGCGTGATTTTTGCCGGGTATGTCGCAAGTTTTCTCATGGCTGGTGCTTTCCTTTCTATTGCAAGCCTGACGTCGGCGTTGACCCGAAATCAGGTCATCAGTTTTATCATCGGCGTTATCGCGAGTTTTTTCCTCGTGCTGGTGGGCTGGGGATTGTTTACGGATATTCTTTCGGCAATACTGCCGATCGCGATTGTTGATTTTATCTCGTCTCTGGGAGTTATGACTCATTACTTGCCAATAGTCCGCGGAGTCATCGATATCAGGAACGTGGTTTACTTCGCACTCGTAGGCGTTGCGGCCTTGGGCCTGACCGGCATGATCCTCCAAAACAAAAAAGCGGCATAAGGAGCAAACCATGAAAAACTTAGGCTCAAATACATCGAAACTGATCATCCTTATCGTGGCGATTGCAGCGATCGGGATCATCTCATCAAAGCTTTACCTAAGATTTGATGTGACCCATGATCATGCCTACACATTGTCGGAAGGCAGCAAAAAAATCGCGAGCAAGATCGAACGACCCGTTGAGGCAAAGTTTTACTTCTCTAAATCGGTTAAAGAAGTACCTCCGATGATCAAAGAGTATGGCAAACGCATCGAAGATGTGTTGCATGAGTATGCTGCGGCATCTGGTGGCAAAATCACTGTCGATGTCATCGACCCAAAACCCGATACCGACGAAGAAGAATGGGCTAATAAGTATGGTATCCAGGGCATGCAGGTCGGGTCCGGTTCGAATCTTTATATTGGAATTGTTTTCTTGTCTGGGGACAAAGAAATAGCGATTCCCTACCTTGATCCTCGCAAAGAGGAATTTTTAGAATATGACCTATCTGAGGCGTTGGTGAAACTACGCAGTGGCACCAAGCCCAAATTAGGACTTATGTCTTCGCTTCCGATGAGCTCGCCTAGCCATGATCCGAGGATGGGTGACGGCGACTGGGCCGTGTTGCAAATGCTCAAAAATAGCTTTGACGTAACCGACCTTCCTTCAGACACGGCATCCATCGACCCTGCGATCAATGTCCTATTTGTGGTCCATCCCAAAGACCTTAAAGACAAAACTCTTTACGCCATCGATCAGTTTGTCATGAACGGAGGACGCCTCCTGGTTGCTGTGGATCCGTTCTCGCGCGTCGATCTCGCACAAAGTCAGGGTATGGGCATGGCCGGCATGGCCTCAGGAGCTTCAAGCGACCTCAAGACCTTGTTTGCAGCCTGGGATATCGAATACAGCAGCGATCAGGTGATAGGCGACATGAGTCGCGGCACCCAGATCAATACCGGCGTGCAGAACATCACCTACCCCGTGTTCATGACGCTGATGGACGAAGATATCAACCGAACTCACAAAATCACGAGCCAGCTTAAGCAGCTGCTCTATGCCGAAGGCGGGTCGGTGGCACTCAAATCCGGTTCGTCACTCAAATTTGAGCCTCTCTTGGAAACCTCGGGCGATGCTGGGGATGTGGCGGGTCCGACCCTTATGTTCCAGCCTCCTGACGAGCTCGCCGCCCGCTTCAAAGGCAAAGGTGTGAAAAAAACTTTGGCCGCCGTGTTTTCGGGTAAATTCAAATCGGCATTTGCAGCAGGTGCACCTGCCGATGCCACGAAAGGTGCCGAGCTAAAAGAGAGCAAAAACGACAATATGGTGATTGTGATCGCTGATGCTGACTTCATGCATGATAGCAACGCCGTCAATAAAATGCGCTTCGGCCCACAGATCATCATGAGCCCGCGCAACGATAACCTCAATCTTGTCGTCAATGCGGCCGAATTCTTGGGTGGCAATCAGGATTTGATCTCGATTCGATCGTCAGGGCAAATTGCTCGGCCGTTTACCAAGGTCCTAGAGATCCAAAAACAAGCTCAGGCACGCTGGCAGGAAGAAGAAGACCGGCTTTCAAAGCAGCTGACGGATCTTCAGAGCAAGCTAGCCATGCTCCAGCGCGAGCGCACAGACGGCAATAGGATGCAGCTCACACCGTCCCAGCAGAAAGAGATCGAAAAATTCCGCGACGAGGAACGCCAAATCAGGCAGCGGCGGCGTGAGGTTCGCAAAAACCTCCGCGAAGATATCGAAAACCTGGGGCATCGCCTCGTGATGGCAAACCTTCTCCTAACCCCGACCATGGTCGCGGGCTTTGGGCTCATCGTATTTAGAAACCGCTCGCGTCGCGAAAGAGAGGAGAAAATCAATGCAAAATAAGAAACTACTGGGCATCGTCGGAATTCTCGTTGCCATCGCCGCGATTATCCTTATCGTCGATAAAGTCGGCACAAAAAAGCCCGAAAAACCGCAGGGTTTCTTTGCCACGGAAGCGATGGCAAAGGTTTCGAGTATCAGCCTAAAGGGGAAAGACGGCAAAGAACTCAATCTCGTGAAAAACGCTCAAGGGACCTGGACCTTGCAGGGCCCTGATCAATTTCCAGCCAACGCCGGCAAAGTCGTAAGCTTTCTCGAACAGCTGGCTGGCGCCAAATTAATCCGAAAAATTGACGACAACAAGTCCGCCTGGGCCGAACTTGAATTGGAAAAATTGGAAAAAGCCGATACTGTAACGATCAAAGGCGACGGGGACCTGAGCCTCGAGCTTGTGGCAGGCAAAAGGCGGCCATCGGGAGGCCAGTATGTGCGCATGGGCGGCAAAGACACGTCGTGGCTTATGGATCCAGCCATCTCGCTAGATTTGAACGAGGATGCCTGGGCTTATCAGACCTTACTCGCTCTTGAGGGAGACGCACTCAAAAGCATTCATTTTCAGGGTCTCACAAAAGACGTAACTCTGAGCCGAGAAAAAAAAGAGGACCCGTTTCACGCTGAGGGCCTGGCCGACAAGGAAAAAGGCAAGGATGCAGAGATTGGCCGCATCAAAGACGCATTTAAAGACGTTCGATACACGACTAAGGCTCTGCAGACTCCCGCGTATCAATCGGCTCTTACCCACGCCAAAGCCACAGTGGTAACGGGTTTCGATGGCAACACCTACACGGTGAAGGTCGTCGTGGTCGAAACTCCAAAAGCGCCAGACCCAAGCAAAAAAGATCATGACACCAAGGCGGAAATTGACCGCAAGTACTATCTTGCGATTGAGTCGAGCGATCCCAAATTCGAATATCTCAAGCCATTGATGAGTAAGTGGCAGTTTGAGGTTTCGGAATACGTCGCCAATAATTTCCGCCGCGATCGGAGCGACTTTGTCGAAACCTCCAAGTCCTAAGCGCTCCTCGGCGCTTCTGATCTCGGCTGGGATTTTTCTTTCGCGGGTCATAGGGCTTGTGCGCGAGCGCGCTTTCGCGCACTACCTTGGGACCAGCGATGCCGCCGACGTGTTCCGTGCGGCCTTTCGGATTCCAAACCTACTTCAAAATCTGCTCGGCGAGGGAGCCCTTTCCGCCGCTTTTGTGCCCGTTTATGCCAGGCTTATCAAGGAGGACCCCAAACGGGCTCAGACGATTCTCAATCTCACACTTACCCTGCTCAGCGCTCTTGTCGCAAGCCTGGTTTTTGCAGGCTGGTTGGGTAGCCGATTTTTGGTCACTATCGTGGCCCCGGGTTTCACGGGCGAGAAACAAACACTGGCAATTGAGCTTGTCAGGATATTGTTTCCGGGGCTTGGCCTTTTGGTGATCTCCGCATTGCTGCTTGGTGTCTTAAATAGCCACCGGCGGTTTTTCATGCCTTATGCAGCCCCGGTGGTCTGGAGTCTCGCCATGATTGCGGCCCTGGTAGGCTTTGCTTCCGACGACCTCAGTGAAACAGCAGTCTACCTGGCCTGGGGAGCAACCTTTGGCAGTGTTCTGCAGATACTCATTCAATTACCTTCCCTGTTTGGCGTTCTGGATTCAGTCAGCCTGTCGTTTCAGTTTCGCGAGCCGGAATTATGGGCCATGGTGCAACGCTTACTGCCACAGCTGATGTCCAAGGGCGTGCTTCAGCTCAGCGCCTATTTGGACAGCATGATTGCAAGCTTTCTTGTAACAGGTTCGGTGGCGCTTTTGGGCTATAGCCAGCTTCTCGTTTCTCTGCCTGCAAGCTTATTTGGCGTAGCATTAAGCACCACGCATCTGGTTGACTCGGCGACCAGAGTCAAAACGTTGGAATCTGATCTATCAGCCGCTCTGCGGCGCATGGCATTTTTTATCGTCCCGTGCGCCATCGCGTTTGTTGTCTTGGGCGATCTTCTGGCTGGTGTTGTGTTTCGCACGGGTGCCTTTGGCGACCGAGAGGCAAAGCTTACCTGGTTTGTATTGGCTGGATATGCTGTTAGCTTGGTGTTTTCAACTCAATCGCGCCTCCTTGCCAATAGTTTTTTCGTTTTGCATGATACCAAGACCCCGCTGTTTGGATCGAGCGTGCGGGTGATGATTGCGGCCGCATGCTCTGCTGCGCTCGCATTGAGTTTTTCCAGATTAGGTTTGCCGGCAGAACTTGCCGTGGCAGGCATCGCTTTGGGATCAAGCGCCGGGGCAGCCTTGGAGAGGCTCCTTTTGATCCGATTTTTAGAAAAACGCGGCTTTACCCCGAAGGGACTTAAGACGCCCCTTTTTGAACTCGTGGCGTGCTCGCTGCTTGCCGCAAGCCTCGGGCGCCTATCTTACGAGGTTCTAAGCCAAGCCCATCTCCCGCATCTCGTTGTAGGAGTTATAGCACTAAGTATATACGGCGCAGGTTTCGCTGCGTTGTGCCTCCTGCGCAACATCCCCGAGGCCAAACAGATCCTGCATAGACTGCGGGCGCGATAGCATCAAAGGCACAAAACGCGAGCATACCCTAAACTAAACTTGCCAAAAGATCGTCCGTTGTATCACCCGCGCTCGCGTCGGGATCCGAGCCAGATTCGGCACCCATTGACTCAGAAGCCATGACAGCGTCGGCTGCATCACCGGGATCTGCGGGCTCGGAATTGTCACCAGAAATCTCTTGGGAACTCGAGGATTCTGTTTGATTCCCCCTAACCTGCTGGCCGATACCGTCCAGATACCCTTTGATAAATAGTGGCAAAGTCTGGCAGATATCAAGCTCCGCAATCAGGTCGGTGAGCGCGCAGATTTTGTTGTAGAATAGCCCCGCATCATCAAGTTTACGAACCCACTCCGGCAATTTTCCCTCGTGTTCTGCCTTCCAGGCTATATACACGTCGTTCTTCCTCAACTTGGTAGGAGGGCGGTGCATGATAACAGAATCTCTGTGCCAGCGGATCATCTCAGGAATGGGATCCAGCATGCGATGGCGTATGCAATGTTTCATAGCCTGACGTTCACGGACATTCAGCTTCACGCAAGCTCTCCCCTCGCTCGACTTGTACGAATACGCCCCAAGCCCCAGCCAAATATAAGGCCGCTCAAATGCGACTCCCAAGAAACCCCCCGTTGGATCGGCAGAATGCCAAAAAGCAATCCGCCATAGGAAAGAAGCAAAAAGACCGCGACTAACAGGGGAATTATACGGCGGCCGTTGAGACCATAAGCGATCAAGTAACCATACAAACCAAAAACGAGACCTGAAGCCCCGATATGATTGGCCGACCGCGCAATAAGCCAGGTGATCGATCCGCTTCCGAGGCTGATGAGAGCAATCGTCTGCAAGGTATCGCGACCTGATACCAGAGCAAACAAAATCCCAAAGGTTATCAAAGCCACTGAATTTGCGATGATATGACCCAGGTCAAGATGCAGAAATACAGCAAGTGGAATACCAATCAAACCAGAGGTCGTGCGTGGCACAATGCCTAGGTTGTTGATTGGAAAAACCAAGCTCACCAGAAATGCGATCCAAAGGGTACCGACAAAGCCCAGGACCGCTTTCATTTCACCAAGGATTCGCGCCATCTGCGCCGAGCCTCTCGAAAATGCTCAAAAAACGACCATGTGCATTTATTTTAGCTGATCTTGAACTTTCAGGTTGGGCATGGAGATGCCGCTATTCCCAACCCCTTATCTGACTCGGTTTTGCCGCCATGGATTTCCGCACCTAAAGTCAACCCCCTGAGTTCTTCGCTATCAAAGCGGATTGGTGAATACCGCGCCGGGTTCGCAGGCATGATCTGATTATAGAAGTCCTTGATCACCTGCAAATCTTCCTCAATATTTCCGGTCATTTTAACCACTTTGCCACAACCGCACTCTTTGCGTGCATAATCAAGGTAGCAGAATTTAACCGGCACATCGGCGGCAAGAGCGATCCGATTAAATCCAGTCCTCCAGCGCGCAGTATGGCTACGGCTAGCCTCGGGGGCGATCCCAAGAGTGAATTCTTCGCGCCGCCTGAACTCTTCGGCAATTATTTTAACCGTGTCCTTTGCCTGCGAACGATTGAGCGGAACTCCGCCTAGCGTCCGAAAAAGCCAACCGAGCGGCCCCCGGAACAAAGAATGTTTACCAATCCAGTAAAATTTTGTCTGCGTCGCTGCAATCGAGGCTAACGCCAGCCAGATGTCCCAGGTGGAGGTGTGCGGAGCCATGATTGCAACCGCGCGCTTCACGTCGGGCCTAAGATTCGTTACCTTCCAGCCACAGACGCGCAAGATGAGCCTACCAACAAGCATCAAAATACTGCTGTATAAAAGCCGCATAAAATAACCCTTTTTTAAAGGCGTGGACCAGCGAAATCACAGGACAATACTCTGGTCCGAATTTTTCGGGATCTCCCAATACTGTTGTAGCATCTGATTTAGCGATTGTTTGTAAAACAAAAGTAAACATTTTATGACTCTGACTCGCGAAGAAATCAAAAAAAAAGCTACTCTTTTGGCAAAAAACTTGGGAATATAGGGGGCATAAGGCAACTAACGAGGACCAGCGGCATGAAGCTATCGCTCATCATTCCAGTTTACAATGAAGAAGGGCACCTGCGCGAAGTCTTTGAAAATGTTGCTAAAGTCGAATTCCCCTGCGAGGTCGAATACGTCCTGGTTGACGATTGCAGCAAAGATCGTTCGTGGGAGGTTATACAAAAGATCGCGAACGATTTCCCTCACGTGACCCGGTACCGCCAACCGGTCAACTGCGGTAAGGGTGCTGCCATTCATAAAGGCATTTCGCTGGCGACCGGTGATATCATCGGTATTCAAGACGCTGACTTCGAGTATGATCCGCGTGATTTACCCAAACTCGTCAAACCGCTTCTCGATAATCAGGCCGATGTCGTGTATGGCAGTCGTTTTCATTCTGGAAACATGCAGGTTCATCGCACGTTTCATTATCTGGTGAACCGATTCTTGACCCTGACTTCGAACATGCTTAGTGGCGTTTATCTAACTGATATGGAAACCTGCTATAAGCTGGTTCTTGCCGATATCCTCAAGGCCTTGCCCTTGGAATCCAAGCGCTTTGGGTTCGAGCCCGAGGTTACCGCCAAGGTTGCAAAACTAAATGTGCGTATCCGTGAGTATCCTATCTCCTACTACCCCCGCAACTATGACCAGGGAAAAAAGATTAACTGGAAGGATGGCATAGCAGCCTTATGGTTTATCATCAAATTTAATATCATAAGCCTACCGCCTCAGGCCAAGGCAGCACTGCCTGCTCGGGTCATTCCCGGTGGTCGGCTTTGGCTTTGAGAGGGCAATTACCGCTTGGCAAGACTTCGCTCTGAAATAAATTTTTTCACTTTGGCTTTTTTCGTTTGGCGCTTCAAAGTTTTGCTACTCTTAGGCTTGGTCGGGGGAATGGCTTATGGCTACTACACCTATCATGCCAAGTTAGTCTATAACACACCAATTTTGGTTAAGCTGGCACCAGAGCCCGTTCTCAAAAAGACCAATCGTCTTCAATTTCTCACCGACGATCCTCTTGCGGCGCAACTGGTCCGTGCTGATCTTCGCGACAGCAAGGATCAGGAGTTTAGACAGTTTGAACTTTCCCACAATCCAGGCGAAGCGCAGATAAAGATCAAGGTGACCAGTTCATCTCCGCTCGATACCACCAAATTCGTGAGTCTATTGCGGCGCAATCTCGATTTGGTCATCGACCAGTACAACAACGGTGTCAAGCCATCGTCCAGAGATCTTTTGGTCGCCCATTTAAAAAGCAATGGGTACTACTACGCCCAGCTCTATGGATTATGCTTTAGACTTCGCAGTGAGATGGACAAACTTCATATTCGTTTTTATGCTCCCGGTAGCAATGATTCAGCTGAACGTCTTGAGACTCGGATTTTTGAGGCGGCTCTCACGTTGGCCCATCACGGCGTAATTTCTGATAGAGAGGCGCGCAAAATATATGCCCAAGCAAAGGAGCTGCGCTATAACTATGAACAGGCTCCACCGTTACCGACCAAGCTCGTGAACCATGAATTACCTAAGATCGATCCGGGCGCAGAGGGCATTCAAGTACTCCCTATTGAGGTAACGGCCCCAAAATCTTTGTTTGCGCAGATAAGCTGGAACGGTTCCATGGGCATCCTTTTGGTACTGGCCGGATTACTTTTTGGAGGATTTGTTTGGGTATTTTATAAGCAAGGCGATACCGACGAAACCACTGAAACTGCCGATCCTTACTTTGAGATCGGAGATGTCGTGCGATTCTTGATCCGCAATAAATATGTCATAGGTATTTCAGCGCTGATTGGCTTGATCGCGGGTCCTTTTTTTAAGCATGACACCCCAACCTATCTGCAGCAGTTTGCTTTTCATATACAGAATACCCATCAGTATCCCAAATCTGTCATCGAAAATGATCTCGCAACCTCCTGGCTGGATTCAAACTACAGTGGTATCGAACGCATCCGAAATTCAATCGCAGAAAAGCTCAATACCACCTTTGTTTCCTTCGGGGTCAATTATTCAGCACCGACAAGACACCTTGTTGTTCACTTCGATACCCCTGCTCCAATCGACCGGTCCAAGGCTGCAGAAACCTTATTATCCGGGATTAATGATACGATCAAAGCTTCCTATAAAGCCGAACTCAGCGAAACGACCGAGCGACTAGGTCCTGATGAGCAATGGCAGGATTTGGCCGAAGCTACCAAGCGCTACTACAAATTATTGAACGAGTTTCCTATCGTCAAACCCCAGGTCGATGGATTCATTGTCGATTCAATTATGGATACCTTTGCCATACGCATTGAAAATGGGCTGTCCTATCTCCATGCCTTCAACTACATTTCGGATGAGCGACTCGAGGCTGAAATCGAAGAGATTCAGAAACTCGTCGATCGAAACAAAGCCTTCAGCAAACAGCAAGGCATTCGATCAAAGGAGCTAATTGAACCTGCGATCGCAGACATTGACCGCGCCATGAACAACAACAAATTCTACAGCGTAACCGAAAGTCCATTTTACAATTGGGGTATAAACCTCGGTCTAGGACTGATGTGTGGGCTTGTTGCAAGCGCCTTATTTAGCCTCTGGTCATTGGTGCTAAAGACCCTTACCCAAAAAAAGCGCCTGAGTGAGAGCACGTGACAAGCGCCATTCAAAATTCCTTCGCTAGACGATTCAGTTTTGCTGAGGCAGACCTAGTTCGGTTGACAGGATTGTTTGTGCTAGGGCTACTCTCAGGATTGTTTTGGCTCTCGTACACGGTCGATGTTCCTGGCCAGTATATCCGGCCGGAACCATTGATACCCGCTGAAGTGCATCGCATGCTTCGACTGCTCTTTCCCCTCACAACATTTTTATTCACTTCTGGACGGCTGACCAAGCGCATTCTGTATTCCATGGAAGGCATCCTGCTTTTGACGGTATTTTTTGCACTCCCATGCCTCAGCCTGGCGATCATGCCCCGCCCGACGTTTGCCATTTATGCCGTGGGTCCCATTATCATTGCGGGCTCGCTCTTGCTGTGCTTGATGAGCCTCGAAAAAAACAGCTTCGAAAGCTACTGCGCCGGGGTTTCCTGCGCCGCATTTATTTTTTTGGGCAGCGGACTCGCCGCGTTTGGATTTGATTCGTCACGGTTTTACATGAGGTCTAGGATTCACCTTGGCATGGACCATCCCATCGCAACCTGCTCGATGCTCATTGGTTCGGCGACCTGGCTATTTTTGGTTATCAATCGTCTAGGGGCGAAGCATCTTTCTACCGGTCTTCGCCGATCACTGAATCTCCTAGTCTTTGGACTACTCACTCTCTTTATTGAACTCGCCGATTCGCGCAATATTCGTTTGGCCTTGGCGGGCTTTGCCGCAACCTACTTGATGATGCAACTTAAGCTCAGCCTAGGCCTCAAGAGGCTGCTCTTACTGCTCATAGGCTGCTTTCCTGTCGCCCTCTATGCCCTTTCTTACGCCAATGGCCTTGGCCGCATCAATGTCCCCGCAATATCAAGCCGTATCGGCGCGTATTTCAGCGTGGTTCACGGAATACTGAACGGCCGCCTTTTGGGCCCAAGCGGTGAATCGGCTCAGGCTTCTTTTTCACAGATTGAGTCCGTTTACCTTTCTTATGGGTTATTGTTCGGTCGCTTTTCCCTCGTGGTTCTCATGATTTTTTATATGGTTTTGGGCTTTCGCCTGCTCAATCGGAAGCACAATTTAGCGATCGCCCTTTGGGCAAGCCTTTTAATCTTCTACACTTTTGATGCACAGGGGATTACCGATTCCAATCTCATTTTCTTTCTCTTTCTAGCTTACCTCATCCGGCAGGCATTCTTATCCTCCGAGTCGCCAGCTCGGGATACGATACATGGCTAGCGCAGCTGAGAGGATGGCCTGGGCCGCGCGCTTCTGTCTCCTGCGGGCTGCACCAATCCTCATGACGCTTCTTTGGTTTGCCAATGTGCTGATGGACCCAAATTCCCGATGGCTTAGGATCGCAATTTTTCTTACCTATTTTATCCTGGGCCTAAAAAATCTTAGGCTAAGTTTCGTCCTGCTCTTAGTTTCATGCTTATGGTTTGAGACCACAATTCTCGCGCTTGGATTTCCCAATCAATTTGTCATTGAGATTGCGGCAGTCGGCTGCATGGCGGCTGCGTTTGTTCAGACCAACCGTGGCAATGCAAAGTTTGGCTCAATCAAGGCGCTTTTTGCGCACCCATTCGTGCCCCTGGGAATTTTCACCGTGGGAGCGACCGTCCTGTCGATCGCAAGTTTCGCTGGCCAACTTAAATACCTTGCCCCCGAATTTAGACCCCCACTGTTTCTAAGCTTGATCATAAGACGTCTTTGGGATTGGGACGCGGTGAGCAATCCAATTCACGGAGCAACCATCGCGTTTGGATACCTTATTCAGATCATATTCTACGGCCATCTCTTCGCAATGCGGGCCACGCTATTCCCTCGACGGGAGCGAATCCTCGACTATCTTATCATGGGCTTCTGGCCGGTGTTGGCCTGCGCCCTTTTCCAGCACCTCGCACCCGAGTTAAGGTTTGCCCGACTTTCACTCGATTATGGGGGCACTCTGCAAAATGGCAATCATCTCTCTTTTGTGGCTGCCATAGTCATGCTCCTTGTTGCGGCGCTCGCCGCTGAACGCGGGAAGTTTTCCACCTCGGTAAATGTAAGCCTCCTGTTAAGTTTGATCGGTTTGATCGCCGGCAATGGGCGCACCTCCTGGTTGGCGCTGGGCATTTCTGGGGTTTGCCTCGCACCGCTCCTGTGGTCGCGACTGAGAAGAAAAGGACCTCAGCATACAAAGACTCTCGTGGCGATTGGACTCTTAGCTTGCTCAATCATCATCGCGATAGGCTCGTTCACCAACATAGCCAATGATGTTCTCTATTACTGGAGGAACGCCACATCGGTCTTGAGCCAAGTGACTTTGACCAAACTTGCCTATATCGGGGGACGCAAAGAACACCTTGAGATGGCTTTGAATCTTATCAGGCAGCATCCCTGGGTCGGCTACGGGCCAGGAAACTTTATGAGCATGACGGGCTCCCCCCTTGATATTCACAACGTATTTATAGGTTGGCTCTGGCAGTTTGGGTTCTTAGGAGTAAGTCTCCTTGTGGTCACGACTCTGTACTTTGGAGTTTGGATCTTTCATCTCCTGCGATTTCAAGGGCAGGATATTTCCAAGCTATGCTTTGCTGCGTTATGCCTGATCCTGCTGCTATCGCTTCCGATCGATACGTACCTAAGCTTTCGGTCGATCGCTTTGTTTGTGGGGATCCTCTTTTGCTATTTTATCGACCAATTTGAGCACCAGGTCTGGCAGAACACATCGAAGATCCTATGCATCGTGAGCGGCGTGCTGGGAATCATCGCAGGATCCTTGACCATAAAAGCCCCCCTGATGCATGTGCCTGCGATGAATCGCGAGGCACCCATGGAGTCAGCTGCTGGCGACCCTACCGATAGAGATCCCAGCTATAACTTTTCCTGGTATGGGATGAGTGCCTCCAAACTTCTTGAGCCTGGAATGTGTCTCAGCATGGGCATCAGGGCCACGCCGGGATTTTCTGAAAACCATTTGACAGCCTCCAGAGTCCACGGCAACGAAATCCTCACCTTCTGGGGCCTCAATCAATCCCCAAACTCGGCTATCAGAAACTATCGGTTCATCGTGAGCGATAGTTGGCACACCTTTTGTTTTTGTCTCAACCCCGATCCGACCTGCACCCTCAGCAACCCTTGCTACCTCAAGGTCAATGCTGACCACGGTGCTTACCTTTCGACCCTATTTCCCCTCATCGATGATCGTTTTGTGGCGTTTGGTCTGAGAGGTTCAACCTATGCTCCGATGCAAGAAAAGAATTCTGTTGAAGAATGCGAATACCTTGCGCAATTTTGAATAATAACACCATCTTGGCATGATATGCCGTTTTACCCTTGTAAAAGAAAAGATCCTCCCCTAATTTGCCCATTTTAAAGCCATGACTACCGCGACCCAGGTGAATCAAGAAATGCTAAATCTCCCAGCTTTTATAAGAAGATACGGCCTAGCAGCCCTCGTTCTCTTTCAGATCTTGGTTCACTTACCCATGGCAAACCAGCCGGCTCAAGGCCAGCATGTCTGGCGTAAAATTGTCGGTCATGCCGCAGCCATGAATTACTTTCAGGAAGACAACCGGTTCTTCTGGCCGCGCTCTGATATTCGGCTGAGTGCCGACGATACCGGTGCTATTTACCACGAGCTTCCCCTGACGTACTGGCTTACGGGTCAGGCGTACCGAGCTTTTGGGGTAAGTCCCCTTTGGTCTCGCCTTATCTGCCTATGCTTCAACCTTCTCTTGATTTTTGGCGCTTACCGCCTTGGGCTTGCTTTGGGCTACCTCAAAGAGCAGGCCTTTCTTTTCTCGTTTTTTATGAGCACGTCACCGCTATTCATCTATTATGCGGATTCTTTTCTGCCAGAGATTCTGGGGCTAAGCCTGTTTCTCAATGGGATAGCTTTCTTGGTCGCCTGCCTTGGTCGGGATTCCGCCGACGAAGGGATCGATTCGCCCAAGCGAAGCATCGATTACAGGCTTTGGGTTTTAGGTCTCATCGTCACAACCTTGGCAACGTTGGCAAAGCCGACCTACCTTTTTTTCGGCCTGCCTTTAGCCTACGTTTTTATGAAAAAACGCAGGCTCCTGTTAGGTGGTCTTACTGCTCTGATACTTTTGGGTACCAATGGATTGGTGCTTAGGCACGCAAAGGCACTTTATGACGCGAGTCCTCTCGAGCGGCAGGTACATACCCCAATCGGGCCAGCCGAACGACCGCAATCCTGGGCAGACCTTAGTCACAATTTAGGAGTTAGCCTGGGCAATTGGTTTGTCGAAATGAATGTCGGGCATGCCGCACTCATCTTTTTCGCTGTCGGTCTTTGGTTGGCGTGGAAAAATCGTGGTAAGGCCACGTTAGCGCGCGGTTTCTGGATTGCCTGGGGAGTTTCCTTTGCAGCGTTTGCGTCACTATTTGTGATGCGCTTTGCCGATCATGATTACTATATTACCGCAACTCTGCCAGCGGCAGCTCTGCTTTCGGCTCAGGGAGCGCACCACCTGCTTCGATCGCAGAAAGGCCAGCGGTTTGCCCTGATCCTCCTGGCATTGGTCCCAATTATGAGCTTGAACCGCATCATGGGACGCAACAACCGCCCCCAGGTTCCTGCCGTGTTATTATCTCAAGAGGCAGGCTCAATCGTCGAGGGCATACCCAGGTCTGATCTGGTCCTTGTGGAAGGGGATAAAACACCGATCGTGTTTCTTTATTATCTACAGCGAAAGGGCCTATCGTTTGACACGCGGGTAACGCCTGACCTCGACCTAAGCGCTTTCCACTGGCTGATTCATTACAAATCGCAAAATCCGATTCATCCGCTGATTAAAGAGCGGTATAACCTTGACCTCAATAAAGAAGTCTCCGATTTTACCGTCTATGCAATGAGCCCCAAATCTTCCTCAGCCACCAAAGCTCAGTGAAGCGTGCCATCATCGGTGCTGCCCAATCCACGCACACCGGTCATGATCGCGTCTCGGAAATCTGCCTGCGCGACCTCGGAGGCCTGAAAAGTGGCATAACTTAGATCGGCTTTTTTTAGCTTGGCGCCGCGAAGATTGCATCGGATAAATTTGACCTTGGATAGGTCGGCGGTAGCAAGATTTGCTCCCGAAAAATCGATATCCTCAAGCACGGCGCTGGAAAATCGGGCTCCTCTGAGGTCGAAGCCTCCTAAATCAAACCCTTTAAGATGTTGACCTTCGAGGTTGGCTCTTCCACCAACGATAACCGCAGACGGATTAAGCACGGAATCGAGCCATTGCTTGTGCAGGTGCATAACCGCGGTAAAATCCTCAAAGGAACCGATCTCGCGCTTTTTAGGAATGGAAAGTTCGACGAAGGTCTTTGCTGCCGGGGGCTCCGGCTCCCTCAGTGCCGTGATGGCGTCAGCTAGCCAAGCTTCGTTGTTGAACTGGCCACTTGCAACGGCCCTCTGGCATAGTAAAACCTGCGCCTTTTGGGGGAGCAACCGGGCATCGGGATGCTCGCTAAGTGCAGCAAGCATGACCGATAGCAGAGCCGGATCAAGCTCATCAAGTTCTTCAAATTCACCGGCCGACACTGCTGCAGTTTGGTCAGTGGTGTGCTCTTGAACTTCTTGCGCCATCTATCCCTCCCTGTCTGGTAGCCATCTCAAACCTGGTTTAATTCACAATATTTTGCCGCAACGTGAATTGCTACACCATAACAAACGTAGCAAAACTTGAAAACGGGAGTAGAAGGAGTAGAAGAAGTCTAGAAGAAGTCTGGGGTACTGGCAACTTGATGTCGGTATTGGTGAAAATTCATGTCTTGCCGCTAATAGAAACGCAGCTCAA
>CAZOSN010000038.1:0-29734 GCA_964582405.1 uncultured Oligoflexales bacterium | reverse complement strand
TGCCGAGGGCGGAAGTTTTGAGCTTTTCACGCTTAAGTTTCGGCTTTGCCGCGGAGGCGATTTCACTCATGGATCGTCCGCTTTGTACCGAAAGGTCTTGATCATGCACGTCTGGCTTGTGGCGCGCATGCGCATCATGCTTTTTGATGAGAAGCCAGTCGTTGCCTTCCGATTTTTTTATTTTGACAAGCGCGAATCGGCCAAGGAGTTTTTGGCCGCTGAGGTCGATTTTGAGGCTCCCTTTTTTGTATTGACGGTGAAAGGTTTCTTCGTGAGTCTCCCGCGGTAGCTGCTCATAGACCGTGTACGTTCCCAAGTCCCAGACCATCATGGTGCCGGCGCCGTAATTGCCCTTGGGGATGACGCCTTCGAAGCTTTGGTAGTGCAAAGGGTGATCCTCGACGCGCACGGCGAGTCTTTTTTCTAGGGGATCAAGCGATGGACCCTTGGGAATAGCCCAACTAAGCAGCACGCCGTCGCATTCGATTCTCAAGTCATAGTGGAGTCGGGTTGCCGCATGCTTATGGACCACAAAGCGGTAGGTTTCGCCCTTGGGTTTTGGATCGATTGTGGGCTCGGGTTCGGGGCTCTGACTTAGGTTGCGTTTTGCGGTGTAGGATTTGAGTCTGGAATGACTAGGAGGCTTTTTGCCGTTTGATTTGCTGATGCTCATCGCTTGCTTTTCCCTGTGCCCCTGCCAACTATCCTTGAAAGGCGCAGGTGGCAGCTACGAATTAGAATCGATAAGAATTTCTAGCGCATCCATGAGGTAGTGCACAGGATCTTTTTGAGCAAGGCTGATGAACTTTCGCTCAACCAGCGGCAGGAGCTCGGGATTGTCACGGTAGGATCTGCGAATTTCAGCGATCGCAGCGGTTTGGTTTCCTTGACGCCATAGCGCTTGGGCAAGAAATTCGCTGCCGATCCGAGAATTGGGGTAGGTGACGAGGTATTCCGTAGCATCCCCCATGAGCCGACTCAAGTCGCCTGACGCCATAACCCGCAAAAACGGGAGTTTTATGAGGTCAGGATCGACCAGCTCTTCTTCTTGGATAAATCGGTCGGTCGTTTGAAACGCAGGATCGACCTCACCAAATTCGGCCATGTCGAGAAGTATGAGGGCAAATTGATCCTCGTCAATGGGCGCGCCAAATTTAGCTTCCTTGACAAGCAGTGCCATTGCCTTGGCCTTATAGGCACCGTAGGCATCTGGTTCCAGACTGATAAGCGCGTCAGCAAGACCCACGATCTGATCAAGTTCGGGTGCCTCCGCGTCACCGATCTCGCTAAGGCCCCTTTTCAGGATTTCTGCCAGGTCAGATGGGGCGATGGTTTCCCACAATTCTTCGCTCGACGCCGCGGCAATCTCACCATCAAGACTGCCCTCTCCGGTCGCGGCATCGATTGAGGTGTCGTATTCCGTAAGTTCGGCACTATCGTCATAGCCTGTCGCGCTATCGTCCGCATAAGCTCTGCCGATCAGATCTGAGAAAAGAGTGGGGGTTCGAGTTTTATGAGTCGATCCAAGTTCGGCTCTAATCGCAAGCGGTGCAAGCCTCGTAGAATCAGTAGACCTCGTGGTTCGCGCTATGTCTCCCACCACGAGTAGACCAAGACCAAATATGGCGGCTGCCATAAGACGAAATGAGTTTTTCTTGATTTGTCTAGCCATGATCCTAGCTCCACCCTGAACCCAGGGGCCTACGGGCTCTATACCAAAACGGTTGCGTGGTTCACAATGATAATCGCAAATTGCCTTTAAGTCTGCTTGGCTATTGCCTTGTTACGTTCGAGTTTGAGATGGGTTTTGGCTATACTGAGCGCGCCCGATGGAGGGCTGTCTTGTAGGCCGAATTGTGCGTGGGGTAGAATATGTAGTGTATTGTTTCTGTTTTAGTGAATCGTTCGCATGGGGGAGGCATTGTGCGGTTGTTCTTAAGTGTTGCTCTTATCTGTCTCTGGAGTGGTTCGGCCAAGTCAGAATGTCTAGATTCAGTTCGGTGGTATAAAAGAGCTCAAGGTCAATACACCGATGTCGAGACACCAAAGAGCCAGACCGAGGCATCGCTTATTCGCAAAAAAACTTTGCATGCTAAATCCTTTGACGCTCAGTACGGACAAGAAATCGAGGTGCGCGGCTATCGGTTTTCCGATCTAGCGAGCTGGAACAAATTTGCGGAAAAAGGCGACCTTGCTTTGCTTCACTTTGCCAATGGAATGGTGATTCCTTATCCCTGGACCGATAGCGATGTGACGAACAAGCTGGATCTTCTCATCGCGTGCGAGTTTTTAAAAAATCATTCGACCGTAAGCTTCCCCAAGCTTGAGCGGCCCGACACTATCTACAAAGATCCTAGGCCGGTCGTTTTCTCCGATAATAAAGTTGTGGTGAAGTCTCTATTCCATCCCATGCATCCGCAGTTTGAAAAATCTGGGTTTAGCCCCTGGCGCCATATGAATTCGCTCGCGAAGATCGAATTGGTTGATCAAACGGCTTATTACAACCAATTTCGCCCAAGTGACCCGGGTTTTTCTGGGGGCTTGGATGTTTTCATGAATCGTTGCCAATTTTGCCATGGTGTCCATAAAATCGGCGCGCGCTTTGGTTGGGATTTTGCGGGACCTTTGCCTATTCATGTCAAGCGAAGCGTCGAATCGCTTCTGGTCCATGTAAAAACACCAAAAGCTCAGGCCTTTGAGCTTGGCACATTGATGCCACATCAAAAAGATATCGCGGAAGGCGAGGTCAGAGACCTGTGGGCATGGGCAAAGCATATGACCGAAAGGACCAAGCTGAATCCTTATCAGAAATAGCAGGGCCTGAGGGCGCTCTGTTTGGCACAGGTTCTTAGAGCCTTTTTTAGATTGCGCAATAGATCCAAATCGGCACTGTTACCAAAGCTATGGCATGCGTCAGAGCTATCGCTTGGGCTGCGTAATTCGGATCTCCTTTGTATAGGCGGGCGAGGAAAACCGAGGCTACTGCAGCTGGCATTGTGGCAATCAAAAAAATTACCTTGCCCGATTCCTGAGGCAATTCTACGTAATGCCACAGGACAAGGGCACTTGTGGGGATCAGAAGAAGGCGAATCGCGATGACGGCCGCATGATCTTTTAAGTTCACTTTGCGCCATTTGATTTGTGCCAGATGATGCCCAAGAATAAGCATGGCAACCGGCACTGCAAGTTGTCCGATCATGCCGAGTGGAGTTAGCAGAAATTCCCATGCGGACCCAAAAGGCCGCTCGAGATACACGAGGGTTACGGCACTCGCCAGCGCTATCAGCGGAGGAGTTATCAAACCCCGAAACCTCTGACTCACTGAGCCACCAAAAAAAGAGACGGCAAGAGTCCAAAGCCCAAGGTCAGATCCCAGCGTAGCAAGCAAAACATCCTGTCCCGCCGCCTCGCCCCACAGCGTCAGCGCCAACGGATAAGGCAGGAACACATAGTTGCCTGCCGTGGCAAGGACTCCCATCGTGGCTTTTCTCGCTGGTGGAATTTTGTGACCAAATAGCATGGCATAGGCATGAAAAAAGACAAATCCGGCCAGCATGAGGCAAAAACTGGCGACGGGTAGATACCAATGATCCAGGAGGCTTGTCTTATCGTAACCGCCGGTTACTTTGGCGAGCATGAGAGCCGGATAGAGGCCGTTGACGAGGACCTTAAGGAGAACGCGCCAAAAAGCAGGGAATTTCACCCGGCCCATGGCAAGCCCTCCTAAAAGACCAATCATAGACCAGGCTAGCAGCATATCAGGGTTCTACCGATACTTTGGTGTCAATATTGTTAAGCGAACATGCCGGTGTTTCGGGAAGCCCAGAGGGCGTTTCCAGGGCAAACTCAAGCGTGGTTTTCCTTAGCCAGGCGCCGGTCTGATCTTCGGGGAAAGTGAACCGAACACGATAGCTATCGGCCCCATGGCTTTGGGCTTCTTTTATCTTGTCGCCAAGATGAATTGTAAATTCAAAGTCACATTGTAGCTCCCAGGTAAAGATATCTGTGGTGGAATTGTTGGTGGCGCTCAGGTGAGTTCCCCCGGCGCTGATATTGAGCGTCGCGGATTTGTCAGCTTCGCCGGAATCATCCGAGCCGGTCGAGTCAAATGGGATCAAGCGGCGGATCTGTTTGAGTCCGGGATGCGCTTCGGAACTTGCTCTTAAGAATAGTTGGGTTCCGCTGTCGGTTTCCAATGAGCCGATTTCCGAAACTAGACGACCTTCTGAACAGGTTTTGAAGGTAACACCGGGTGGCAAATCCTCCCTTGCCTCCGCCGCGTGGTAGCCAGTGCCGCCGAGACTTGCTACCCAAGAGGAATCATCGGGGTAGTAGCTTAGATACTCGCTAGACTCGGCACAGCTTGCGGTCAGGGCAGTGAATACTTCGATGTGCTCTCCGTACCATGCTTCACCGGTTTGAGTGTCGAGGATCTTGATCGGCGTGTCAGATGAATTTTGCGACCAGGATGCCTGAAAACGTCCTCCGGCACCGAAGCTGCAAGTATGGTCGCCAATCTGCTTTGGGCTGTCCATTTGGTTCATTTTTGTAAAGGTTGCGGGGACTTTGAGTTTATAGGTTTCCGATACTGCACCATACTCAGAATAGGTTGCCAACTCCGTATAACAAGCGTTGCCGAACAATTGTGCAAGCTTTTCACCGTCAGGGTTCGGGTCGTCCGACGCTTCGATGATTTGCTTAACCCATGGCAGATAGGCCGATAGGCGTGTGTAGACTCCAGGGTTGTTTTTTTGCGCGCAGCCATAACCCCAGCTCACAACCCCAACAAGGGTTTTTACCCCCGAAGAGTCTGCGATCAACGGACCGCCAGAATCACCCCAGCAGCTATCATAGCCTCCAGCCGCAAGATCTCCAGCACACAGCCATTTGTCTCCGTTGACGTTGTCATTGGGATAGGACTCGCTGCAGTCGAGTTTTGGGACAAGGCTGAGTTCTACCTCCCTTAGTGTGTTTTCATAAAGATAACCGTAAGGCGAGATAGCTCCGCGGCCCACGGTAAGAACTCTACTTGCTCGATCATCGACCGGAAAATCGGGTGATTCATTCATGATTAGAGGTGTTACAACGATGTCTGGATTGGGTTCGACGATCAACACGGCGATATCGCCCTCAAACTCGCGACCCTCATAGTCAGGATGAACAGCCACAGATGTGACTTTGAGCACTTTTTGCTCGTCCCTTGATTCATCGTATTTACCTGGCAGGATATAGAGCTGCGCGGTATTTCCAACCACGCAGTGAGCTGCGGTCACGACCACATTCTGTGCGACGAAGGTGCCGCCACAGAAAGTCTCGTCCTTGGGATCGTTCATGATCCCTGCCATAAATCCAACGTCCTCTGCTACCCTCCCTCCGATGATTTTTAGAGTCTGGTCCAGAGGTCTTGAGTCTTGGCAGGACAGTGGAATGAGCAGGCCTAACACCAAACCAATGCGCTGTGTTGGGAACATGGAGCCTCCAATGAAAAATCTCATATTACATGGGACTATATGATCCTTAAACTCTAACGCAGTGGTCTGGGAAGTGCTATGGTCATTCGCGTGCCTATTTGGAAGGTCGTTTAGCAAATCTAAAGAGATGATGCGCCTTGTTGGGTTGACTTCGTGCGCCTCAAAATCCGTTGCTCCTCGATCGGAAGCTTTGCAATCTCGCGGCAGGCTTCTGAGCAGCAGTGATTAAAAGTCGTCGCGCAGTCTGCGCATTGAATAAAAAGCAGATGGCAGGCATCATTGCCACAGTTGATATGCTGGTCGGCGGGTTTACCACATTGGTGGCATACGCTTAGGATGTCAGCTGTTACGCGCTCGCCAAGCCGCGCGTCGAACACGAAATTCTTACCTAAAAATCGCGAAGCCAGGCCGTTTTCTCTGACCTGACGGACATAGTCGATGATACCGCCTTTGAGTTGGTAGACATTCTTAAACCCATGGTGTTTGAGGTAGGCGCTTGTTTTTTCGCAGCGGATGCCTCCTGTGCAATAGAGTAGGATTCGTTCGTCTTCTTTGCCCCGGAGCATGTCGCGCACAAGCGGTAGCTGCTCGCGGAATGTCTCGACGTCCGGACAGACAGCGCCTTCAAATCTCCCGACCTCGCTTTCGTAACTATTGCGCATATCCACAATCGTGGCGCTCGGCATGGCCTCGTGAAAGGCTTCGGCATCGAGGTGCGGGCCGCAATTGCCGAGGTCATAGCTACCTTCGGGGAGTCCATCGGCAACGATTTGATTTTTGACTTTGATGATCAATTTGTAAAACGAGGTATTCTCCTCGATCGCCCATTTAAGGGGAATTTCGCCAAATTTTTCCGCGAGCGAGGTTGTGAACTCTTCTATATTTGATCGTGGAAGGCTTATCTGAGCATTGATGCCTTCAGATGCCAGGTAGATCCGTCCCAAAACCCCTAATTGCGACCAGCTCTTGTAGAGTTCATCGCGCAGCCCAGCGGGGTTTGCCAGGGGAAGATAGCGGTAAAATGATAGAGTTTGTCTCGGTTCTTTTTCGGCCTGAAGTCTGTTTTTGAGTTGGTCGGCATCCAATTCATTGTGCAGTTTTTCTTGAACCTTACGCTTTTTAGACACGTCAAAATTCCCTGAAGATTGGCCCTGATGGGATCTGTATAAAGCATTTTGGCGAATTCGCCTATCGCAACTTATGGTTGAGAAATTAGCGATGCTCTGTGAAGGTCTGTGAAAGATAGTGAAACAAATCAGTAGAATTCAGTCGAGGGAAGGGGAGATACCCAAGAGTAGGATATGGCGAAAACTCCTATATTTTAGCATGTGTAGATCCCGAAAAACCTATAACGGTTTAAAATTATTGAAAAGATGAAAAATAGAAACTATGCTCCCAACTCAAACTTTAGGGTGCGTTGGTGCCTCGGCTGCAAAAGGTTGAAAGTAAATCGTCAACCCGCCCTGGACATTGTTATTTTCTATAGGAGTCTTGGTTTTTAAGTGTGGTCTGCGCGCTGTCGCTTTGCTTTCTTTTTCACTTGGGCGCTTGCGGGTCTTTTTTGGTGCCACCGCGGTCTGAGCCTGGAGTTTCTTGCCGATCCCGAACTTTCCACCGCGAAACTTGGCGAGGCGGTGCTTGTCGGCGCTGCGAGCGATTTTTGGATAGCTTTTTTGTGGATCTTCGCGGCTGCCTTGGTTGATAGCTTATGGTCGAAATTTCATCGTCGCACCGTGCCGTCGGTTGGACCATACCTTTCGTTCTTTGCTATTGCCAGTGTTCTTACGGCGCTTCATGAGCCCTATATCGAATTCTTTCACCATCAGCTGCTTCCGCTTCATGTGGTCTATGTATTTGATTTGGCATTTCTGAAGGCGCAGGCCGCGAGCTCGCTTCAGTCGGTAAATTTGCTGATCCTGGTTGGGGCAAGTCTCGTCATGGGTTTTTCTGGCCTTGCCGCGTCGTGGCTTATAAAGCTCAGCTCAGGCTTTAGCATCGCGCTTTACTCCGCACTTTTGGTTTTGTCGCTTACCGCGCACAACCGGAATATTTTTTGGCGAGTGCAGTGGTTTGTTCCCCCCGAACTCGCCCAGCATTATTGGGAGCATTTCTATAGCCATTTGCGCGATGATCCTCTACCTAAAAACCTCTCGAAAGCTGAGATCGATGCACTGGCGAACGCTTTTCGCCTACCCCATGATCTCGATCAGGATGAATTGATCAGACGCGTGGTATGGTTGGATCTGGACGATGCACGTCCATCACCTGAGGCACTTGCGTTAAAGGAATCCTTTACCCGAAAGCAAGGTTCGGCGTCACCCCCTATAACTCTCGTCATACTTATGGAAAGCTTGCGCCCTTCGGAGATGGCGGCCTATTACCCTGGCGTTCCCTCGTTAACTCCTAACCTCGACCGATTTGCAGCTCGCAGCTTGCGTTTCGCTCATGCCTACAGCACCGGTACTGTCACGCGAGGCGGGCAAGAGGCGGTTTGGTGCGGTCATTTGAGCAGCGCCAACCAGTCTCTGATGCGGGCCATTCGTCCCGAACCTGTGCCCTGTCTGCCTGAGACTCTTCAAGGAACGGCGAGCTTTTGGTGGCATGGGGGCAACCCTGAATTTGATGGGCAGGGCGAATTCTGGCGCAAACGTGGGGTTTCCCACCGGCTCTCGTTTGCTGATTTCGGCATGGATCAGGCCGAGACTGAGTGGGGTAAGAGCGATCTGGTGCTTTATGACCGCGCGCTGAAAGAACTTCCTGGGCTGATGGCCCAAGGCAAACCGCTTCTTGGCATGATTCTGACCTTGTCCAATCATATCCCTTGGGTTGTCCCAACCGATGCCCCGCTTATGATGCAGATCGAGGCTGATATATTAGAGGAGCCAAATTTTGGCAGCACAGCTTACGCGGACTTCGCGTTCGGTAGGTTTGTGGATAGCCTTCAAGCATCGGATATTTGGTCGAGGCTGCTTCTCATTGTCGTGAGTGATCATGGTGTTGCGGGGCCTGGATACCACACCCAAAAAACCATCAAAGACCGAAAAGCGAAAAGCCATATCGTGCTGCTTGTTGGAGGCGGCATTGCGGAAGACGCAGGTCTTGGCGGGAAAACCTGGGATCCTTGGGTCAGTCAGGCCGATATAGCTCCCTTGATCGCTTGGCTGCATGGCGTTGATAAGGAGCGCTTTATGGGAGATCTCTTGCTGACTCAGCACAGAGCAAGGCCAGTCGTTAGCGATTTAGGCGGGCAGCTGTACTTGCCCGAACTTGATACTGAGCTAGAACGCAGCGTGCAAAGCAAGCCCCCCGATCCTAAGCTGGCACCCGAGGCGGCACTTGGCCTAAGCTACTACCGCAGCTTTTTGTTGACGAAAGTTCATCAGGCTTTGCGATAAGAGCCCATCATCAGGAAGATTCAATGCTGATATCAAAATCTGGTTCGCTCATGGTAGTACCCGACACTGTGTTGAGCCATTTGACCTTGACGTACACCACGATGTCTTTGCCTGTTTCAACTGTAAACGCGGTCGAATAAATCTTGTCGGTGTCGGTAAGGTAGAAAATATGGTCGGAAGCATTTTTTGAAACTCCCGTAACTTCAGCTGAAAAGCTCACAGTCAGCCCCGAGAATGTCGTCCCCTTGTAGTCGGTTATATCCTGAAAATAAATCAATTGGGGTCTATTCGCGATCTGAGATTCCTTGGGGTCTTCTCCTGAATACAAGACTGTGGTTTCGCTCCCGGTCTCGCTGGTCAAGCTTACTCCTGAGAGCACATAGGTTTGTGTCTTCGGCGTATCGTCTCCCGTGGGTGTGGAAGGTTCTTGGGAAACTCCATACATTTCAATCTTGAGTTTTTGCGTAAGATCAAAGAGCGATTCGCCACAACTCACTGTGCAGCAGAAAAGAATCAGAGCCAACCCATACTTCATTCAAGCCTCCTATGGCTCTGTTATCGGTTAAAAGCTCAGATTTGTTATAATGGTCCATGGGATTTTTGAATTTGGCAATAATGAAAAGGCCGTTAACCGATGAAAACACCATCAAAAAGAGCCATAGTTTGGAAAATTTTTTCGAGTGTGGCTTTAATTAGCCTCGGGCAATGCAGCCAGAAAAAGGCAGATGATTCGGGGCATGGGGGGCGTTCGCCTCCCGATGGGGGGGAGACTGTGGCTCTTCCGAGTGATTGGGATGGGTTAACGGACTATGCGGGTTCGCCGTTTGTCATTTCAGATTTGAAATAAATCGAGCTGCTGCGATGGGTCGTTGCCGTGGCTTTTAACCTTTCAAGCAGGATGCGCTGATGAAACCAGCTTGGCTTGTTTTTTTAGGACTGATGAGTGTTCCGGGATGGGCTGAAAATTCTTTCGTTGAAAGAGTCCCGGATGGGAGAACTCATGATGGGCGTATGATTCTGCACGCGGGGAACTATGCGATTTATCGCACGGATGAATTAAAGTTTGGGGAAGCCAAACCGCTTGTCGCAGCATTTCTTCCATTGGACGCGAGTCCAAACGAGGCCTGGGGAGATCCCATCTTATGGAGCCGCGAGCTGAATTATACGCTTGCGATTTTTCCCTATAGCAATCAGGCTCAGCTCGCCCAATTGAGTCAGTCGACCCATGTTGGATCGGGTCTTGCCTGCGGTCGAGTCAAACTGCTTAGACCCGACCTAAATCTGAATCAGTCAACTAACCGCGTAAGCGTGCCGATTTACGACGCTCGCGCGCGACTTGGAAAGGTACGAAGCATCCTTGATGGAGTATCCGAAGCTTCATTGAAGGCAAGCATTGCGTCGCTAGAGGGCATGGGGACAAGGTATCACACGAGCACGACTGGCCTAAAAACGCCCGATGCTATCAAATCCATGCTGATCGACGTCAACCAAACGCTGGATATCAAGCTCTACCCCCACCTCGAATCGAATCAAGCCAGCGTGATTGCCAGGATTCCGGGCGTCAAGTTTAAGGATGAAATCGTGATTCTCGGCGCGCACCTTGATAGCATCAGTCGGACCAATCTCCAGGATGCGCCCGGTGCCGACGATGATGCCACCGGAATCGCAAGTCTCATCGAGGTTGCGCGGCTTATTCATAAATCAGGTGCGACATTTGCGAGGACGATTGAAATTCATGCCTATGGGGCTGAAGAGGTTGGCCTGATCGGCAGTGGCGAAATCGCCGAAGCTTATGCCCAGGCCAATAAAAACGTTGTCGCTCAATTTCAATTGGATATGACAGGATATTTCGATCCCGCGCTGGGTCCCAAAATCCATCTCATCACGACCGATACCGATCTCAATGTGACTTTTGATCTCAAGGAGCTGGCCTCTACGTACCTAGGCTCAACCCCCTTTTCGCTCGACACGCTGTCGGCGGGTACGAGTGATCATCAATCATGGCTTGATAATGGATATCCCACCGGTTTTGCTTTTGAGCATCCGACAAAATTTAACCCTACTTACCATTCGGGCAAAGACAAGAGCAGCGCTATAAGTGACCTGACCCAGACAGTGATTTTCACCCAATTGTCGATGGCTTTTTTAGCACACCAAGCCGGACTCATGAGCGCAGAGAGTGAGTATGCTGCGTATAAGGAATCTTTAGAATCCTCGGATGACTTCAAACTCGCAGTGTTCGGTGGGGGATCGGGGCACCTTTATCAGGTTGCAGTGGCGAGCGCTAAAAAGCTTAGTTACCTTCACTTCTGCAGGATCGACAACCAAAAGTCCAAGTCATGCATTGGGCCTCGGGCGGCGCTTTTTGCCAACGGCGGCCTGAACGGACATCCGATTTATGCATCAGGAACCAAACCTTCTGTAAGCCTTGTATCGGGTGACTACCGAGTCTTGGCCTACGATTCCGATCATGCACTTGTTGCTCTTCGCGAGGTGCGCTTGGATTGATGCCGTAAGACGCTGTTTGCCATCAAAAGGTATAACCCACCTGAACCGTGCCGAATGCCCAAGTAGGTCGGTTGGCGAATGCTCTCGTTTGCTCGCGCAGCACGGCGATGGCGTCTTCGATGGTGTCTGATGTCGCAGATCCTTTCAGGCTCTGCGAGTCGCTTGCTCCCACAATGGTGGGCTGGTGCAGCGAAAGCCAGTCAACTCCTAGAATAATACGATTTTCGAGTATCCAAATATTGCTGATTCCAGCGGTAAGTTCGACAAAGCCCACGGTAACTGAGCCCTGACGCCTGTTTTCTCCGTCGATGATATCGACCTTGTACCGATAGGATCTCGCCCCGAACCCAGCGGTCCAGTTAAAAGAATTGCCCAGAAACTGCCGGCCCTGAAATCCAACAACTTGGGTGGTGCACGAGCCACCTGTTATCGTGTGATTTTTAACAGCTGGGGACTTCTTAATCGCCGTGACGCAATCAGGGCTAGATCCCGTATCAATCATGAGGCTATGCTGAACCTTGTCGCCCACCGAGACGTCCAAGCCTTGGTAAGTAAATTTTCCTATAAAACCGGAGTGAAATCCTACCCCATACTCTGACCGCGCGCGTGCGACCTCACTTCGGACTGATTTTACGGCTTCGCGTTCAGCCGCCAGATCCGCGGCGTCTCGAGGTGGTAAAGCACGCTCTCGTTCTTTTTCAGCCGGATCGTCATAAAAATCATAGGCAAGAGCATGGCCTGAAAGCCATAAAAGGGCAATAAGACCTCGTTTCCTGCTCATACCTCCTCCGCCGCTTTGGTTTTACTTCCAGTATTTCATAATCTATGCGCAAGATTTTAAAAAAATAAGGGCTGACCCCACTGGTTGTTTGTGGTAAACATCGCGAAGTTTGAAATCATTCGATGCATTAGGGATAGATTATGGCTAGTTTTTGCGGTTATGTCGCGGTTTTGGGGCGTGCCAATGCGGGAAAAAGCACCTTGGTCAACGCGCTTGTGGGACAAAAGATTGTCGGTGTGAGCCGCAAACCCCAGACGACCCGCAACAAAATACTGGCCATCGCCACATTTGGCGATGCTCAGATGCTTTTGCTCGATACCCCAGGCCTTCATCGGACCACAGGGCAGGGGCAGATGAACCGGCTCATGCATAAGGAGTCGATGGGAAGCCTGGCCGACGCTCATGCTGCGGTGTTTTTGATCGATAGTAAAGAAGGCATGACCGACGAGGATCTTAAAATCTTCGAACAGGTGCAGAAGACCAGTTCTGCGCCATTGATCCTAGCTCTTTCCAAAACCGACAAGATTCACAAATCGATTGTGCGCGATCGCATCGAGCAAGTCCAGAGGGCGCTCTGCGGAACCGCCGTAGCGCAAATTACGTCTGTCACCGCCAAGAGGCAGGCTTCGCTCGAGGACTTCCGAGATCTGATCAAAGGGTATTTGCCCGAAGCACCTTTTATGTTTCCCGAGGACGACCTAACCGACCGATCGACGAATTTTGTCATGAGCGAATTGATTCGTGAGGCGATTTTTCGAAGCGTCGGCGAAGAGATCCCCTACCAAACGGCAGTTGTGATATCCGAGTATACGCGTGAGGGAGATCATGCGCTGGTTCGTGCTGAAATCATTGTTGCGCGAAATTCCCAGAAGGGCATTATGATTGGCAAAGGTGGGGCAAAGATCAAAGAGCTGGGTAGTTTGGCCCGGTTGAACATTGAGCAGTTTTTGGACTGCAAGGTTTTCCTAGATCTCCAGGTCAAGGTTCAGGATCACTGGGTCGATAGTGCGGTCGAAATAAGCCATCTCATGGAGATTCAGCTTTAAGGGGTTTTAAGTTTGAAGTCGGACACCTGGATTGAAATCATTGGGCAGCGGAAACTCTCCGGCGGGCGGATCACCATTGCCGGTAGCTCCAATCAGGTGACTAAATGCATCATAGCGGCGATGCTGACCAATGAAGATGTAGTTATAAAAGGCGCTCCCGAAGTCGATGAACGACGTATTGTCGAAAATCTGTTTTGCTCGCTCGGCGGGAGAGTCACCTGCCTGGAAAGCGATGTGATCAAGCTCAATGCCAAAGACGTTTCCACTTATCAGATCAGCAAAGAACACTGTCAAAAAAACCGAATCGCGATCCTGTGTGCGGGACCCTTGCTCCACCGTTTTGGTAAAGTTGAGTTTTTCGGAGCCCTAGGGGGAGACCGCATCGGCAAGCGCCCCGTGAATTTTCATATTCAGGGTCTGGAAATGATGGGGGCAGTGGTAGAGACCGCAGGCGATAGTTACAGCTTGACTGTCGGCTCCAAAGGCCTCCATGGCGCGCAGATCCGGCTTCCTTTTCCGTCGGTTATGACCACCGAAAATCTGCTTATCGCGGCCACGGTTGCGAAAGGCCGCACAATCATTGAAAACGCCGCGATCGAACCTGAAATCATCGAGCTCACAAAAATGCTCCAGAAAATGGGCGCCGACATCACGCTTAACTCCAATCGGACCTTTGTCGTTCATGGTGTCGAAAAATTGCGCGGCTGCGAGCTGCGCTGCATGGTGGATCGCAACCAGGCGGTTTCGTTTGCCGTCGCGGCATTGGCGACCGGTGGCGATGTTTTGCTCGAAAACGTTACCCATGATCCTGTGTTCAGTTTTATTAACTTTATCCAAAGAATGGGGGCAAGCTTTCGAATTAGCTCGGAAGGCCTATTCATCAAAGCGCCGAGCAAGCTCTACGGCACCCATATCGAGGTCGATGTTCACCCTGGATTCATGACCGATTGGCAGCAACCTTTTATGGTTCTTTTCACGCAAGCTCAGGGCATCAGTTTGATGCACGAGACTGTTTTTGAGGAGCGGCTTTCGTACACCAATTTTTTGAACGCCATGGGCGCGAATATCACCGTATCGGACAAGTGTCTTGGTGAGGTGAGTTGCCGATTTAAAGGACAAAACTTTACACATTCCGCGATTATTCAGGGTAAAACTCCGCTGATGGCTCGAGAGTTTGATTTGCCTAACGACATCCGTGCCGGTAAATGCTTGGTGGTGGCTGGTTTGGTCGCGGAGGGTGTGACCAAGCTCGGTAATATCCATGAACTCCAGCGCAAATACGACAATATCGTGCCTAAACTTCAGGAAATGGGGGCGGATATTGTCGTGAGGTCTACAATATAGGGACACATCTGCGTGAGATCAGGCCTATGCTTCACGTCTCCAGTTGAAAAGTATTTGGCTCACCCGACATACGTGATTCAGGATCGGAGTTTACGCGGATGCTTGCGGTTTCGGATTGCGCCATTCTCCATAGTTTCAGGTAGTTAATGATGCCGATATCCGAAGGCGCAGGCAACTTGTCAAAGGATGCACCCGAATCCATTGGTGACTGGTTGCACCAAGCCCTTAGATCTTGCTGATAGACGTAGTGTTTCCAGCAAAGTTCCATGATGAACCAGCGCTTCAAAAAGCGCCGAAGCGGTAGAAGCGCCCCTTTGGAAAGGTAGTGGCGCGAATAGAACCATGTGCAGTTGTCGGTAATCGGGGAATGTACCACTAATACTGGATTTTGTGCGGTGTCCAATGGCGACTCGTATAGCGCCATTCCTGGGAAAAGAATGGTGCCTTGAATGGGCATTCCAGAATCATCTTCTCTACCTTTTTCCGTATCGGTGCTAAAGATCCCAGAAATTTCAATTCTATCGCCTTGAATTGAACTCTTGAATTTCTTGGCATAAGTCAAGGATTTGCGCGCTGTAAAATAATTCTTATGAAGATGGTAGAAGTGGGAAAAATCCAAGTTATTTTCCATCATGCGGCAGAAACCGACTGGGGTATCTACGCTAAGATCTATATAGGGCTGCTCATCATTGAGTTCGTCGAACCATGGTAGCTTGGGATCGATATGATCGCTTTCGCCATGCCAAAAAAATATGAGCCCTCGCGATTCACGCACCTCAAATTTTTTTACGCTCATTTTATTAGAAATTTTGGCGTCGCGCCCGCAGGCTGGCATGTAGGTACAACGGCCGTCTCCATTGAAGGTGGCCCCATGAAAGCAGCACTCCAGCTGATCTTTTATGACTTTACCTAAGCTTAACTTGGTTCTTCGGTGGGAGCAGCGATCTTCAAAACAATTCAGCTTTCCGGTGGAATCGCGCCATAACACGAGGTCTTGATTGAACCTCTTGAGCGCCAGAGGGTTTCTCTGCACATTTCGACTCATTTCAATGATATACCAATAGTTTTTTACCATGTGGTGTTCCTAACTTTTGGGTTTTGAAGGTGCACTTTTTGCTAGATTAACTTGTTACGTTTCACTCTACGTTTAGAGCGAAACATTTACAATTCGGAACCGCATTAAAGCAAACTGCTAGTGGGCCAGTCCGCCCCCTAGGTTTCAATTCTCACCCGGCCCGATTTGCTAGGAGAAGTGGCAGAGCGTGGTCGATGGTTTTTTTTTCCGAAGGTCGAATTTCTGCCATGATCGGCAGATGGTCGGAAAGCTTTCGCCACTGCATCTTGTCTCCGATTTCAGCATTCAGAATATCAAAGTTGCGAACATAGAGGCGATCTAAGGGAAGAACTGGCATGGGTGATGGGAAAGTCTTGGCGTAATTGCCGTTTAGGTGATGGAAAACCTCGGTCATGCCGAATTGAGCCTCGAACACATCGCGAGATTTCTGGTTCCAATCATTAAAATCACCGGCAACAATCATGGGCGAAAGGAGGTTGGCCTCAGCTAGCATGTACTCTTTGATCCACTGGTACTGCCGCTTGCGGCCGCGGTGGAAGAGATCTAGGTGTAAGCAGAAGAGTTCGATTTCGTCCTTCGGTTCGCCACCGTCTTTTTCGGGGACAAGGATCTTGGCATGCAGGATTCCGCGTTTTTCAAAGGGGTTTGTCGAGATACAGGTAGTTTCTGAAAACACGATGGGAAACTGACTCAGGATCGCATTACCGTGATTGCCGCCAAAATAAATCGCATTTTTGCCGTAGGCGTAGTGCGGCCACATTTTGTCCGCTAAGTATTCAAATTGGGAGGCGTCAGGCCAATGGGGAAAACGCTCGCGTGATTTTCGGTTTTCACCGACGATCTCCTGTAGGAACAGAATATTGGCGCCGCTTTGCTCGACAGCTTCTTTGATACCCTGAATAGTCAGGGTTTTGCTACGCATCCCTACACCCTTGTGGATGTTATAGCTCAGGACTTTGATAGGCTTCATAGTCGTCCTTTTGAAAACGCGATCCTTAACGGAGGTTATCGGCAGCACGGCGAGGGTAATTCATTCCAATTTTTATAGACACTGCGGTCATTCCTATTTTCTTAATGAAATAAACATCTTACTTGGCATGAATGCCAGTTTTTTTTATTCTCATACCCGATCCTGAATGAACCAAGAAATCTTTGTTTGACGTCTCCTGCCTGTTTTAGTCTATACCGGAATGGCAAGAAATCTGCAAAATTTCCATAAAAATAAGAAATTATGGTGTTTGGGGCGCCCGGGTCTTCCCCCTGGAACCGCTTGGTTGACTGACTTGGCTTGTCGGGTTAGTTTGAAAACTTGTTACCCGGACCAAAGGGGAGAAAACATGCACGAAGGTGAATTTATAGTGCGCGGAAATGATGGCGGTGAGGTTCATACCTACGAATGGCTGCCTGCGACGGCTCCTGTGCGCGGGATTGTGCAGATTTCGCATGGCATGGCAGAGCACGCGGGTCGTTACGCGCCGTTAGGCCGGTATTTGGCCGAGCGCGGGATCGCTGTTTTTGCAAATGACCATAAAGGCCATGGAAAAACGACAAAATCTCAGGAAGACATCGGTTTTTTTGCGGAACGGGAAGGCTGGAGGCAGGTGCTTGACGATCTGCATAGCGTTAATCAATCGCTTAGGGTTCGCTATCCTGATACCCCAATAATATTAATAGGGCACAGCATGGGATCGATGCTGGCTAGGCACTATCTTGCTCTCTATGGCGATTCGGTTTGTGGCGCTGTGCTGTCGGGCACGGCAGGTGACCCTGGTTTGATCGGCTGGGCTGGGCAACTCATCGCGCAGGCTGAAGCTAAGCTAAAAGGGGCACGCGCCAAAAGTAAACTTATGAATTGGCTTTCGTTTGGTAGCTTCAATGCTCGGTTCAAGCCTAACCGTACCGAATTCGATTGGTTAAGCCGCGATGAGCGTGAAGTGGACCGGTACATTGATGATCCGCACTGTGGGGCCCTATTCACGGCGTCTTTTTACAAAGATATGCTGAGCGGGCTCCGGTTTATTCACACGCCGGCATACTACCAAATGCTACCCAAATCGCTGCCGATGCTGTTTATTAGCGGCTCCGACGATCCTGTGATGGCGAAACGAGAAAAAATTGAAAAAGTCGTGGCTCAGCTAAAACTTCATGGCTTGATGGATGTTACCTTGCGCATTTATCCAGACGCGCGGCATGAGATATTTAACGAAATCAACCGCGAAGAGGTATTCGGCGACGTCTATTCATGGATTTCTTTATGGATTTCTCGTTATTTGAACCCCGAAGCAAAAAATGCCACGAGCGGCCTCCTAGGACGATGATGCATCGTGAGTCTGGCGTTTCGGAAGACGAACCTCAAACGTGGTATGCTCGGCGCGGTCATCGTAGCTAATTGAGCCGCCGTGATGGGTTGCGATGGTGCAGGCGATGCTGAGGCCAATGCCCATGCCAGAGGCTTTGGTGGTATAAAATGGTTGAGACCATCTCGCTTTCGCTTCGGCCGATAATCCTGGACCGCTATCAATAAATCGCATCAGTATGGAATCGAAATGATCGGTGACGATTATTTGCACCCAGGGATTGGCTTGCTTGAGTGCGGCCTGGTAAGCATTGTTGAGCAGATTGATGACGACCTGCGAAATCTGAGTGGGGCGGCATTCGATCACAAGCGCAGGGTCAATCTTGATCTCAAATCGTATCGCGTCGCTCTTGAATTTCTCCTTGTAAAAGGCTGTGGCTAGCTCGAGGAGTTCACTGATATTGGTGGGCTGAAACTCTTCGCTGCTCCCAGTTTTAGAGAGGCTTTTCATGCTCCTTATGATGTCTGCCACGCGGGTGCAGGTCTGGAGTATTTTTGCGAGGTTCTTTTCAAAGATTGAAGGGTCGAGTTTTTCTTTTCTTTGAACCTGGTCAAGAAGGATTTCAGCTGACATTTGAACCACTTGAATAGGATTGTTGATCTCGTGGGCTATGCCACCCGCGAGCTCGCCAAGCTGAGTGAGGTGGGCGGTGGCAGCTATTTTTTCTTTTTGACGTTCGTGGCGGGCTAGGAGTTCTTCGAGAGCGCTGATGTATTCCTGAAGTTCCCGATCTTTTTCAACGAGGGCAGCGTAGAGACTTTTTAGGCGGGTGACGTCATTTCCTACGATTTCATAGAGTGGGCCTCGGCGCTCGGAAAGTCCTGAGAGGCGCCTCATGGTCCATTCGATATTCCTTAGGGTCTGCTCTGATTCTAGGTTAGTTTCAAAAGCATAGCGTCCAGCGGGGTTTGCTTCGATTTCATCAATGCCGCGCATTAGTTTCTGCCAAAATACGGACCCAAAAGCGTTTTTCACAAAGGACAAGGTGTTTTCGCCTTCGGCTTTTGCCGTAAATTCGTCAACCTTGCGGTTGCCTTTAAGAATTCGTCCCCTTTTGTCCGTGACAAGGAGAAATTCCGCAGAATTATCGATGTATTCCTCGAGGCGCTCTTTGACAAGAGCAATCTGCTCAAAAAGACTTTGAGCGGGACCTAAGGACTGCCCTGAGGAATTCTTCACGAAGTCCTCGCTAGCGTTTGGGTTGAGACTCGTTGGACAAAATCGGCGAATTCAGAGGCTTTAGTGGGAATGATGGATGAGGTGATATGTAGGATTTGCCCCATCCCGACGAGGCTCCAGTAGTCGTCGATCTGACCAGTTTTTTTCTCGTCAGAAAAATAGACCTCGTCGAATCCGCGAATTACAAAAGGTAGCGAAGCCAGGGTGTCGCCTTCGCGGAGGGGAAGATAGCTCACGTACTCCTGGACTATTTCGTGAAGCAATTGACCTACAAAAGCTTTGGCTGCATTTCTGTCAATGGGAATCGAGCTGGTACCAGAACTCGTGGCGCGGATTGCGTTCGCATTGCTGAGGGTATAGTGAATTTTTATCAGTGTGCCGAAGCTGGGGCATTCGACCATCATAAGCGTCATGTGATGCCCGTAGACAAAATCATCGCGAGTGTCTACTTCTTCTAGCTTGTAGCCGAGACCGGCAAGCCTTTGCATCGCATTGACCGAAGCTTGCCGGCAAAGGCTCGGGAGCAAGTTCATTCGTAGTCCTTTGTTGGTACCATTTTATTATGTATCAAACCAGCTTTGCGAAAAAATTGCTCCGTTGTGCAAGATTCAGTGTTTCCTTCCTTCCGCGTTTCTGTGGTAAAAATATGCATCGCAGCACCACGGAAGCGCAGAAGAACGGAAACGCGGAACGAAAATTTTTCGCAAACCGATTTGATACACTATATTTTATAGTGATCATCGAAGGCTTTGGTTGGTAAATCTTGCCTAGTATCGCAGACAAATTCAAAAACTCATCGTGATTTTTATGAACGCGTCAATTTTAGGACAAACTTAGTGTGGGGTGAGGTCGCATCGAGCCACAGATCGCCGAGGTTAGCGCGCGCCAGGTCGCATGAGAGTCCTAGCCCCAATCCATTTTCTGTCCGGCTTGTTTTTGTGGTGAAGTACGGCTCAAAAATCTTATGTCTAAGAGATAGGGGTATTCCATTTCCGGAGTCGGTAACAGTGATGAGAACAGACTTGGCATCGACTGCATGCTGTAGCTCGATCCATCGATCCTGATCTTTTGGCAAATTTTCCAGGGCATCGCAGGCGTTATTGATGAGGTTGATCAAGATCTGAATGACCTGACAATTCCGGCAAAGTACAGTGAGTTCGGGATCTGGTTCATGATAGCGAAATTTGATTTGCTTGCGCGCGAGGTTTTCTTCGAAGATATCGACCAAATCTGCGTATATTTCGGTTAGTTTGCAAAGCTTTATGGGTTCTTCAGGCTGCTGACCGCGGCTTTGGGAGACCAGCTGCTGGACGATTTTGGCTATTCGGTCGCAGGATCGATTGATTTTCATGGCCGATTGCTGGATACGATCTTGAGTGATTTGATTGTTCTTGGCCATAAGAGCCATGAGGTTTGTAAACCCATAAATGATGGCAAGCGAATTATTGAGTTCGTGGGCGATGCGGATACTTGCCTCGGTGTCTTGATCCCTAGTCCCCTTTAGTTCTCTGGTATAGTTGGCATTATCCTGAATCAGGATCCAGTAAGGTCCTGATAAAACAGCCGTCGCAAATCCACAGACCTGGGCGCTACCATTCCGATAAATGATCGGTCCATGCCAGGTGTCTCCTTTGGCAAACGCGATCCGTAGGGTCTCGCTTAGGTCGCTTGCATCGGGACCCGAAAATAAGTCTTTAAATCCAGATTCTTGAGAAATTGGATGCTGGCACAGGCCCTTCGGGGTTGAAACGAGCCTCGTCACAATGGCGAGTGTTGAACTTTCGATCACCGTGATCCTGCTGATAGTCGCCGTGAGCAACTTTTCAACGAGCGGCGGTTTGAGAAGCTGGTCAAGCAAACTATTGTTATCACTCATCATTTTTTCGAGTCCTGATTGCCGACATTTTCCGGGATTGCCGTTGGGATGTATTAAAATGCTGATATTTAACCTGAAATATTCAGTCCCCTGCTGGCCCGTGTCCCCGCCTTTGCTAGGTGTAAAGGTCCAAAAACCGCAAGGCCATCCAGGCGTTATGCTCCCGGTTGCTGGAATTCCACCCGATTTGGGGCTTAAGTCCTACTTAATTTTTCTAAAGACCGTTTAAATATCCCTTGATTTAAAAATGTTAAGTCGTTTTTTCTTAGTCGTTCTTGACGCTAACGGCGTAAAATCGGGAACCCGGTCTAGACATTGATTTTTATTAGAATTTACTATAAACATATACAGATTGATATCCGCGATAGGGGATGTATGAGAGAGAAGCAAACCGAGATTTCATTTAAAAAGTGGCTGGGAAATGCCAGTCAGTTATTCTACCTCTTTGGCGGTCCTCCACTTTATTTGTTTATTTTTAAGCCATCTTTGTTGGAATTCTTCGTTTTCTTTGTCGTGGACTCTGCGGCTCTTTCGGTGGGCATACTAATTATAAACAGTACATTCAGCAAAATCTTTCCCGATTCTGAGTGGCTGCTGAAGCCGTTCTACGCCAAGCTTATCGAGGAAATGGATCCTGGTGAGCAGGACAGATTCATCAAGGCCTTGATTTCCTACCCTAAACGCATCGCAACCTACGTATCACTCTACAATATAATCAAAGTCATTCCTGCCGGACTTGTTGCCGTCTACTACTGGGAGCACGATGTCAGCAATGCGGGGCAACTGTTGCGATTTTGTTTTTGTGCCCTACTCGGAATGACTTATTTCTTTGGGGCTATTTATGCGGATAATCAGGTTATCGTGACCCAGAAGCTGAAGCAACTGAGTAAGGAACTACCGTTCGACTGGCCTGCACGGTTTGTCTCGGTTCAGCCCCATGTGTTGCAGAAGCAGTTTGAAAATATTGAACTTTTATCCATGAGTTTTACCTGGATCTTTGCGTTGATTCTTCAGTTTGTGGTCGTCAGGGAATTTGGCGGCGGCGGTATGACGCTCAATACCTTGATCGTAGAGCTCGCCATCATCAATATTTCGGCTCTGGCCCTGGCGTCGCGGCTTTGGTATGCGAGTCGCAATTTTTTCTTTACTGGATTAAGGGATATTTTTGAGGCAGTTCAGCTGCAGCAGCCAGGGGCCAAACCCCAATTCTTGCCTTTGACCCACTCCCCTCTGCTGTCGCAGTTTAATTATAGCTTCAACAGCATGATGGCTCAGCAGTTCGCGTACGAGCAGGAACTAAAGTCGTTGATATTCAAAAAGGTGGAGAAAAAACGCTTTGAGACTATTGGAGAGATAGCAGGGCTTACGATTCACGATCTGACGCCGCCGATTCAGGTTTTGCACTACTGCCTCCGCAACCTATCAGATGCCGAGCTCGCGGATTCCAAAATGAGTGCTTATATAGACCAGGCACTTAAGGCCCAGATACGAATCCACGAACTGATTGATTCGTTGAAGTCCTACCTTAAGTCCGATGATAGGGGGCAACGGTCTGACCTCGGTGAAGCCTATCGCTATGTGATTAATATACTTAATATAACTTACTTTGACCGGCCTATTGACAGAATTGATTTCCGATTGGTAAGCAATTTGGATAATCTTATTCTTGCTATTGCAAGGCCTGATCTTATTCATGTTTTGATCAACCTCATGTCGAATAGCATAAAAAATCTATTGGAAAATGAAATCGCTGATCCCTGGATCGAACTTTCTGCCACCGTGTTAGATGGGGGCGAGGTTAGGATATCCGTCCGGGATAATGGCACGGGTCTGTCGGCTGCAAATTTCAAGACGCTGGTCGATCCCAATTTTCGGGAGTCCGATGATAGCTCGTTATATGACCGGGGGTTGGGCCTTAGACTTGTGGCGCGGCTACTAAATCAATACGGCGCAACGATTCAATTGGTTGAGCCTCGGGGTAGCTCAGGCACGCAATTTGATGTGGTGGCTAAGGTGGCTGAAAGGCCTGCTGCGTTGGCTTCGGATAAAACTGTTCGATCCATTCCCTGAAGGAGGAGGACCCTTTGTTAGCATCGCCGAAAACCGCAATCTGGATTCTTGAGGATGATCCTGGCCTCAAGTTTGTCTATGAGGATATCCTTGGGCTCAAGTATGAGCTAGTCTTCCTCAAGACCGTGGCCGATTTGCGCAATCGCCTTGACGAGGGGCGGCCCGACCTTTTGCTTGCCGATTTGCGTCTCCCCGGTGAATCTTTTATTCAGTATTTGCGATCCGCCGATCAAGGCGAGATCTCAAAGATTTCGACTATGGTTATTTCGACCACCAATGATATCGATATTGTTCGCGAATGCTTTGCGCTTGGAGCGACCGATTATTTGATCAAGCCTTTTCATAGCGTTGAACTCCTGGTCAAAATCGAGCGTTTCATTCGTCAGAGGAACGACAGTATACACCCCGCTGATGCCAAGTTAATCAATATAGACCTGGCCTCTCTTAAGGTCGCTTATGGCGATGCATCATTGCATAACCTGACGCTGAAAGAGCTTAAAATCATCGATGCGCTCGCTGGTGCAAAGAATATGACCTTAAGCCGAAGCGCGATTAAAGAAAAGGTCTGGGGTGATGTCCAAGTCAGTCAAGGAACTTTGGATGTTCACTTCTCGCATATTCGCCCCAAGCTTCGCTCCATCGGCCTTCAACTAACGACGCGTGCGCCGGACCAGTATCAGATCGAAATCTGTGGCGATTCAGCCTGAAAGAGACCATTAAATGGCAGACCCGTAAGATCCCGTGATTGCATCAGGGTCTCCTCTCTGCGTGAAGTCAGGCTATGGGATGGATCGCGTAGATAGGATCGTGCGCATAGTCGGGATGCCTGCCAAAGATCAGAGGCAGCGCATTCGAAGACAAGGCCTTGATTACCCTGAGATCGCCGTAATCTTTTGGTGTCAGATCGATAAACTGCACGTCAATTGGATCGCTCAGGCCACGCAGGGTTTTTACCTGATCGCCGCTGAGCCAGCGTTGCAAAAGCATGTCGGCTCCGGGTCTCAGGAATATCTCCTGGTGATAGTAGGATGTCGGCGAAAATACAATCTCCTGATCAGGTAAGGGATCCATCGAGAGAAAGCCTAATCGCTGCCACGTTTCATCGAGCGCTTTCCTATGAGCCGATGGCACATCAAAGGCCGCACCAAAACCGTAGACCAAGGGCAGATTAGATTCTTTGGGGAACAAGAATACCCCGATCACCGCCGTGTGCTTGGTTGCGATGGCTCGCGACGGGAATGCGTAGGTTCGCCCCTCATAAAGGGATCGGATAGAAGTTAGCTCGGGGCATCTGACGAGGTCCGGCATAAAATAGGGGAGAGATTCACCGTACCAACTTTTAAGAAGGGCATCCCGTTCGACGAGTTCGAACGTGGCTTTTTCACAGGTTGCGAGGGTATCTCTGCCGAGCGCGCACCCGTTAGAAAGGCTGAATTGAAAGTCTTCAGGGCAAGGGCTTTTAGGAAAAGCCATGATCTGCGATGCCTGATTTGACTGCCAGGTTTGACCGTCTTTGCTGAGAGGCCAGGTGTCGTTCCTGCCGTCCGCTGTTATCAATGCGATGCGTTCCAAGAGTTCATAGTAGGCGCGCGCCTCGATGGACTCAGGGTTATCACACCCGCCAGCGCTGCCCACAATAGAACGCGAATTCTCGTCATTGGTCGCCTCAGCGCCAGCGATCATGATGACCGTTTCAGCAACCTTCACCTCTTCAAAAACCCACTGTGAAAATCGCCAGCCGTTTGGCAGAAAAAGTGGGGGCGCTAGATACTTTGGACTGGTTGCCATGCGGCGGCTCCTTGGAGTTTGTCGCAGCTTACGATGATATCGTCAAAAAAGGCTCCAATCAGCTGACAGTATTTCTCGGCATAGAATTTCATCTCGGTCGGGCTGGTTTTTTCGCGGTAGAGGCCCTCAAATTCACGCAGGGACTCAGGCACATGCTCGGCATCGAGAGTGGCGTGACTTTCTACAACGCTTAAGAATTTCGTGTCGATGTTGCAGGTATCGCGGCACTGAGCGAGGATCCAAGGTCCGGCCAGAACAGTAAAATATTCGGCGACGAAAATATACGCCACATAGCTATATGGATTGGTTTCGGAGTCCTGGAACAATTGGCGACGGAGTTCGATTATTGAGGCCAATGGTTCATCTATTCCACTTAGTCCGTAGTGTTCGTTAATTTTTATAATGTCTTCAAGTGCCCAGCTGTGGTGATCGGCTTCCTCCCGGTATTTAAGCTTATAATATTCCCGAAGAGCCGGCAGACCGAGGGTATCTGCTTTGGTCATCCCTGCGGTTAGAAGTTCGGGTGTTAGTTTGATCACGTGGTAGACGTTGGACATGTAGCACTTTAGGTTGGTAATTGTGAATACGCCTGACCGGAGTGCCTTAAAGAATAGGCCGTTGCTCAATTGATCTTGGTATAGACGTTCAACGATGGATTTCATGGAAATTCCTCTAGTTCAATAAGAAGGAGTAGTCTTGAGGCTTACGCCTCAAGACCGCATGGGACTTAGATGGTAATTAGATAGTAAAGAGTGCGAACTTTTTCATCTGAGCCTCCTTGGCTTTAACAAAAGGTTAATAGGATCACGGTTGGGGATTCCAACCGAGCTGGTCAAAGTATCAGACTGAAACGCAGCAGATTTCCCCAAGCTGGCGAGGTCGTGAGACCCTGAATAATAAAACCATGCTTGTTCAAGATATGAATCTGCCGATGATTTGTGCACGATGTGTCGATAGTCAAAGCTTGAAGGCCGAGCTTGCCCACCTCGTCGATGATTTTCCTCAGAGCCGCTGTCCAAAGACCTCGATTCTGGTACATGGGAACAATCGAAATATGCCGGATATAGTATGAATTCCATTCATTTTGCTCTCCCAAAAATCCACCCGCTTCTGTCATCCCATCCATAAGCATTGCGGCATCCGCGAGACCCTCAAAAAATAGAGTCTTGCGCGGATCGGCCAGGTACTCTTTTGCGTCGAACAGAGTTGCATAATGTCGCTTGAGGTAGACCTCTAATGTTGCGAAGCTGCACTCACGGAATTTAAAGTTTGTTCCACCCACTGCAAAGCTAGTCCCGACAAGAGGATTTGAATTCCGCTCGCGAGGAGACCGTTCTGAATGCCATGAGTGCATGCTTGCGTCTTCCGGCATCAAGTCACTTTTTCTATTATGTTGGAAACACTGAATCTGATTTTGTTAAAATAATGGTAGGAAGTATCCCTTCGTGGGGCCACTTAATATTTCTTAAATTTCTTAAAAACTAGTTGAAGCCGATTCCTCGCCTTAGCAGGGCGAAAGCCGCCGTACTAGATTTTTGCGTTTGGTCGTTGCACTAAAAATCCCGGGTTAAGCAAATCAGATTTGCCATAACAAAGGGGAGAATGATCAGGGAGTGTCAGAATTTCAAAACCTAAAGCTGCGCAGAGAGCATGCCCCGCGGCAGTATCCCATTCATTGGTCGGCTTGTGACGAATATAGAGGTCAGCTCTGCCATCGGCAAGCATGCAGAATTTGTAGGACGAACCAATTTTTGTGACTTGGGTGATCCCGCGGGTCGCAAAAAACTCGTTCAGTTCGGGATCCGGATGGCTAAGGCTCACCACAGCGCGCGGCGGCGACCGGCCTGTGGATCGCGAGATCTTGTGGTTGTTCTTGCAGACGATACCGGATTCGACGCTATACATTTCGTCAAATACGGGAGCGTACACGACCGCTGACACTGGCATTTTGTTGCGGATCAAAGCTATGTTCACCGTGAAATAGTCGCGCCGATTCAGAAACTCTTTGGTTCCATCAAGCGGATCGACTAGGAAAAATTCAGCGGGAATGATCGTTTTTGGAGCGTAGGTTTCTTCACTGATCACAGGGTAGGGCATGCTCTGGGCTAGCCGCGTTTGAATGATGGAATCGGCGGCAAGATCGGCTTCGGTTACGGGCGAACCATCGGATTTTTTTTGCGAGGCAATGGATCCCTTGCGGTAGATTGCAAGAATCGCATCGCCAGCTTCCTTGGCAATCGATTCCAGATGTGCGCGTAAGTTTACCAATTGAGAATCACCTTGCCGGACTTACCCTCGTTCAAGATACGAAACCCCTGTTCGAAGTCATCCACATCAAGCCTGTGAGTGATGACGGGAGCTATATCGAGCCCGCTTTGAAGGAGAGACGCCATCTTATACCAGGTTTCAAACATTTCCCGGCCGTAGATGCCTTTTATGAACAAACCCTTGAATACCACCTTGCTCCAATCGATCGCAACCTCATCGGGAAAAATCCCAAGCAGGGCGATCCTTCCCCCATGGTTCATGACATTGAGCATGTCGCGGAATGCAGATTTCTGGCCGGAAACTTCGAGTCCGACATCGAAACCCTCCGTCATCCCGAGCTCTTTCATCACCAGATCGAGCGATGCGTTTTTGACGTTGATCGCGCGCGTGGCCCCCATTTTTTTGGCCAGTCCCAACCGGAAGTCATTGACATCGGTGATCACGACGTGGCGGGCGCCTACATGCCGGCAAATTGCAGCTGCCATGATTCCAATAGGGCCGGCTCCCGTGATCAAGACATCCTCGCCGACCAGATCAAAAGAGATCGCGGTGTGGACCGCATTGCCGTAGGGATCGAATATCGACGCAATTTCATCGGGGATCGAATCAGGGATTTTGAATGCGTTGCTCGCAGGGAGAGACAGGAATTCCGCGAAGCAACCAGTTCTGTTGACGCCAACGCCTATGGTGTTGCGGCAGAGGTGCCTTTTTCCTGCACGGCAATTTCGGCAATGCCCGCAGGTGACATGACCCTCACCCGACACGCGGTCATTGATCGCAAAGCCATCGACAGCTGAGCCGATTTGTTCAACCACGCCCATGAATTCGTGACCAACGACCATTGGCACTGGGACTGTTTTTTGCGCCCAATGGTCCCAGTTGTATATGTGCAGATCGGTGCCGCAGATCGCTGTTTTTCTGATGCGAATCAATAAGTCGTTCGGTCCAATTTCGGGAATCGGGGCACGAGTTAGGGTCAAGCCGGGTTTGGCCTCGCTTTTCATAAGGACTTTCATGTCTTGACTCATCGGTGTTCCTTTCTTTGCTCTAGGCCTGTTTAAAAGGGTCATTTTTTGACTTTCCCTGCGTTGACCCTGCGCCGCCGATGCTCAAGGATGCGCAAATAAACTGCGATTTGGTTCTCGGGTTTTCAAGGAATAACTCGTAGTTCGCGACCGACCTTGCTAAACGCTGCAATAGCCTGTTCAAGGTCAGCACGGCTATGCGCTGCCGAAATCTGTGTGCGGATGCGCGCCTGGCCTTTGGGAACAACCGGATAGGAAAATCCTATCACATAGATGCCTTCTCTGAGTAGTTTTTCGGCCATGGTTGTCGCGAGGGTGCTGTCGCCAAGCAAGACCGGAATGATGGGATGGTCTTTGCCAAGCAGTTTGAAACCCAATTTTTCCATTCCGTCACGAAAAAAAGCAGCGTTTTGCTTGAGGGTGGTTTGAAGCGAGAGCTCATGACTCACAAGATCAATGGCCGCGATGCTTGCCGCGGCAATCATGGGGGCAAGTGTGTTGGAAAAAAGGTATGGTCTTGAGCGCTGCCTTAGCCAGTCGATCAGCCCGCGCTTGCCGCTGGTATAACCGCCCGAGGCACCACCAAGTGCTTTTCCTAGAGTCCCCGTGATGATATCAATGCGGCCAAGCACACCACAATATTCGATCGATCCGATCCCGCTGGCACCCAGAAGGCCAACCGCATGAGAGTCATCGACCATGACCAAGGCTTGGTAACGATCCGCGAGATCCGTGATCGCTCGTAAATTGGCGATAATCCCGTCCATTGAAAAAACACCGTCGGTTGCGATAAGCTTGTAGCGCGCGCCTTGGGCGTCTGCTTCCTGGAGCTTGGATTCAAGGTCCGCCATGTTGTTGTTTTCGTAGCGGTAGCGCTTGGCTTTGCTCAGTCTGATCCCATCGATGATACTTGCATGATTTAAGGCATCGCTGATTATGGCATCTTGCTCGTCAAGCAAGGTTTCAAATAGGCCGCCGTTGGCATCGAAGCAGGAGCTGTAGAGGATGGTATCTTCTGTGTGCAAGAATTTTGAAATCTGACCTTCGAGCTCCTTGTGTAAGTCCTGAGTCCCACAAATGAAGCGCACGGAGGATAGGCCAAAACCTCGCTTATCTAGGGCAGATCGGGCGGCTGCCGTTAGCCTTGGGTGGTCAGCAAGGCCCAAGTAGTTGTTTGAGCACAGGTTGATTACGTTTTTGCCCCCAGCCGCGATATGGGCGCCCTGTGGCGAGGTTATAATTCGTTCAGTCTTATAGAAGCCAGCGTCTTTGAGATCGTTTAGGCGCGTGACTAATTCGTCGTAGAAGCTCTGGTCCATAGTGCGAATCCCCGCAATATTGCTTCATAAATATCCCGTTATGCCAGACGCGCCCAATTTAAGAAAGAGGAATGCAAGGGGGCCAATTCCAATGGAGCTGGCGGTATACCTTCAGGTTCGGTTAAGATCTAAGGGGTGTTTCAATTTCCCATGACACAGTAAAACGATGCGTCTGGACTGAAGGGGTACTAGGTTCCGTCTGAGAACTCCCTGGTCAGCTTCTGGCTGCGTT
>CAZOSN010000037.1:3673-29863 GCA_964582405.1 uncultured Oligoflexales bacterium | reverse complement strand
ACTCAATCAGTACAAGTTCCCAGGCGACGACACCCCTATTATCAAGGGTTCTGCACTGAAAGCGTTGGAAGCTGATAGCGTAGACAATGAATGGGCTCAAAAAGTAGCTTCGCTTATTGATGCATGCGATAGCTACATTCCAACGCCTGTCCGAGACACTGAAAAAGCATTCATCATGCCTATCGAAGATGTGTTCTCGATTTCCGGTCGTGGTACTGTCGTAACGGGCCGTATCGAAAAAGGCATAATCAAAGTTGGTGACGAAGTCGAAGTGGTTGGTATCCGTGATACTACCAAGACGACCGTTACCGGTGTAGAGATGTTCCGCAAATTGCTTGACCGTGGCGAAGCTGGCGACAACGTCGGTCTTCTTCTTCGGGGCACCAAGCGTGAAGACGTGGTCCGCGGTCAGGTATTAAGCAAGCCGGGCTCAATCACCCCACACACCAAATTTAAGGCTTCGGTCTACATCCTTTCCAAAGAGGAAGGTGGACGACATACGCCATTCTTTAAGGGATATCGCCCACAGTTTTATTTCCGTACCACCGACGTAACAGGTGATATCGAGCTACCAGCCAACGTTGAGATGGTTATGCCTGGCGATAACATCGATTTTACGGTTACATTGATTCAGCCGATTGCTATGGACAAAGAACTTCGCTTTGCAATCCGCGAAGGGGGTAGGACCGTAGGCGCTGGTGTTGTTTCAGAAATTCTTGCTTAGTCAATAACAAACAAGGTTCTTGATTCAATTAATTGAATCAAGAACCTTTCCCTGGCTTCTGAAGGCGAGTAGCTCCAACGGTAGAGCGGTGGATTCCAAATCCATAGGCTGGGGGTTCGAATCCCTCCTCGCCTGTAAGAATATTCAAGAAAATGGGGAAATTATGGGTAAAGATGATGCAACCTGGTTGAAGATCGCGTATGTGATGTTTGCGCTCCTGGTTGGGTTTGTCGGATTGAAAGCGATCGATACGGTCGGAATCCAGACAGGATGGGGTCAAAAGTTCACCTGGTTTCCAGTAGTTAGCATGGCAGGCGCGGTCGTTACTGGAATTCTTGGAACCTGGATTCTGTCAAAAGATAAAGAAAGACACGACTACTTTTTGGCTGCAATCGGAGAATTGCGAAGGGTGTCGTGGCCAAGCGCACAAGATACCCGTCGAATGACGATGGTAGTATGTGTGGTTGTGGGGATTTTTGGCGTCATCCTTGCTATTTTTGATTTCCTATGGGCTCAAGTACTCAAAGTTCTTTTGTCATAGTGGACCCTTCCTTTAGCAGGTCCTAATTATTGTAGAGGTTCTCAGTGGCAGAGCGTAAAGGTGACGAGAAAAATAGTGGCAATGCTGTTGCATCCGGTGAGAGCGCTGAAAGCGAGGCGAGCGTACGTCACCAGGAAGCCCCAAGTTTAGCAGATTTAATCACTGAGCCTAGGAATCTCAACGGTGACATCAACATGAACCTGAAATGGTATGTGGTTCATACGTATTCAGGTTTCGAAGAAAAGGCAAAACAGTCGCTTTTCAAGAAAGCAAATGAAAAAGGACTGAGTCATTTGGTCGGTGCGGTTCATATCCCCCATACCGAAAAAGAGACCAAGACGAAGACCGGCAAGGCTCGAGTAATTTCTAAAACGTCGTTTCCTGGCTACATGATGCTCCAGCTGGAGCTAAACGATGTCTCTAAAGTTTTGGTTAAGGAAACGCCTAAAATAACTGGATTTGTTGGTGACAACAAAAATCCCAAAGCGTTGCCCGATCATGAAGTTAGAGCGATGCTCGCAATTGAAGTCCCAGAGGTTGAATCAGAAAGACCAATAGAGCATGCCGTGTTGTTTAACAAAGGAGACGCGGTTAAGGTTACAGACGGACCATTTTCTAATTTTGACGGCGTCGTCGATGTTGTTCGTCCAGAAAAAGGTAAGGTGCGAGTGCTGGTAAGTATATTTGGGCGCGAGACTCCTGTTGAATTGGAGTATCGGCAGGTAGAGCAGATTTGAATGGACCTGGGAGAAACTGCTTGACTATCTTGTAGTTCTGAAATAAACCCCCACGTTCTGATTCTCAAAATGAGACAAATCCACGGCAAGGGAGTAGTTGTAAAGTGGCAAAGAAAATAGTCGGGTACATCAAGTTACAGATACCCGCCGGAAAAGCAAACCCGTCACCCCCGATTGGTCCAGCATTGGGTCAGCGTGGTGTTAACATTATGGGCTTCTGCAAAGAGTTCAACGCGAAGACTCAAAAAGACGTCGGAAGTATTCTTCCTACCGTTATTACGGTTTTCGCGGACAAGTCTTTTACGTTTATTACAAAGAGTCCGCCGGCTTCCGATCTGCTTAAAAAAGCGGCAGGTATCCCTAAAGGGTCTCAAACACCTGGTAAAAACGTAGCTGGTTCGGTCACCAAAGCCCAGATTTTTGAAATCGCCAAGACAAAGATGGCTGACCTGAATGCATATGAGGCAGATCAGGCCTATAAAATAATCGCTGGATCCGCTAGAAGCATGGGTCTCAGTGTTCAAGAGTAACTTTTGATTTAGGTAGGAGAATGGAGGGGTAAGTCGCCTCTGTTCGCTGGTACTACGGAGAAAAATTATGGCGAAATCAGGAAAGAAGTTTCGGAGTGCATTCGAAAAAGTAGACCGAACCAAACTTTATGATCTTCAAGAAGCTGTTGGCCTCGTTAAGCAGGTCGCTTTTTCTAAGATGGATGAGTCGGTAGACGTTGCAATTAACCTCGGTGTCGATCCTCGGCATGCAGATCAGAATATCCGTGGCGCTATATTGTTGCCTCATGGGTTGGGAAAATCAGTTAGAATTATCGTTTTTGCGAAGGGCGAAAAAGCCACTGAGGCCCAGGGTTTTGGTGTTGAAGCTGTTGGTGGAGACGACCTGGCTAAAAGGATCCTGGAAGGCTGGTTGGACTTTGATCAGGTTGTAGCTACTCCAGATATGATGGGTGTCGTCGGTCGACTCGGTAAGGTGCTAGGTCCGCGTGGTTTGATGCCCAATCCGAAATTGGGTACTGTAACCTTTGATCTCGCCAATACGGTTAAAGAATTGCGATCAGGTCGAGCGGAATTTCGTTGCGATAAAGCTGGTATAGTTCATACCTCGGTTGGTCGAGTAAAGTTTAGTCCGGAGCATTTGGCCGACAATGTTAAAGCTGTTGTGGACGCCTTGCTCAAGGCTAAGCCTGCCACAGCAAAAGGGACTTATCTTAAAAAAATCACAGTTTCATCGACAATGGGTCCCGGGGTAAAAGTCAGCCCCGAGCCATTTAAACTGTAGGAGTCGGCGCGTGAATCGCAATGAAAAAAATGAATATCGAAAAGTTGTGGGCGAACGGCTAGATGCAGCTAACGCATTGATCTTGGCGGAATACCGAGGTCTTACGGTCGAAGAGGTAACAGCGCTGCGCGTGGCCTTGAAAAAGCACAATGCATCTTTCCAGGTATGCAAAAACAGACTGGTTAAAAAAGCGATCGAGGGTGAAGTAGGTCAATACAAAGATCTGCTCGGTAAATTTAAGGGTCCGCTGGGAGTTATTTACTCGCAGGGTGATTCGGCACAGGTTACTAAGACTGCGCTGGAGTTCGAGAAGGATCATCCAAATTTCAAGATCACTGCGGGTTTCATTGATAGCGCGAGCATGAGTCCTTCGGATCTGAAGGTTATTTCGGATCTACCAAGCAAGGAAGTGCTGCTAGCGCAGATCGTGGGTTCGATCGTTGCGCCTCATAGAGGCTTGTTAGGGGTGCTAAATGGCGTATCAAGGCAGCTTGTGCAAGTTCTGAACGCCATTAAAGAGAAAAAACAATAGTTCAAAATTTTCCTGGTGCGTTGCAGTAGGAAAGCTAATGATTCGGGAGGAAGATTAAATGTCAGGTGTAAGTAAAGAACAAGTAGTAGCGTACCTCGAGAACCTCACGCTTCTTGAAGCCGCTGCTCTTGTAAAAGAGTTGGAAGAAAAGTTCGGAGTTAGTGCAGCTGCTCCAGTTATGATGGGTGGACCGGTTGCTGCGGCGGGTGGTGCTGCTCCGGCAGAAGAAAAGGATTCTTTCACGGTAGTCTTAACGGACCATGGCGACAAGAAGATTAATGTGATCAAAGAAATCCGCGGCATCACCGGACTTGGCCTGAAAGAGGCTAAAGACCTTGTAGAAGGTTGTCCAAAGGAAGTTAAAGCCGATGTGCCTAAGGAAGAAGCGGCCAAGATCAAGGACATTCTTGAGAAAGCCGGTGCCAAGGTTGAGCTTCGCTAAGATTTCAAACGAGAAGATAAACTCCAGGCCATCGTAAGATGGTCTAGAGTTATTTGTGCTTTGTTATTTACACGTTTTGGCTGTATGCTATATGGCTCGAACGTAGTATTTTCTTTCGATATTTCGTATTCGACGATTGCCCTTTCCGGTGATCAGGCGACTATCAACCTGAATTCACTCCACAGGAGTCCCGCATGAGCTCCCTAGCTTCTAGTTTCGCTCGACCTCGCAAAAAATTCTTGAGACATAAAGATTCTATTGAGATCCCGTATCTTATAGAGTTGCAAAAGCATAGCTATGGCCTTTTCCTTCAGGAAGGTGTGAATCCGCAGGATCGAGAAGCGGTCGGGATTCAGGCTGTTTTTAATTCCGTATTTCCGATCTCGGATTTTACCGATACGGCGTCCGTTGAGTTCGTTAGCTATTCTTTTGAGGAACCCAAATATTCTGTAGATGAGTGTCGTCAAAGGGGGATGAGTTTTGCGGCTCCTTTGAAGGTTGTGATCCGCTTAGTTGTTTGGGATATCGATAAAGATACTAATGTTAAAAGTATTCGCGATGTCAAGGAGCAGGAAGTTTATTTTGGCGAAATCCCCCTGATGACCGATGATGGTACCTTTATTATCAATGGTACGGAACGAGTTGTTGTATCTCAATTACATCGATCGTCTGGTGTATTTTTCGATCACGATAAGGGAAAGAATAGCTCGACAGGAAAATTGCTTTATACTGCTCGCATTATTCCTTATCGCGGAAGTTGGTTGGATTTTGAGTTTGATGCCAAGGATATTTTGTATGTGCGTATTGACCGCCGGCGCAAGATGCATGCAACTATTCTCTTAAAAGCCCTTGGTTATAGCGTGCAGGAGCTTTTGGATCGGTTTTATAGCCGGGAAATCATACGATGTCGCGCTGGCGTGCTCGAGAAGAAACTCGATTTTGAGTTGCTACGTGGTCAGAGGGCGCTTCGGGACTATATTGATCCTGAGACTGGTAAGGCGATTGTTAAGAGAGGCCGGAGGATTTCGGCTGGTTCAATTCGTCAAATGGAAAAGGCGAAGCTCGAGTATGTAACGCTCGATGCAGATGAATTGCTTGGTAAGATATCGGCAGAACTCGTTAGCGATGATAACGGTGATGTCTTGGTTGATGTTAATCAGGAAATCGATGCAAGTATCATCGAGGTTTTAAAAAAGCGCGACGGTGAGTTTTCGATTTTGTTCATTGACGGCGTCAACTCGGATGCTTCGTTTCGAAATACGTTAGTTTCGGATAAAGTCGAGACGAAAGACGAGGCAATTTTAGAAATTTATAAGCGAATGCGACCAGGTGATCCACCGACGCTGGAGCCGGCGACTATTTTGTTCGACAATTTATTTTTTAATCCGGACCGGTATGATCTCAGTGCTGTCGGACGGATGAAACTCAATGAAAAGCTTGGGCTAACTTTGCCAGTAGAGACTCGAACTCTTACCAAGGAAGACATCCTTAGGGCCGTTGAGTATTTGATCGGTCTTAAAAATGATCGGGGCCAGATTGATGATATCGATAACCTCGGCAATCGACGCGTCCGCGCCGTTGGTGAATTGTTGGAGAATCAATACCGGATTGGCTTGTTGCGTATAGAAAGGGCGATCCGAGAGCGCCTTCAGCTGGGTGATGTAGAGACTTTTTTGCCGGCGGATTTCATTAATAATAAGCCGGCTTCAGCCGTGGTAAAAGAGTTTTTCGGAAGTTCTCAGCTTAGTCAATTCATGGACCAAACGAATCCTCTATCCGAGGTCACTCACAAGCGTAGGTTATCGGCGCTCGGTCCGGGTGGTTTGAGTCGAGAACGTGCGGGGTTCGAAGTTCGCGACGTTCATCCAACTCACTATGGACGGATTTGTCCGATTGAAACGCCCGAAGGTCCGAACATTGGATTGATTTCTTCGTTGGCAAGTTTTGCGAAGGTTAATAAGTTTGGATTTATTGAAACCCCCTACAAGCAAATTGCTGGAGATAGGCGCGATGAAGTTCGCTACTACTCTGCCGCAGAGGAGCATGATGGTCATGTGATTGCTCAGGCTGCAAAACTTGGCGAACCGGATTCCTTGATATCGGCGCGTCGGTCCGGCGAGACTGAAATCGTGCGGACTGACGAAGCTGATCTTATGGACGTATCCTCGTCGCAGTTGGTGTCTGTAGCTGCCTCATTGATACCTTTTCTTCAGAATGACGATGCGAACCGCGCACTCATGGGATCGAACATGCAGCGACAAGCCGTACCTCTGTTGAAGACGGCTGCTCCATTGGTTGGTACGGGTATGGAGAAAATTGTAGCTAGAGATTCTGGTGCAACGGTCGTAGCCCGTCGTGATGGGGTTGTTGTTTCGGTTGATGCCGAGCGTATTGTGGTCAAAACGGAGGATAAAGGAAAAGATATTACTGATGTAGGGGCCGAAGTCGATATCTATAAATTGGAAAAATACAAGAGATCCAATGTCGATACCTGCATCAACCAGAAGCCTATCGTCCGTGTTGGAGAAAAAGTTAAGGCTGGCGATATTATCGGTGATGGTTTTGCGACCGAGATGGGCGAGTTAGCTTTAGGTCAGAATGTTACCGTCGCGTTTATGCCTTGGTCTGGATACAACTTCGAAGATTCTATTTTGATTTCTGAGCGGGTTGTAAAAGAGGACCTTTATACTAGTATTCATATTCAAGAGTTTGAATGTATCTCTCGGGACACCAAATTGGGGCAGGAGGAAATCACCGGTGATATTCCCAACGTTGGTGAGGATGCGCTCGCTAATTTGGATGAAGCGGGAATTATCCGTGTAGGGGCGGAAGTGAAGCCAAACGATCTTCTCGTCGGTAAGATTACCCCTAAGGGCGAGACACAATTAACGCCAGAAGAAAAATTGCTTAGGGCGATTTTCGGTGAAAAGGCGGGTGATGTTCGCGACACCTCATTGCGTGTACCTCCGGGTGTTGTAGGTACTGTGATTGGGGCTAAGATTTATTCCAGGGAAGGTGCGATTAAGGATACCCGTTCTGTCCTGATTGAAGAGCAGGAAATAAATAAACTTAAGAAAGACGTTTCTGACCGCATTTCGATTATCAAAGAATCTGCTGCTGGGAAGCTTGTGACGATCGCGCAGGGTGACGGTTTGGTTGCAGATATCAAGAGCCAGAATGGCGAGGTGCTGGCGCGAGCTGGTGCTGCTGTTGGGCTCGAACTTTTAACCAATTTGGATCATGTGTTCTGGGAACATGTTGCAGTTCGTGATGCAGAGAAGACTCGATTGATCAGCAAGGTTGTAGAAAATCTTCGCGAAAAGATCAGTTTGATCCGCTTTATGGCCGATGAGCAGATTAAGAAGATTCGTAAGGGCGACGAACTGCCTCCGGGTGTCATCAAGATGGTGAAGGTCTATGTTGCTATTAAGCGCAAGCTGCAGGTTGGCGATAAGATGGCCGGTCGTCATGGTAACAAGGGTGTCGTATCAAGAATTTTGCCAGAAGAGGACATGCCTTTTCTTGCTGATGGCCGTCCCGTTGATATCGTCTTAAACCCCTTGGGTGTTCCGTCGCGTATGAACGTTGGTCAGGTTTTGGAGGTTCACCTAGGTTGGGCTGCTAAAGGTATCGGTCGCAAGCTAAACGAGATGATGGAGGTTCAGTATAATCGCCAAAGTCTTGAAAATTATATCCTAAAGGTTTGGCACGAAGACCAGGATGTGCGCGAATTTGTGAAGACAGCTAGCGACGATACGTTGAAAGAGTTTGTTAGGAAATTCCGTGACGGTGTCCAACTTGCGAATCCGGTATTTGACGGCGCGAGCGAAGATCAGATTCGCGATTGTTTGGAGATCGCGGATCTGGATCGTTCAGGACAGACGACCCTTTTTGATGGTCGAACCGGTAATAAGTTTGACAATAAGGTAACTGTTGGCGTGATGTATGTACTCAAACTACATCACTTGGTGGATGAAAAAATTCATGCTCGATCGATAGGTCCCTATTCCTTGGTCACTCAGCAGCCGCTGGGTGGTAAGGCTCAGTTTGGTGGTCAACGTCTTGGGGAGATGGAAGTTTGGGCAATGGAGGCTTACGGAGCAGCCAATACTCTGCAGGAGTTTTTGACCGTGAAATCGGACGATGTGCTCGGCCGAACTCGGATGTATGAGTCGATTGTTAAGGGTCAGAATCATATGATGCCTGGCCTGCCAGAGAGCTTTAACGTCTTGATCAAGGAGCTCCAAAGCTTGGGCCTCGACGTTAATTTGATTCGTGGCGACGACGAGCAGAGCGGAAGTTTAGCTTAGTAAAATTTTGAGGGCCAAAACCTCATCATCGTATAACGAGGTGTAAGTTGAACGAATTATTGAATTTTTTTGATAAGCCAACAGATCCGCTGAGTTTCAGTGCCATCAAGATTTCTTTAGCCTCTCCAGAAAAGATTCGTAGCTGGTCGTTTGGTGAGGTTAAAAAACCCGAAACGATCAATTATCGTACCTTCAAGCCTGAAAGAGATGGCTTATTTTGCGCGAAAATCTTTGGACCTGTTCGAGATTTTGAATGCATTTGCGGTAAATATAAGCGAATGAAGCACCGCGGCATTGTCTGTGATAAGTGCGGTGTGGAAGTTATCCATTCCAAGGTTCGACGGGAGCGTCTGGGTCATATCAACCTTGCAACTCCTGTCGCGCATATTTGGTTCTTGAAATCGCTGCCATCCCGAATAGGGCATATTCTCGATATTCCTCTTAAGGATGTTGAACGAATTCTCTACAGTGAATCCTATGTAATTTTGGATGCTGGAAAAGAAGAGGATACTGGCTTATCTGTGGGTCAGGTTATCAGCGAAGAGGAATACGACGCGAAAATCCAGGAGTGCGGCAATAATGCGTTCCGAGTTGGTGTCGGCGCGGAGGCTATTCTCGAACTGTTGAACAGTCTGCGCATTGACGACTTGTCGGATTCCTTGCGTAGAGATTTGTTGGAGACGACATCGTCTGCTGTTCAGAAGAAGCTTCAGAAGCGACTAAAAATCGTTGATGCGTTTCAGAACTCTGACGCCAAACCATCTTGGATGATGCTCACAGTTATCCCTGTGTTGCCTCCCGACCTTCGTCCTTTGGTTCCTCTTGATGGAGGACGTTTTGCCACGTCTGATCTGAATGACCTCTACCGGCGTGTGATCAATAGAAATAACCGATTGCTTCGCCTTATCGAGCTCAATGCTCCCGAAATCATCATCCGCAATGAAAAGCGCATGCTGCAGGAAGCCGTCGATGCTCTCTTTGATAATGGGCGACGCGGTAAGGTTTTTACGGGTCCGAATAAGCGAGCGCTTCGGTCGCTTTCGGACATGCTAAAAGGTAAGCAGGGCCGTTTCCGTCAGAATTTGCTTGGAAAAAGGGTCGATTACTCTGGTCGTTCAGTGATTGTCGTCGGGCCTAATTTGAAATTGCATCAGTGCGGTTTGCCAAAGAAGATGGCAATCGAATTGTTTAAGCCGTTCATTTACAACAAGCTTGAAGAGCATGGAATCGTATCAACGATCAAAAGCGCGAAAAAGCTAGTTGAGAAAGAGCGACCTGAAGTTTGGGATATCCTAGAGGAAGTTACTAAGGAACATCCGATTCTGCTTAACCGTGCACCAACTTTGCACAGGCTTGGAATTCAGGCGTTTGAGCCAGTATTGATTGAAGGTAAGGCAATTCAGTTGCACCCTTTGGTTTGTTTTGCGTTCAACGCGGATTTTGACGGTGACCAGATGGCAGTTCATGTGCCGCTTTCAGTAGAAGCGCAGATGGAAGCACGCGTCTTGATGATGTCGACCAATAACATTTTGAGTCCAGCGTCGGGAAGTCCGGTGATTGTCCCTACCCAGGATATTGTCCTAGGCATATACTATATGACCAAGGAAGATATTTCGGGTATCGGTGGTGGAAAAAGTTTTGGTTCGATTGAGGAGGTTCGTGTTGCTTACGACCACGGTGCTGTGGGTTTGCAGTCACCTATTGTCGTTAGGTTAAAGGGAATCAAGCATAACACGACAGTTGGCCGTGCTTTGCTTTCCGAGAATTTGCCAGACGAGTTGCCATTCTCGATGATCAACCGTGCTATGGGCAAGAAAGAACTCGCAAAGCTGGTTGATGAGACGTTCCGCGTTTGTGGTCCGAAGCGAACCGTGCTTTTGGCTGATGCTTTGAGGGCCACGGGTTATCGGTATTCGACCAAGGCTGGCATATCTATTTCGATTGGCGATATGGTCATTCCAGATGGTAAGAAAGCTATCTTGGATAAGTCTTACGATGAAGTGAAAAAAATTAAGGAACAGTACTCGGAAGGTCTGTTGACTGAGGGTGAGCGCTATAACAAGGTTATCGATATTTGGGCGAAAAGCACCGAATTGATTGCTGAGGAGATGTTTAAAAATATCGCAAAAACCACTAAAAAGGACTTTAAAGGGGTCGCTCGGGAAGTTGATAGTTCCAACTCGATCTTCATGATGGCCGATTCTGGTGCTAGGGGTTCGGCGCAGCAAATCAGGCAGCTCGCGGGTATGAGGGGGCTTATGGCCAAACCTTCGGGTGAGATTATCGAGACCCCAATTACTGCGAATTTCCGTGAAGGTCTTTCGGTACTTGAATATTTTACTTCGACCCATGGTGCACGCAAAGGTTTGGCGGACACGGCGTTGAAGACTGCAAGCTCGGGTTATCTCACACGTCGTTTGGTTGATGTGGCGCAGGACGCTGTTGTGCAGGAATACGATTGTGGTACCCCGGCCGGTATCATGATGGTTGCTTTGCGTGAAGGTTCGGAGGTGAAGCAAACTGTCGGTGACCGCGTTCTGGGCAGGGTTTTGGTTGAGGACATCATAGACAAGGCATCAGGTAAGGTTTTGGCGGGTGCTGGAGACATCGTTGGTGAAGCGGACGCCCAGAGGATCGATCAGCATGGCGTCGAAGTTGTGCATATCCGTACTGTATTGACGTGTAAAGCAAAGCGGGGTTTGTGCGCACTTTGTTATGGTCGCGATTTGGCTACAGGGCACCTTATCAACGTGGGTGAGGCTATCGGAGTTATTGCTGCTCAGTCAATTGGTGAGCCAGGGACGCAGCTTACCATGCGTACATTCCACTTTGGTGGTGCTGTAACTCACAAGATCGAAAAGAACACTCTGGAGTCGCATTTCTCAGGAACAGTGCGATTCGAGCGGATGAAGATGGTTGAAAACCGCGAAGGTCGGGTTGTTGTACTTAGCCGCAATAGCGAGATCAATATTGAAGGTGTTGACGGGAATATAGTCGATCGCTATCCGGTGAACTACGGTGCCCTGCTTTTGGTCAAGGAAGGCCAAAAAATTGAGGCAGGTACGCCGCTTACCGAGTGGGATCCGTTTGCTAACACGATTATTGCTGAGATGGCTGGTCGCGTTCAATATGTGGATCTAGAAGAGGGCAAGTCACTCGAAGAAAAAGTCGATGAAACCACCTTCTTGGCTCGCCGGGTTGTTGTAGAAACGCGCGGTTCTGATATGAAGCCTGCTATCAAGTTGGTCGATGCTCATGGAAACACGGTTAAGCGCCCCAATGGAAAAGAAGCTGTTTATTCCTTGCCAACTGGCGCTACAATTTTCGTTGATAACGGAGCCGAAATTAGGCCAGGTGATACCCTTGCAAAGATTCCGCGTGAGGTTGCTAAGACCAAGGACATCACCGGTGGCTTGCCTCGCGTAGCGGAATTGTTTGAAGCACGTAAACCCAAAGATCCTATGATCATGGCGCCCGTGGATGGTACGGTTCAGTTTGGTGCTGATACCAAAGGGAAGCGAAAAGTAATCATTCATTGTGAAGATGGTGAAAAGGTCGATATTTTGATCCCAAAAGGACGTCACATCGTCATTAGCGAAGGCGATTACATCCGAAAAGGCGAAGCCATTGTGGATGGATCGCCTAGCCCACATGACATCTTGACGATTAAAGGTGAAACAGAACTTGCCCGGTATCTTGTTATAGAAATCCAGGAAGTTTATCGCTTACAAGGCGTAAAGATCAACGATAAGCATATCGAAGTAATTGTGCGCCAGATGACGCGCAGGGTCAAGGTCATGTCCCCCGGTGATACGAGGTTTTTACCTGGACAGCAGGTCGAGAGATCGTTGCTTTCTGAGGAGAACGAACGGGTTCGAGCACAGGGTGGAGCTGAAGCAACTTGGGAACATGTTCTTTTAGGTATCACCAAGGCTTCATTATCGACCGACAGCTTTATTTCTGCAGCATCGTTTCAAGAGACGACGAAGGTTTTGACGGAAGCTGCTGTTAATTGCAAGGTTGACCATCTGCGTGGGCTGAAGGAAAACGTGATCATGGGTCGCTTGATCCCTGCTGGAACTGGCTGCAAAGATTATAGAATTCTCGAATCTGCGCCATCTAGACGCGACTCGACGAGCAGTGTGGTCACCGATCATGCGAATGTTTCGGCGGCGCAGTAGACGGGGTTTAACGAGGGGCGGCGGAATTAGGTTGCTTTAAGGTGGCAACACTGTTAAGTGATAACGCCGCAGATAGCATAAAGAAGGGTTTTGAATAATGCCAACGATCAGTCAGTTGATAAAAGAAGGACGCGTTGTCCAAAAGAGGAGAACCAAGTCTCCAGCTTTAAAAAGTGCGCCGCAAAAGCGCGGTGTTTGCCTTAGGGTTTATACGACAACGCCTAAGAAGCCAAACTCTGCATTGCGTAAAGTTTGCAGAGTTCGTCTTACCAATGGTGTTGAAGTGACATCCTATATCGGTGGTGAAGGTCACAATTTGCAAGAGCATAGTGTGGTTCTCATTCGCGGAGGCAAGGTAAAGGATTTACCAGGTGTGCGTTATCACGTCGTTCGGGGTTCGTTGGATACCTCGGGAGTCAATGGACGCAAGCAATCGCGCAGTAAGTATGGTGCGAAAAAATCTAAGTCCTAATTTTTGGAATATTTGTTGATAACGCAGTAATCGAAGCCATTCGGTGAAGTTGTTCTTTGGTGGATCAGAGAGCAGAAGCGTATTTAAGGAGAGTTATTATGGCAAGACGTAGAGCGGCACACAAACGATTGGTATTACCTGATCCGGTGTATAAGCAAGAGGTTGTCACCAAGTTCGTCAATTGTATGATGAAGCATGGGAAGAAACCGGCCGCAGAAAAGGCATTTTACGGTGCGATGAAAATTATCGATGCGCAAGGTCAGAACGGGATCGAAGTATTCCAGCATGCACTCGAAAACTCTCGCCCTTTGCTTGAAGTTAAATCCCGTCGCGTTGGTGGTTCGAACTATCAGGTTCCTGTCGAAGTTCGGGCTGACCGTCGCCAAGCCTTAGCTATTCGGTGGCTTATTGAGTTTTCTCGCAAACGTGCCGGTCGAGGTATGGCTGAGCGTTTGGCTGCTGAACTTTTGGATGCTGCGAACAAGCGCGGTGCGACCATCAAAAGGCGTGAAGACGTCCATAAGATGGCTGAAGCCAATAAGGCCTTTGCTCACTATCGCTGGTAATCACAATGGCCTTGGTATGACCTCTGGCATTTGTGATGCTTTTTGAACAGGCTCTGAGAGCGGCCTTGGTGTATGGCGAAGCTTATAGATCCCAATAGCGTGCGGAATATCGGCATCATGGCTCACATTGATGCCGGTAAGACCACCACGACTGAGCGTATCCTGTACTACACCGGTAAGATTCATAAGATCGGCGAAGTTCATGATGGCAACGCCACCATGGATTGGATGGTTCAGGAGCAGGAACGAGGTATCACGATTACTTCGGCCGCGATCACTTGCTCGTGGAAAAATCATACGATCAACATTATTGATACCCCTGGTCATGTCGATTTTACGATCGAGGTTGAAAGGTCGCTTCGTGTTCTCGATGGCGCCGTTGCGGTTTTTGACGGAGTTTCCGGGGTTGAGCCGCAGTCGGAAACCGTTTGGCGTCAAGCTGATAAATACCGGGTGGCGCGCATCGCTTTTATCAATAAGATGGATAGAGTTGGTGCCGACTTCGATGCGTCGGTGCAGTCGATGCGAGATAAGCTGGGAGCTAATCCCGTGCCTTTTCAGTTACCTGTTGGCAGTGAGGAGGCTTTTTGTGGCATTGTCGATCTAATTGCCATGAAAGAAGTTTCCTGGTCTGGTGATGACAAAGATAACAAGTTATCAGTTTCTGAAATATCTTCTGAGATGCGCGAAGCGGCAGATCTAGCTCGAGAGGTACTGGTAAGTGCGGTCGCGGAACATGATGAATCTCTTATGGATGCCTACCTGTCAGGGGTTGGTATAAGCGAAGCTGATCTTAAACGGGTGGCGAGGCTTGCAACCATAGAACGAAAGATTGTTCCTGTGTTTTGCGGTAGTGCTTTCAAGAATAAAGGTGTTCAGCCTTTGCTTGATGCTGCTGTGGATTACTTGCCTTCGCCCCTTGATCTTGGTCTTTTAGTTGGAATGGATCTTCAGAATGAGGCGAAGGAGATCACGCGGAAGAGGCTGAATACTGAGCCGCTGTGTATGCTGGCATTTAAAGTAGCGACGGATCCTTTCGTTGGTCAGATTATCTATACGCGAGTCTATAGCGGTGTCCTTAAAGTTGGTCAGGTTGTTCTTAACCCTCGCACTGGCAAACGCGAGCGCATTGCAAAAATCCTGATGATGGAAGCCAACCAGCGCCATGAGATGGAATCGATAGAGGCGGGGCATATCGGTGCCGTTGCAGGGCTTAAAGATTGCATCACCGGCGATACATTGTGCGAGCAGTCGGCACCCATTCTTTTAGAGTCTCTTGAGCTAGCAGAACCGGTGATATCGATTGCTATCGAGCCCAAGAGCGCATCGGATGCCGATAAATTGATCAAGTCACTCGAACGACTGGAGCGCGAGGATCCTACATTCCGAGTGCGCATCAACAACGATACGGGGCAGACACTGATATCGGGAATGGGGGAACTCCATTTAGAAATCATCGTAGATAGGCTGCTGCGGGAGTTTAATGTTCAGGCCAATGTCGGGGCTCCTCAGGTATCCTATAGGGAAACATTGACAAAATCTGTTCGAAAACGGCAAACCTTTAGTCGTGAGACCGACAAGGTGAAGCTTTTTGCCGAGATTCTTCTCAAGGTTTCGCCTCTTCCTGATTCGAATAGTTTTGAGTTTGTCAATGAAGCTTCCAAGGAGAAATTGCCAGAGCGATACGTATCGATGGTACGCAAAGGCATCGAAGATGGAATTTTAGCGGGACCACTCGCGGGCTTTTCGATCGTTGGTGTAAAAGTTGAATTGCTGGATGGTGTATTTAATCCCGAAATGCCCGAACCCAATGCATTTCGGATTGCGGCATCGCTGTGCCTGCGTGATGCGATGAGAGAAGGTGCTCCGACCTTGCTTGAACCTCATATGGAGCTAGAGGTTTTGGCGCCCGATGACTATGTCTCAAACGTTATTGGTGATCTCAATTCGAGGCGAGCAAAGATAAGCGGGATCAATGCTAGAGGCCATGTTCAGGTCGTTAAAGCCGAGGCCCCACTATCGGAAATGTTTGGTTATTCCACTAAGCTGAGATCCATTTCGCAGGGTCGAGCTTCGTACACGATGAGTTTTGCGAGGTACGAGGAAGCACCTAAATCAGCGATTCAAAAAATCACTGGTATATCCTGATGAAGGGTTGACTTTGGAGGTCTCTGGCAGTAAAACCTCGTTACTTTCCTTGGGGGCGTAGCTCAGTTGGTTAGAGCGCAACGTTGACATCGTTGAGGTCAGAGATTCGAGTTCTCTCGTCCCCACCATCCTTGTCTTCATCTTCAGTATTCGCTAGACTTCTATGGTTCAGTCCCTCGCTAAACTAAGGATTTGCCATGGCTCATGCTATTCACAAACGGAAAATAAGCCTTCAATTTTTAGGTGCTGCTGGTCAAGTAACCGGCAGCCGTACTGTCCTCAGCGTGGATGACAAGCGCTACCTTATTGATTGCGGCTTATTTCAGGGTGATAAAGCGGTGCGTGAGCGCAATTGGCGTCCGCTGCCCATTGATGTGGATGGAATAGATGCGGTGATTCTTACTCATGCTCATCTAGACCATTCAGGGTATTTACCGCGACTCTATCGCGAGGGTTATAAAAGAAAGATCCTTTGTTCTGAGGGTACGGCCGAACTTTGCGGGTTGTTGCTTCTGGATGCGGCGCATTTAGAAGAAGAAACAGCCAATTATGCCAACAAAACTCGCTATTCGCGGCATGATCCGGCCGAACCACTGTTTACGATCGATGATGCGGAAGGTGCTCTCAAGCTGCTTTCTCCTCGACCACGAAATGCCTGGCAAGAACTTGGCAATGGTTTAAGTTTTCGATTTTTGCGAGCAGGGCATATCATTGGAGCCAGTCTGATTCAATTTGCTATTTCTAACGGAGAGCGGACCAAATTCATCACTTTTTCTGGCGATCTTGGTCACCATAGGTCTCATATCATGCGGGGCCCCGTGGATTTGCCTGAATCGGATGTCTTGATTTTGGAGTCTACCTATGGAAACCGCCTACACAGCAGAAACAATGTCCTTCTCGAACTTGCTGCTGTTGTCAATCGCACTCTGTCGCGTAAAGGTGTTTTAGTGATACCGGCGTTTGCGGTTGGGCGAGCGCAGGAGTTGTTGCATCTTTTGCGTCAGCTTGAGGATGCCAGTCTTATTCCCACGGTTCCTGTTATTTTGGATAGTCCGATGGCTGCGGCAGCTACCGATATATTCCTCAAGCATACTGAGGATCAGAACCTAGGCTATTCTTTTTCTAGGAAATCCCGCGAATTTCCACCTCATCGCGTCGAGATAACTCGAACCCCAGATGAATCGATGCTTGCCTGCATGCGAGATGGTCCATTCATTGTGATATCGGCTGCGGGAATGCTTAGTGGAGGGCGTATTCTGCATCACCTGAAGGCGCGCTTACCTGATGAGCGTAATACCGTTCTATTTACGGGCTATCAAGCTGAAGGTACCAAGGGGCGCTATTTGCAGGAAAATGCAGGCAACATCCATTCACTTCGAATTCATCACAAAGAGGTTTCGATAGAGGCCGAGATTAGCTCGATCGACTCGTTATCAGCGCATGCGGATTATGAAGATGTTCTGGACTGGTTTAAGGCATCAGGTGTTCGCCCGAAATGGGTTTTTCTAAATCATGGAAGTCCGAATGCCATGGAACATCTTGCTTCCTGTCTTATTGACCTTAGTGATAGAGTTACTCCAGTTTTGACTGAGCAGGAGTTTGATCTTTCGGATTTGTAACTTTGCTTACTTGATGAGTTTTTCAGAGCTTATTTAAAAAGTTATCGGTTCTCGCTAATCAGCACGAAAGATGCGACCCGGTATTCGGATGGTCTTACCAGCGTAGCGGTCGAGAATCTTAAAGTACCGATTCGGCGAATTCACGCGGATTAAATGGCTTGAGATCCGAAGCTTTTTCTCCGACGCCGACGTATTTGATGGGCAGCCTAAATTCTTGGGTTGCCCCGATAATAATGCCGCCCTTCGCCGTACCGTCTAGTTTAGTCACAATGAGGCCAGAGACCTGAATAAGCTCTTTGAAGGCACGGATTTGCTGAAAGGCGTTTTGACCCGTTGTTGCATCGATAACAAGCCAGGTATCATGAGGGGCGTCAGGGAGGTCGCGGCCGATAACTCGTTTGATTTTTTCGAGTTCGCCCATGAGTTCTTTTTTGTTGTGCAGCCGGCCTGCCGTATCGATAAGCAGGACATCCATGCCCCGAGCCGACGCGGCTTTGACGGCATCGTAGGCGACCGCAGCCGGATCCGCTCCTGCCTGCTGATGAATCACCGGGACATTTAGTCTTTCGCCCCAGACTTTGAGCTGGTCGATAGCGGCAGCCCTAAACGTGTCTGCGGCGCACAGCATTACTTTTTTGCCCTGTGCCTGGAAATCTGCTGCAAGTTTGCCGATGCTGGTAGTCTTGCCTACGCCATTAACCCCGATTACAAGGATGACACGTAAGCCATCTCTGTGGCGGGATGCGTCATGATCAATTTCAGCAAAAATATCGACTATTGCCGTCTGTAGGCAGGTACGGACTGATTCCCAATCGGGGGTGCTTTGAGCTCCAAATTGGCGTTTGACGGTCTCTGTTAGATGAGTCGCGGTCGTTGCGCCGACGTCGGCGCGGTAAAGCAACTCATGCAACTCCTCAAGTAGATCCTCATTGAGCTGGCTGCCAGTAAAAATCTTTGCAATATTATGGGCGAAATGCTCTCTGGTGCGCTTTAAGCCTGAACGCAAGCGGGCAAGCCATTCCATTTCTGGTTCTGGGGCGGCAGATACAGCGGTTGGTTTTGGCTGGGTGGAGATTTCGGGAACAGACTCTTTGACTACTGGTACGTCATGTCCGCTTGGTTTGTGTGGATGCCTGACTACCCCGGGGTCTGAGGCATCGAGGTCTTGTGGTGTCGATCTTTTAAAAAAAATATATAGGCCTAACGCTAGCACTATAAACGTCGCGATAGCGATTAAGATTGGAACCTGGTGCTCAGTTGTCAAAATTGAAAGCTCTGAAAGTTGCATGAATCTGTCCTATTACTTTGTCTTTTGCGTGTTTGGTTTATAATGAATTTGGCTGCAGTGCAACGTCAACCGTAATTGGGGTGTAGCGTGCCTGTTAGATGCAAGTAGCGCTGCACTGTGGTGGTTCACTGGTTGGTGGCGTCTTGATGCGCCCGTAGCGAAAGAAGAGTCCACTATGAAGTTCATGTATGCTGGGTTGGTATGGTCTTTGATGGTGGGGGCATCGATCGCTGAAGCGGACGAAGAATCTGAGTATGAGGGGATTTCTGACTACCTAAATAAAGTGGATGAATTTAGGCGCGAGTTGCATGAGTGGGATAGGTCCGTTCGGGGTTTCCGAACCGGACACAACTTTTTTGGTGCGTTTGGCTTTGCCTATGGTACTTGGCAGATCAATGGATCATTGACTCGGCCCGAGGGGCCATACAGCTATGATCGCAGAATCGAAACCTCAGCGGATGTTTGGTCAGCCCAGTACAGCTTTCATTTACCTATTAGTGGTGGATTTGGCTATTATCTTGGCTCATCGGCGGGTGTTATTCTTAACGAGGATTCCAAGACCAAAGACCTCGTGATCGATCGAACTCTTAACCTTCCAGGGATTTCTCTGGGACTTATCTATAACTTTTCCCCGGCATTTCGGTTTTTTGGAGGATTGGATTGGCAGCTTGTGCGGTACGAACGTTTTTCCGAGCGCTATCGAGACTATGATGCCAATAATATTGTAACGTTTTTCAATGCTTATGCCACCAGGGCACAGGTTGGAGCCGATTTCTTTTTTAGATTGCGATGGGCTTTGCGGCTCCAATGGGAGAAAGCCCGGATTGAAAACCTCAAGGTAACGGGTAGCACTGGGCAAGAATTGGGAATTTTCCGCCAAAAGATCCAAAATAGCTACGTCGGCGGATTTGTGTATCATATCATCTGATATATAACATACTGATATTATAATACAATTTATGATTATTTGAAGTTTTTTGTAATTTAGCCGATAGCTTCACTAGCACGCAGTTCGCCGGTAGTGGTGTAAAGGGGGCTAGCGTGCAAAAACAACTCATATTAGCTGTAATTTCATTGTTTGTCGGGGCATGTGGTGTACAAGGTCAACGCTATTCGTCTGTTGAACATGATACACAGTCCGATAGCAGGACCAAACTCGTCGAAAGCCGATGGTATGGGCAGGTTGGTGTCTATACGCATACAAGCGTGACTAAATCAGCCGAAGATGGCCTTAAAAAAGCTATGGAGACCTGGAACGAGGCGTTGGGGACACAGTTGCTGACCTGGGCAGGTACAATCGATATCGATAGGACGGCCGATCTGTACGGTAGCCTCAACGACGAGTTTACGGTAGTCTATTTGGAACGCACATGGACTTCGACGACGGGCAAGTCGAACCAAACTTTGGGAACCACAGTTTGGGAAATCGATCCCAATATTTCGTCCAAAATTACCCGTGCGGATATCGTCCTCAATGGTGAAATCTATAGCTTTCAGGATTCTGAGAAAAGAATCGAAGAGTCCGAAAGAGCAGGAGGCATTGTGGATGCAGAGACTGTGCTATTGCATGAATTGGGTCACTTGCTTGGTTTGTCTCATGTCGATTCAGAGGAAGATCCTTACTCGATTATGGCACCAGTCACGGGCATTGGATTTGGCGATCATAGTCGAATTTTGAGCACTGGCGATCGCGAACGCATCACAAAACTTTACGGGAACTTGGAATAATTCTAAGATGCCTAGATTAACAGAGCGCATGGATGCGAGGGGATGATGGCAAACAAAGACAAAAATACCAAAGACAATAAGAAAGCCAAGAAGGATGTAGAACGCCCCACTAATGATGAGCTCGAGATTTTAAAATTGGTGATCAACGAGAACCCAGGACTAAAGTCCCGTGTGCTGAAAAAAATAAAGTCCGTTCGAGCGGCAGCTCAACTGACACTTTTCGATAGTGCGGCTACCAAAGAAAAGGGTAAGAAATCCTCAAAAAATCGTCGTAGCCGTGATGATAGGAATGATTAGCAGTGCGGACTCTTTTGCTCGTAGCGTCGGGTGCTGTTTTTCTATACTTCGGTTCGGGCTGTGTATCGCCCATGAAATTTCATGGCAGCGTGATTGAAAGAAGCAAGAAAACCGCTCCGATTTGGATTGATCTCGCACCCAATGTTTTTCACCAAGTCAAAGGTGAATTCTTATCCCTTGTTTCAGTCAAAGAATACGTGATTGACATGCCGCTCGGGGTGAGGCAGGCCGAAATTTTGGCCTACGAACGGGCAAAGGATCTTCTTTTTAAAAACCTCCGGACCGCATTGATAGAATCGGCGCGGGAGCGTGGTAAACCGCTAGTCTCGTCGCGAGATTTAGATCGAGAAATTCGAAAGGAAGTCGATGCCGTTGATCGATGGGCGTTCAAAACGGTCGACTTATATTACGAGGTTTACGATATTCAGAAAAAATCAGGGGCAACCAGTCAGAACTACGCATCTGTCTTTGTTCTGCTCTATTTGCCGGTATCCGATCGCGAAAAATGCCTGCGACACCTGATGGCCCTACTTTCTTAAGGCCCAAGCATATGACTCGCAATTTGTATTGCTCATTCCTTGGCCACAGGGTAATGCAGGGCAGATCTACCATGCAGGTGATCAGGTACGGCTGTTGGTATCGATGGATTTTTCTTGTTTTCATTCGCGATTTTTCCTTCCAGCGTGGTGGGTTCACGCCTACGAGGCTATCCATACGGCTGGTTCAGGCAATCTTGATCCTTTTCGGTTGGCAGATCTTTCGAGAATGAGTCCGGCTTGCAGCACGACAGAGCTGTCTGGACTTGGGGTCGCAATTGCCAAACTCCAACGTGATATTCTCAGTGATAAGTCAACGGTTGTTATCGAATCCGGTACCCACAAGAAATTTAATTCCCTTGGAGGAAGGGTACAGTCCTTTAGTTTCGAGCGAGTTTTGCAATTGATTGGTGGGATAAAGCTGCTGACCGGAGTTAATGGTACGCGCCGAATGGTCCATGCATTGGTCGAGTCAGAGCTGTGGCATCAGCAGCATGATGGCACCGTACACCTTGAATTTTCGCTAACTCCTATCGGACGATGGGCCTATCTCGGTTATGGTGAAGCTTACTCTGATTTGGTTAGTCAAATTAGAAATCAAATAAGCTTCCGTACTATCCTAGGCGCGCAGCGCCCACTTGCTCTGAATCAGTCGGTTTGGTTGGATTTGCAGGGATGGGAGCAAATCCTTTTCTTGCGTCTCGAAAAATCGCTGCAGTGGGAGCAAAGTCTCGTAAAATTGGACGGGAGCTTTGCGGCAAATTTCGATCGGCTCTTTCAAGGTCTAGAGTCGTTCTTTCCTACCGATGCTCGCATGAGTTCTTTTGAACGCAGGCTAAGTGCGCTGCGCAAATTGGGACGCAAGCTGGTTGAGCATGGTGTTATTGAAAATCCTGATCTGGGTGATTTTCTTGCTTTGTCAAAGGAAAGCGGGTTGGATCTCGTTTGGAAAAGTGTTTCATCGCAGGTATTTGATGCGGATATCGACGAATTTGAAATTCTTGTGGGACGATATTTTTTGCGCTCTAACTTTGCCCAGATACTTCCTGATCTGGTGTCGATACTCTGTGGTAGAAATAATGTGACTACCGTTCTTTCTGAAGTAGAGACCGTGTGGTCGAAGCTGGCCTCGACAGGCCAGCTGCCGTCCACAGTTCTTGCAGTGAATCAGGGTTTGATTCTTATGGCCGGTCCATTGTTTGTGGAGTGGTATATCCGGATGCAGAGCGGGCATGAGGTTCCCTTGCCGGATGAGATGCTGCATACAGAGTTAGCAACGCTGGTTCAGGATCGTAGTCCGAGCGGCATCGCAGAGCGATTTGAAAAGTTTGCGAATGTCTTGCTTTCTCGATCTGATTTGGTTGATCATATTGTTCGGATGGTGGGCGGCACGCTGGTATCGCGGTCCAGTCAAGCGGATTCAGGTTTAAAGCGATTTCTTTGGGAAGGGCCGGTCAAGCCGGGGGCGCCGGTTGCAGCACTTCCTTCTGGGCCGGCATTCCCTGCCGCAATACAACGCCCCTCGGTGGGCGATAGCTCTGTACGTCCTTCGGTGAAGAAGGAAGCAACCCTTGAATTAAAACGAATCCGATCCGAGGACCCGACAAAATACCTGAAGATTAAGCAGCTTTATATGGAGTCACTTGACGAAAAGAGTAAAAAGATTTTTCATGAGGTACAAAGGCGCCTTCAGCCCCGTGTATTTGACGATCATATCCGTCACAGCTTGGTGAAATACATGGTGGAAAACCCGGAGCGGTGGTGAAATTCACTTGCAACGGGAGGTTTCGGCAATTTGTACTTGACGCCTGGCTTAAGAATAAGGCAGATGTATCTAAGCACATTGGCCTAATACCCGGTGCCACCCGACCTTAAATCAGATTAAATCTGACATTTTCATCTATAAGTTAGCAAAATTATTGTTTAAGATTTATTGGAGAATTCATGGTTCGCAGCGAAAACCTTGGTGAAGACAATGTAAAAAAACCGTATCGGAAACCCAAGCGCTCCGCAGGAGAAGGTGCCACGCGCGAGGTTTCTAGCCAAGTTCCCGCTGCGGACATGGCGCTTGAGTCGGGTTGTTCAGTCGCGGAGTCTAGTGCTGAGACAGCTCCAGCTCTTGCCACTGAGGTGTCGGTACCTTCAACGGTGAAGCCTGCGACTCATAGCGAGATTACCTTGCGACTTTCGGCAAATCTACTTCGGAAGATCAAAGCGCAGGCCCAAGAAGAAGGCATCTCTTCTGAGGATTTGATTCAAGAGTTTTTAGCGGAATCCGTGACTTTAAGAGCCTTTGAAATCATGGAAAAAAAGGCTCAAATGAAGCTTGGAGGGCAAGGAGGTCAGCGGCAGCAACAGAATCAACCTTTGCGCCGCAATAATAACAACAACAAGGGCGGCAATCGCATGAGCCAGAGTCGCTATCAGAATATCATGGATGATAAAGCCAATTTCTTGGAATATGTCCGCACGCAAGAAAGAAATCGGAGATAAGGCCCATGGATCTTTGGTTTGAAGAACCCAATAATAATGCGGTTAGGTTTTCGTGTCGCGTCGAGGATGTGCTTTTTCGCGGAAAATCAGAGTTTCAGACTGTCGATGTGGTCGAGACAAGGGCTTATGGTCGGATGATGCTGATCGACGGGTTGGTGATGATTTCCGATCGGGATGAGTTCGTTTATCATGAAATGATTGCTCATGTTCCCATGCTTTATCACAAGGCTCCCAAGACTATCGTTGTGATCGGTGGCGGTGATGGCGGTACTGTGCGCGAGCTGCTCAGGTATGACTCCGTCGAGCAGATCATATTGTGTGAAATCGACGCCATGGTCGTTGATGCAGCCAAAAAGTTTTTCCCGAAAGTTGCCGAAGGATTTGATCACCCCAAGGTTAAAGTTGTGATAGGCGATGGCATAAAATATGTCACAGAATTGCCAGAAGGTAGTGTCGATGTATTTTTGGTAGACTCAACGGATCCTATCGGCCCAGGTGAAGGCCTTTTCTCAAAGTCGTTTTACCGTGATGTGGCTAGGGTATTGCGGCCGGGGGGGATTATGGCCTGTCAGTCCGAGTCTCCCTGGTACGATCAAGCTGTGTTAGGCAGGATTAGCGCCAACGTCAAGGCCGGCTTTAATCACATCAGGCCTATTGTCGGTATTATCCCTACTTATCCTACTGGTGCATGGAGTTGGACAATAGCTAGTGCCGATCCGATTAATCCCGAAGAAATTCACTGGAAAAATTTCGACAGATTTGCGAACGAGCTTCAGTACATTAACCGCGATCTAGTTAAGTCGATATTTTACGCAGTACCGTCTTTTTATCGTCAAAAGCTCGGCTTATAGGTGTTCAACTGAATGTTCGGCGCAAGCTCATCGATTCCTTTTGAAGTGGTTTGAATTGGAACGTGATTTTGCGCGACCGCTTCTTCCTCGAGATGGTCGATAGCTAGAGCTTTCTGAAACATCTGTGCCACGAATGATTCGTACCGATTGTAATAGTCGGCCGGCCGGCCGGCAGTCTTCATCTCAGAGCTAAGTTCGAGGCAAAATGAGAGTGTGCCATTGGCCCAAAATGCCCAATCCTCGAATGCACCGCCGTCGCCCAATGTCCCCGCAGTCTTTAGGATGTAGTTTGGCAATTTGGCGACTTCTTGGTGAAGATGATTGGTCCAGGCCCAATATAGGGCCTGCATGCGTGGATTGGCGTTGGGGACAAACTGTGGCTGGCTCGGTGCCACAACCCAGTTTACATAGCCGTGCACGTCGATTGCAGCGTTGTATTTTTCATGCTGCATAAGGTGAGTGATCGCGATGGTTTCAGGTTCGCTATGCGGCTTACTGCCGTTTGGTTCGCGAGAAATTCCCCATAGGATCGAGAAATTTCGATTAAGATTGATTGCGTTTTTGTTGTACCTGCTAGACCCATAGCTATCTGGATTGGCGAAAGGTAAAAAATCGACCACCGAACCTTCGGGAAGTTCTGCTAACGGCCCGATGTCGGCTTCGAGACGATCCTTCAGCCATAGGACGAAAATCGACGTTTGATGCTCGTTGCCGTGCAATCCACCTTGGATCAGAAAACGGTGGCCCACGCCTTTGCCCTTCTTTAGGCGGTATACAATCAACGGCTTGCCTGCTGCGCTTACTATTTTGGGGTCGTGGAGTATTTGGTCGACCGAAGTTTCTTGAACCGTCCAATGTTGACTGGCGAAGGCCGGACTCGCGGACATAAAAGCAAGACACAGAAAAGTCAGCGTCTTTTTTAGAATGTTTCTTGAAATCTGATCCAACTATTCCCCCTGAGTCTGATCTTCTCAGGAGATGCAATAGCCGTTCCCTGTGTAACAATTTGAATTTATTGAGTCTTATATCGACGATTGCTTGGCATGTGGATAAAAATTTGACAAGGGCTGGTCAAATATTGGCAGAGGGAGGAGTCAACGCGGATTCCGAGGACAAGCTTGGGTCCTCGGAACGTGATGTAAGTGATCTATCCTATCTCGCAAGCCCTCAGGCATAGGAGCTAAGAATCAATCACCTCCATGCTACTCTCATAATAATTACTCAAAGCAGCATCACCTCCCTTCCTAAGCATTTAGCTTATGGGACCTTACGTTAATGGTGTTAAGGCAGAGGGTCCTATGAAAATGTTAGCAGACTTTTTGAGTAATCGGCCAGCGGAAATTTTTTCCTACCCCTTGATGAAGGACTCTCGGTAGTATTTTAATTCAGCGATAATTTCAGGGGTAATTTTTTCTGGCTGCATAACGCGAAT
>CAZOSN010000037.1:0-3663 GCA_964582405.1 uncultured Oligoflexales bacterium | reverse complement strand
GTCGTCGACGGCATGCGCAAGCGCGGGGTCGAGATCATCGAGGGCGCGGTGCCGGTCTTTCTTGGCAAATTTCGGATGGGATGGAAACCATCGACTAAAGACCTCTTTAAAAGAACTCACGTCGATGATGCGGTAGTGGAGATAGGCGTCTAGAGTAGGCATCGCATTGGCAATGAATCGACGATCCTGCCAGATGGAGTTACCGCAAAGAGGGCTTTCGCCTTTCTTAACGTAAGGCGTGATAAATGCGATCGTCCGCTGTTCAGCTTCGCTCAACGAAAGCGTCGAGCTGAGAGCTAGGTCCCACAGGCCTGATTTTTGGTGGTGCGCCCGATTCCAATCGTCCATGGCCTCCAGTCTCGATAAATCGCAATGAATCACTTCGTCATTGCCCATGGCGACTATGTTGAGTTCGGAGTCGGTCACGATTGTCGCGATTTCAAGGATCAGGTCTTTTTGCGGATTGAGGCCGGTCATTTCCATGTCAATCCAGACGAGATTAGATGAAGTCATGCTCTTCCTTACGATTGAGTCTAGTGAGTCGCTGGCACGAAATTGCCAGCGACGTGTCCTGAGTGAAACGACGATGGGTCTCCTGCGGGTCATGCAGGTAATTGCAGTACAGCAATTGCGGTGCGTTGCCGAGGGAGATCCATCCTCACTTCGTTCGATCGGGACACGTTGCTGGCACGAAACGGAGTTTCGCGCCAGCAACTGGTTATAACTTTAGCGAATTTGAGATCTTTGTTAAAGTAAGAGGTTGTTCTCTGAAAAAAAAACTCCCCTGTCCTGAGCAATTTCGTTATAAAAGGTGGATGCGAAATTAACGTCTTTCGGGGCATGGGGCTGATCTAATCTTATTTTCATTTGATATGGGTATGCTAGGGGTTGAATTTTTTTTCGCTCGCCGAAAGATGATCTAATCGAAACAGGAGAAATCACTTGTCAACTAGAATTGTAAAATCATGGTGCGCAGCTTTGGCTTTTTTGGGGAGTAGTTATTTTGCGGTGGAAGCATGGGCGGCAGATGTGGCCTACAAACTAGGCGGCAAATCAGTAAGTGTTGACGAAGTTTACAAGGGGAATCGTGGCAAGTTTTATGAACTTGAGAAGCAGAAGTACGAGTTGATTGAAATGATTGCGCGTGACGCGTATTTGGACGATTTTTGGGCTGAACAGGCGAAGAGCAAGAAACTGTCAGTTGAGGCAGCGAGAGACCAATACCTAGAAAAATTCGCCCGCGTGACCGATGTTGAAATAAATGAAACTCTGAATCGATTCAAAGACAATGCCAACCTGATGGCTATGCCTGAGGCTGAGCGACGCAAGCAGGTATCTGAATACCTAAAGTCAACGAAAATGCGCGATGCACTGGATAATATTGTTCAGGAAGCCATACACGGGAAAAAGCTGGTCATTGTTTACCCTAAGCCAGATGAGCCTATTTTTGACCTCCCCTTGTTGGAGACGGATCATGTTAAGTATGGTCCTAAAGCGTCGGATACCAAAGGGACTGGTTGCACTGGAGCTGATTGCGCGATTACAGTCATTGAATATTCAGAATTTCAGTGCCCATTTTGCGTAAAGGTTTTGCCTTCGGTTACGCAGCTTATGACTGAGTTTAAGGGCAAGGTGCGTTGGGTCGTTCGTGATTTTCCATTGGGTTTCCACAATAGAGCGCGACCGGCTGCGGTTGCGGCTAAATGCGCGGCGGCCCAGGGAAAGTACTGGGAAATGTACGAAGAATTGTTTAAAAATCAGCGCAAACTCGGTGATTCTGATTTTGAGACCTACGCTGGCGAAATTGGTCTAGATAAGGGCAAGTTTAAGGAATGCGTGGCAAAACCAGAAAAAATGCTGGCTTTGATCGAAAAGAACTACCAGTCGGGCGAGGCAGTAGGTGTAACTGGAACCCCAGCGTTTTTCATAAATGGCAGGAGAATATCGGGCGCATTACCTTATGAAGAGTTTAAGCGCGTCTTTGATGAGGAATTGGCAAAGAAGAAGAAATCGTGATTTTATAGATAAATTTATTATAAATCATATAGTTATGCCCCATGTCCCCATGGGGTTTTTTTATTTTCTCAAGGTTTCTTTTGCCAATCCGAAAACTATGTTGGAGGGTTGGTATGAAAAGAGAAAACCGCAAAGTGACAAGGCTGATCCTGGACGAACCTCTCCGGGTGGTCTTGTGTTCCATTGGGGCCGGTGTAAAGTACGAGCTGCAGACTCGCAATATTTCCCACAGCGGATTTTTTCTGGAATTCGACAAACCAGGGCGATTTCCGTTTAACGAATCTAGTATCATGGAAGTCTGGCTCGAGCTGGAACCAGGCCGGACAATTTTCTTCAATGGAAAAATGGCGCGCGTGGTGCGTGAGGGCGACGAAGCCGTTGCCGAAACAGGCACTGGTATAGCTGTCAAGATAGTTCAAATAGGTGCAGATGAGGAGGGGACGTTAAGGCGATTCATAGATAGCCACGCTGGTCAGCCCGGCTATAAGTCGAGCAATAACGTCGCTTGATGCCGTCTAGTCTCCCAGATCATAAATCGGCCGCGGGGTTCCCAGTAGCTTCGTGGCGGGTAACGCTCAAAATCGTCTCGGGGTTCAGTACTCGCAATTTTCCGCTCAAAAATTGTCAAAAGCAAATGAGTGCCACTATAATGGGGCAGGGTGCGAACCTTGCCAGGGAATGAGGAGGCAACAGCCGTGAAATTGGGCGTGGAAAATCTAGCTAAGGATCGGTCATATTTGGCTGGTTTGGGACGGTGTGGCCTTTTGGCGAACCATGCGTCGCTCGACCGGTCTTTCAATCCATCTTGGAAAATCCTGTCCGAACTGCTCGGGAGCAGATTAACTGCCCTCTTTAGTCCCCAGCATGGTTTTGATGCAGTGGTACAGGACAATATGATTGAGACAGAGCATACTCGGCATCCGGAGACTGGGTTGCCAATTTATAGTCTCTATTCCGAAACACGCGAACCAAGCGCCACCATGCTGGAATCGGTCGATTCAATTCTGGTTGACCTGCAGATCGTGGGTTGCAGGGTTTATACATTTAAATACACAATAGCGGGGTGCCTTAGGGCAGCCAAGCGCTTGGGCAAGAAAGTTGTGATACTTGATAGGCCTAATCCTCTCGGTGGGGAGTTGATTGAAGGACGCGCTCTGGATCTGAGCTGCCGATCCTTTGTCGGGGAGTTTCCTGTGCCGATGCGTCATGGGTTAACACCAGCGGAATTTGCCTTGTATTGCAATAGATCTATCGGAGCTGACCTTGAGGTGGTTGCGATGACTGGGTGGGATCCGTGCCAGGATTTTGCACAATGGGGTCAGCCCTGGGTTCTGACCTCGCCCAATGTTCCGACTCTTGATTCGGTCAGAGTCTACCCCGCGACTGTTCTTTTTGAGGGGACCGAGGTTTCAGAAGGACGGGGGACCGGACTGCCGTTTCAGCTTATTGGTTCGCCATTTGTAGCCTCCGCGAGGCAGTTTACAGAGCGTACCCTCGACCTGATGGGAAATTCGATGCCCTCTAATATCCATCTGAGGCCCGCTGCGTTCCAACCGACAAGTCAAAAGTGGGCTGGCCAGCCCTGCTTTGGAGTTCATGTTATTGTTGGAGCCGCTTGTGGCCCATTTCCAGTCTTCAAACTGGGTC
>CAZOSN010000036.1:0-30130 GCA_964582405.1 uncultured Oligoflexales bacterium | reverse complement strand
ACCTAAGACCACCGTAGCATCGGTTTCCTCAAGGGATTTATGAGATGTGCTCTAGTTTATTCCCAGGTATGGTTCTTTCTCAAAGTAGTATTTGAGAATTTCCTGCTTGATGTGATGGAATCTAAGATTCTCGCTGCGGACTGTGAGCAGCGGTTTCCAAATGCTGTTAGCCTGTTCCTCGGCTCCATTGCGATAGAGTACAAGTCCTCGCAGGTAGGTGGCCTCCGTGTGATTTTGAATTTCGGAGTCTTGCAGATAGGTCTCTGCCTGCTTGATCTGGCCTAGTCGTAGATGAGCGTGAGCCAGAATTATTTTTGCGCGGCCCCCGGATTTTTCGCCCATATTGAGCGAAATCTTTGCGTATTCGATGGCTTTTTCGAGGTTAATCTCGCGCCATATGTAGCAGTCAGCCAACTCCAGAAACGCTCTTGCTTCGTAGACTCGGGTCTTATTAGGAAGATTGAGGATCTGCTCGAACCATACGGAAGCTGTTTCCAGCTGCCAGTTTTCTTTGAAGAGCATACCGAGGGCCCAATAGATCTCAGGGCCGTCGAAATTGGTGTTGAGAAGCTTTAGAAAATCGTATGTGGCGCGAGTCGCGTCAAAAGCGCAAGCACGTTGCACGACCCGCATCAAGATATCGCCGCGTCGGTCTGAGTATAGATATCGGAGTTTTTCGCGCATATAGACCAATTCGTATTGATGAGCCTGAGCCCATTCCTCGGTCTTACGATCGAATGCATTCCAGTTGAGGTCCTCTTCGTTGCCGATCATGAGTTTTTCGAGCAGGGGATCGATGGGCCGCGCATCATCGCTGGCCAGGCATATCATGTTGACGATATCAAACACCACGTAGGAGACGTTCCATGGATCAAAAGCTAGAGGTTTGGCAAGGGCCTTGCGGGATTTTTGGTACTGCTTTTGCTTAAGGAAGTTTGAAGCCTTGAGCCAGTTGATCTCGTTGATATCGGCAAGTGGTAGATTTTTTTTGCCTTCGAATCGTTCAAGAATTTCCATGGCCATGGCTTCATCCCCAAACTGCAGTTCAAAGCCGGCATATTTTAGCGCCGAAGTTCGGCTAAGGGGATCGATTTCGAACATGGTTCTATAATGCTTTTTGGCGCGTTCGACATTGCCTAGCCTTAGGTAGATATCGCCAAGGTGGTTGTGCACCTCTGCATCCCCGTTAAATTTCGCGAGCAAATTGTGCAAAACCGACAGGAGCTCTACTCGGTCGATCGGGTTTGACACCAGCTGTTTCATCCTCTCTTTGGCCAAGAGATAGTCTTCGACATTGACGTCGGCAAGCCTCAATTTAGCGATTAAGAGGCAGAAGCCTATTTCGGGGTTGTCGGGTTGATGGCGGTAAGCGCTTTCGAATAGCTGCTTTGATAGGTCGTACTCGCCGAGCGACAAAAATTGGCTTCCGATTCTCTGTACCATTTCCGCATCAACTGTTTCGCGCGAGAGAATTTTTTGATAGAAATGCAGCGCAACCTCAAATTGCGAAAATTCCTCGAGGGTCTTGGCAATGAAATAAAGCACGCCGACAGAGGCATTGAGGTCGTTTAACACCATGAAAGCAAGGTTCTTGGTTTTTTGCGACAAGGCATTGGCGGTTCCAGGATCGCCTCGTCGTTCCGCGATGCGGGCCATGGAAAAGCCCTCATAGACTTGAATCTCGGGCGGACAAACTCCTTTGTTATCGATCCACCATTCTCCCAAAGTTTTAATCGCTGTCTCAGCTTCATCAAATTTTTCATCATCAAGAAATTCGTTTGAGAGCTGCCTATGGGTTTCAAAATTGCCATAGACATTGAATGGAGCGGCTTCCTCGAATAACTTGAAATAGTAGTCGCCCTTGGCATCATCGCCTCGTTGATAGTGCACCTGGCTCAATCCAAAGAATCCAGGGTAAAATGTCGGGTCACAATTTATGCTTTGGTCGTAATTATAGAGGGCTCGGTCGAGGTTAGCAGTAACCTCCATGCTAAAACCAAGTCCATAGTGCAATGCAGCAGATCCTCCGTGCAGCTTAAGCAATTCCTGAAACCGTATCGCAGCATCGAAAGGGGTGATAATCTCACCATGCTGCTCCGCGAGCACGACAGCGACTTGGAATGAGGGTTCTTTGGGATTCTCGAGCGACAAAGCTCGAAGCTTCTCAACTAGCTGTTTGATGCAGCCTAACTTTACGCTTAGTTCGATCAACCGCAGGTGCAGCAGCGAACTCGATTTATACTCGTCTTGGCTTATCATCTGCTGAATGATGGCATTCGCTTCTGTATATTTCTTGACAAAGATAAGTTTGTTGGCTTCGTCAAGCTTGAGGCGTAGCTGGTGGTCCAAAAATCACACTCCCCTTTGGCCGCAGGCACTCAATTACGCCAGGGCTCTTTGAGTTGCTATCGACACAAAGGGAGCATCAGTTAAGTCTTGCCTAGGGGCGGCAGGGCAAATTTTTCCGAACCGTGGGTTGGGATAAGTAGCAAACGCGATTTAATCTGCGAGAGTTTTCAGAGTCTTGGAGCAGACCGGGGCGAGCCTGAACGACCCTGATTAAGAAAGGTCAGTTTTTGATTTTCTCTTCGCTAGCCCTGCGCTCCCGAGGCTCAGTCATGTCCGAATTTTCTTTGCCTCGGGTCAAGTTCTCAGACGGAACCTAGCCTCGGAAAGCCTGTTTGCCCGTAATCATCTCCCCCACAACGAGAGAATGGATATCATTGGTCCCTTCGTAGGTGATCACGGTCTCGAGGTTGCACATGTGCCTCATGGCTTTGTATTCGAGCATGATGCCATTTCCGCCCAGAATATCACGGCATTCGCGCGCGATCCGAAGTGAAATCGCAACATTGTTCTGCTTGGCCATGCTTACATGCCCCGGATGCAGCTTGCCCGCGTCTTTGAGTTGGCCGAGCCGATGAGCTAGCAACTGTCCCTGGGTTAGCAAAGTGCAAGAATCAGCAAGACGTTTTTGAATAAGTTGGAATGAACTCAAGGTCCGGTTAAACAGCACTCTGTCATTGGTGTAGTTAACGGCCTCGTCAAAACAGGCTTCGGCGGCACCGAGCGCGCCCCAGGCGATCCCATAGCGCGCTTGGGTGAGGCAGGACAAAGGTCCTTTCAATCCGGAAACGCCCGGCAGTATCGCGTTTTTGGGGAGTTTAACATTGTCAAAATAAAGCTCGGAAGTAATCGATGCGCGAAGCGAGAGTTTTCCTTCCATTTTGCGGATTTCGAAGCCTTTAAGATCCGTGGGTACCAGAAAGCCTGCAATACCATTTGCTGTCTTAGCCCAAACCACCGCAACCTGCGAGAGATTGCCGTTGGTAATCCACATCTTCGAGCCGTTGAGCAGCCAGTGATCACCTTTGTCTTCGGCGCGCGTTTTCATGGCACCGGGATCAGATCCACCATCAGCCTCGGTCAGTCCAAAGCAACCGACGGCTTTGCCAGATCCTAGTTTTGGCAACCAGAACTGCTTCTGCTCCTCGCTACCATAAGCATGAATGGGAAACATAACGAGAGCGCCCTGCACTGACGCGAAACTGCGAAACCCCGAATCGCAGCGCTCCAACTCGCGCATCACAAGACCATAGGAAATATTATCAAGTCCTGGAAGGCCATATCCTGATAGGTTTGTACCAAGTATTCCAAGCTCACCCATCTTGGGTATTAGGTGCTCTGGAAATGTTTCGTTCTTATAGGAGTCGCGCACAACAGGCTCGAGTTCGTTCTCGACGAAGGTACGGACCGAGTTTCGCACGAGTTTTTGCTCGTCTGTAAGCAAATCTTCAAGAAAAAAATAATCAGGAAATGGACTGCAGTGGGGTTTTGCGACCTTCAACACAATAAAACTCCTTGTCAATCTTCGCGCGGTCTTTTGAGATAAACGCCGAGAGATAAAATGCCGTAAACTAGGGCACCGATACTCATTGCGATCCGCCAGTATCCAGTTTCAGTCATCTTAGTCAATCCGAATAGCAGTGAATAAACAAATATTGCTACCACGGGCGTTTCAAATTCTCTCCTAGGGCCCTTTAACATAGAATGCCCCAAAGAAAACGCGTTATTTTTGCACAATGGTCCAGAATACGGAATCAGATTTGGGATCATGGTAGGAACCCGCATTTGATAGTCCTTGTAGAGTATGCCTCCTTTGCGGCCGAGCAGAAAACTCTCCTCCCGAAAAATAAATCGAAACAAGATTAAACAGCCAGCAAGCATCAGACAGGTCACGGCGAAGGAACGCGCCGCAATACAAAACCCCAGCAGCATGAGAAATGTGCCGAGGTGATGGGGGTGACGGACAAACCTATAGGGCCCGAATACGGCAGTCGCCCGGTCCTCTATCGGATACCCACGGGTCCAAATTCTGAGCACGATCCCCGCAAATGACAAGGCGCTGCCGATGATGAGGCTGCGTGGGTTTGGGTCTGCCACGGCGAAAATGCAGAAAACAATGAAGCGTTCGTAGAGGCGCACCATCGGAAGTTTTTTCATCGCGTTGATGATTCTTTGTGTTGAACTTTCCATTGGTCCTCTCGCAGATCAAACGACATGCCCTGATATTTGCGAACCTGATTTGACTTGTCATAGATTATGGCAAGGCCCCGCTGGATGTTCAAGGCTAATAACAACGTAATGCGACGTGTTCCGTATGAAGTGAGGAGGGATATCCCTTGGCAATGCACGGAAGCTAGCTCACTTTTCATCACGATTCGGTAGAAAAAGCTGCTATTTTTGTGCAGAATTTGGCTACCAGCGCTTGTAGTTCCAGACCCATTGCTCCGGATACATTTCAATTTTCTTTTCAATCGATTGGGCCAGGAGCGCAGTGATAGCCTCCTCGGTTGGCGAGGGGCCAAGTGCTTCTTGCCATGCAATGGGTTCGCATTCGATGCGGTAGTGCCAAGGGCCTAGCCTTAGGCAGTAGACTCCTAGGATCGGCGACCCTGTTTTCAAAGCTATCCGAGCCGGCCCCGCTACAAATTCTGTAGGCTGTTTTAGAAAATCGACGGCGATGCCTTTGCGCTGGTCGGGCTTTTGATTTTGAAGAAGAAATAAAAAACCTGTCTCGGGCTTTTGATCCATCACAAAGCCGAGCGGATAGTTGCCATGGAGCGTTTCTAGCATTTCGCGCAAAATCCTGGCGCTTCCGGTCCATAAAATCTTGGTTTTACCGCTCAGACGCAGTCTGGTAAGCAGCGGGAGTGCCCAACTGACCTTAGGTGGCTTGGCAAGCGCAAAGAAATTCTTATGAGCGGCGTCAGCGCCGTACCTAGCGACCAGTTCCCAGCTACCGATATGCCCCGTGATGACCAGCACGCCCTTACCTTGCGCTAGGGCCCTAGTCATGTGCTCCTCGTACTCTGCAAGACCTTCGGCATGAATGCTGCCAGGATCTAGCAGTTCTTTCATGGTCTCTAGCATCATCATGAGCTGATGCCGTAGCACCTGCCTGCAAAACATTTTGGAAAAAACCGAATGTGCTGGCAGTTTCATTACACGGAAGACATTCTGCTGAATACGTTTGTGCTCTTTTTTAAACAAGGGGATAGCTAGGGATAAGAACCGGGCCAAGGTTGTCAATGCGGTTTTAGGAATCAGGCCTATGAGCACCATGAAGCTCATGCCAAACCGGAAAAGCCATGTCTCAAACCATGGGGCGGCGACCGCCATAGCCTCACCCGATCGATTGCTCATACAACTCTGCGGCTTTGTAGGATGATCGCACCAAGGGCCCCGAAGCAACGCCCTTAAACCCAATGCTTTTGGCAAATTCGCCCAAAGCAACAAATTCATCGGGATGGGCAAATCTTTTGATCGACAGATGGCGCTTGGTGGGACGCATGTATTGGCCAAGGTTTACGATATCGACATCATGAGCGCGCAGGTCCTGCAGCGCATCTTTAACCTCGTCAAGGGTCTCACCTAGCCCGAGCATGATCGCACTCTTGGTGATAAGCCGGTACGGAGCGATCTCCTTGGCCTGCTTGAGGACCCGAAGAGACTGGTCATAGTGGGCGCGTCGGTCGCGAACCCGCGGTGTTAAGCTGCGGACGGTCTCGATATTATGGGCGAAGACTTCGGGGCGCGCTCCGACGAGCAGTGTTGCGAGTGCTTCTCTATCGCCTGCCATGTCGCCGCCGAGGAATTCGATTTTGGTCTCTGGCGACACGCGGCGAACCTCTGCCACGACTGAGGCAATATGGGCAGCTCCAAAATCGGGCAGGTCATCACGATCGACCATCGTGATGACGGCATATCTTAGATTCATGAGCCGAACCGAATCGGCGGTCTTTACTGGTTCGTCTGGGTCGATCCAGCCTGCAGGATTGCCGGTCTTAACATTGCAAAACTTGCATCCGCGCGTGCAGGTATCACCCAAAATCATAAACGTTGCGGTCCTGGCTCCCCAACACTCAGAAATATTGGGACATTTTGCCTCCTCGCACACCGTGAAGAGATTTTTGGCTCTGAGATCGCGCTTGATCTGAAAATAATTGGCTCCAGTTGGGATATTTGTCTTAAGCCAATCTGGCTTATTGATATGGAGTGGTTGTGGGGCGGAGCGTTCCAAAGGCAAGTCTCGCTATTCAACAAAATCTATGCTAGTGCAGACGCACTCACGATAGCATCGTTTCCAGACAGAATCTACAGGGATCCCATGACTGAAAAGCGTTCCATCAACCTCCAGCCATTGCCAAAGGGGCTCGAAAAGCGTGCTTTGGAAGTCTCGCAGCAGTTGGCTCTCCAGTTTGCGCGCGCTAAGTCGCCACTCCCCAAGGATGCGGATACTCAGACAAAGCTCAATCTGCTCACGAAGGCCAATTTCGCGCTTATTTCCGAACTTTGGGAAAGCTTCACGACCAACCGCCGGGATCTCCACCGGTATTTGACGGATCCCAATCGCAGTGCCGCAGCGTATATCCTGGGATTCCACTTGGCCAACATGATCAGGGCTCTCAATATTTGGCATCGCACCGCCCGACGGACAAACGCGTTTAATTCGTGGTTGGGGCAGGGCAATTTTCCAATCCATATTATTGATGTTGGATGCGGATCGGGCGCTATGGCCCAGGCCACGCTTGTCTATTTTCAAGGATTGGGCGTGAGCGCAGAGCGACTTTTTGTGCATGGCTACGACCGCAACAAGAAATTTGCCGAGGCATTTCAGGCTGGGGGCGAGCTATTGCTTCCGGCTGACCAGGTCAAGGCTCATCGGATCGATATCCAACACCTTGACCTTACGCGACTCAGGCTTCCCGACGATGCGCTTGTGGTTACAAGTTTTGGCTATGTCTGGAACGAGGTTTCCAAAAACGCAAAGATTGCTCGGCATCTGACCAATTTTGTCGTTCAGATGTTGCGGCGCCCAGCAAGCTTGGTCTGGTTTGTCGAGCCGGCCAACCAGTTTCCGACAAGAGACCTCATGGCGCTGCGCGATCTCCTGGTGGAAGAAGGCAAAGTTCTCTATCCATGCCCACATTCGGCCCCTTGTCCCATGCTGGGCCTAAGCCGCGACTGGTGCTACAGCGAATTTGCTTGGGTTCCTCCGCAGCATATCAAGTTTCTCGATAATCAATTGGGTTTGGATCGTTCAAGGCTTTCTTGCTCGGCATTAACGCTTGCTTCTCGTGAGCTTTCCGAAATTCTCGGTCGCTACAAGGATGATGCCCAGGTTATCGTCGGGCGTCCCCAGTTGAAAAAATCTGGTGAGTTTAATTATTTGCTTTGCGGGCCAAACAAATTGTCCCAGGCGAAACCCATGGATGACACCCTGGGCCTTAGGGGGTTAACCCATCATTGACGCAAAAAAGTCTTAGAGCCTGTTTAAAAAGGGTCAGTTTTTGATTTTCTCTGCGTTGACCCTGCGCTTCCGATGCTCATTTATGCGCAAATAAACTGCGCTTCGGTTCTCGGGTCGCCTTGATAAAATCAAAAACTGACCCTTTTTAAACAGGCTCTTGCCGCGCCTGGGAAAATAATGTGGCGAGGAAAGAGCGTGGATTGGTCATGAAGAAACGATCGAATTTTTGCCACGAATCAGGGATTTTTTTTAATAAGAAGTTGGGTCTCGACGGCAAAGTGATCTGACATGAACAGCGGTGCGGGCGAGGAGTTAGTCATGCCTTGCGAATCATCGTCGTCAGAGCAGGTAACGCTTTGCCCTTTGGCGTCAGTCACTGGTTCGGTAAACTTCAATTTTGAACTTTCGACTTTGAAAGACAAGGAGCTATTCTTTGCTCCCACCCAGATGAAATCGAGTCTTTGTTCAGGTTCGGAGGAAAATTCTTGCTTTGACAACGGATTGGCAAACCTGTCCTGAGTAAATCCTGCCACTCCTGGATTGGCAACCCGAAACGAGTCCACGCCATGATACGCAAGCATCTGCCTTTGGAAAACAGCATACGGAAGGTAATCCATGGACCACTTTTCCGACGTGTCACCTTCTAAATCGCCTAACTCTGGAGCCGAATTGAAATCACCGCCAACTACGAAAAAATCCGCGTAAGCCAGATATTCCCGTAGGTATTCACTCAATATGGCCATTTGCCCGATCCGATCATTGGACTGAATATCATCAGGATAAATATAGGGGTAAGGGGAAACATGGGTGTTAGTTACGATCAATCGGCTACCCATGGCTTTGTGCACAACTTCCCATGCTAAGATCCCTCGGTCATAACCCAAGAATGTTTCTAGCGTGGGAATCGTTTCTGCCCCATAACTGCGGAAGGTCGCTTTATCCGTTACTGGTTCGAATACATCCCGCCTGACAAGGGTCAATAGTCCATGTGCCTCGGGAGCTACGTCAAGGCCGACAATGTATTTAGGTTTGCCGTCGCCAAGCGTAATACTTTTGGCGGCGTTTACGATATGTTGAAAATCCAAATCGTACCAGAGCTCCTGCAAAAGAATAACGTCGGGGGCCTTTGGAGAACTCATGAGTTCCGAAAAAAAAGTTTCGAGGTAGGCGCTGCGGCATTCGTATTGGGGCACTGACGCAAAGAATTCATTGAGCAGTCCAACGTTATAAGAAAGCACTGAGATATGGGCGGCAGCGGCCATTGGTTGTTTTTCGAAAACCTCTTTCTGCTGTAAGTACTGACGCATCATGATCTGAGTATTAACGCTCACGTCAACGGCAGATTCAATTGAGGTAGAACGTTCATGAATGGCTTTTGCAGGGATCGAAAAAGCCATTAAATTAACCAACAAAGCAAAAGAATATCTCGACATCGCCGCCTCAGCAGAACACTGGTCAACATGATCAGTTCTGCAAATTCAATGCCTTTTCAGACGAGGGTATTTCTCTAATATTTCAAATCGTTAGAAATGAGCTGATCGTCCAACGTTTAGACACATTGCTGCACAAACGTCAAATTCCGAGGTGATGTATTCTGCCATACTTCTAAAAAGCTCTGTGATTTTTGCGAGTTCCCTGCCTACGATAGGTTATAATTTTTCTTTAATGATCTTCATTTTAGGGAGAAACGATTATAATTTTTCCAGTTTAAGTAGAATCGGGGTTATAATATTCCCATAATAATATGAAAAGCTAGCCGGGCTAATTGCAAAAATTATAATCATACGATCGCTATTAGGGAAAAATATAACCATAGGGACCAGAAATTTGCGCCCCATAATCAAAGAACACCTAAATGGCAGTATCGTGGTTTCTTCGGATAACCAGGCATTAGCCAATGCTATTTCCGAGGCCGTAAAGAACAAGCAGCTTAGAAAAGTCTATGCCAATGTCTACACAGATAACCTAGTAGACTCCTTAGAAAACATCGTTGCCCAAAACCTCTACCCAATTCTTGGCGCCTTGTATCCAAAGGCGGTCATCAGCCACCGCAGTGCAATTGAAGCAGGTCCCAAGAACAATCAAATTTTTTTAACTTATAAATACACCAAAAAAGTATCTCTTCCGGGCATGGTCGTTCATCTGCTCGAAGGACCTGAACCACTTGCCGATGATTCGCCATTTGTCTCCGGACTCTACCTTGCTTGCCTCGAACGAAGTTGGTTAGAAAATTATCAAATTGCCCGAGGCAGCGACCATCGAAAGACTCTTTCAGCCGAAGAAATGGAAAAGAAACTCGAAGAATATCTGAGAAACTACGGAGAAGAAAAATTCAAGGAGCGAATTGATCGACTGCATCGCCTTAGCGAACAAATGAATTTACAAGATTCTGCTAAAAGATTTCAAAAAGTAGCAGGAGCACTCTTAAACACCAGAACGCCAAAGTACCTTATCTCAGATCAAGGCAAACAGCGCGCTAGAGGATTACCCTATGACCCAGACAGGCTCACCAGGTTTGACGCTTTATTTCGGTATCTCAAAAAAAATCCCCCTCCACGAATTCCTCTCCCTGATTATGATAGGTCTGCCTTGTCAAACCTTAGTTTTTTTGACGCCTATTTTTCAAACTATATCGAAGGAACTCGTTTTGAAGTCAACGAAGCGGTGGATATCGTCTACCACGCCAAGATACCTGGTAACAGGCCAGAGGGGCATGATATTGCTGGAACCTATTCCGCCCTCTTCGCGTTAGCAACGCAAGCGAACTTTATAGATTTCAACTTTGAGCAATTGGCTGAGTTTTTAAAGGATAGGCACTTGGTGTTGATGCGCGCCCATGAAGACAAAAATCCCGGTGCCTTCAAGACAAAGGAAAATCGGGCGGGCGACGTCAAATTTGTGGCTCCTGGCTTGGTTGAAGGCACTCTCAAAAGGGGCTACGAGTTTTTTCCCTCCCTGGATCCCGGATTCCCTAGAGCGACTTATTTGAAATTTCTTATTGCCGAGATCCACCCCTTTGCTGATGGTAACGGCAGAATATCCCGCATTGTGCTGAACCGCGAATTATACAAAGACCGCCAGTGCCCAATCATTATCCCAACAGTATACCGCCCAGATTACATGGGGGCTGTGAAAAAACTTACTAAATCTAATGATCCAGCAGCTTTCGTGCGGATGTTGGCGAGGGCTCAGGAGTTTACTGCCAGGATTAATTTTGAAACCTTTGAGTCCGCTCACGAACAACTCCGGCACTATAAAGCCTTTTCAGATGACCCTGCTGATGTGCTTCGTTTCTAAGCTTATGCCGATTATAGAAAATCACCATCAACCAAAGTCGTGCCTCACACCACGAGGCATCACACCTCCACGAAATCGAGAGTCAAGCAGGCGATTTTCTCTTCTCGTGAATCCACCACGACCTTGTTTGACTTAGCGATTGCTTCTAAAATCAAATCTCGGATAGACAAGGACATCGGGAACGGCAACCTCTTTTGAGCTCGACAACGAGGATTCTTGGAAGAAGAAGCAGGAGAAAGTAAACTGTAGTTGGTAGAATTATGTGCGTTCTTCGGTATTCAGCTCACGCATCTGCTATACTGAAATAGGCGGCTCCAGCGAAATTAAAGCAAGTGGCATGCGGTCCTCAGTACGTGCCTTGGAAAGTCTACTGCTAGGTTCATGCCTCATTGTTTTTATGATGTACTCATGAGCACTTCATAGTTGACCATCGGGAATGAAAACTATGTCGCAAAAACCAACTAGCCGAACCAATGAATCACAAAAACGTCAGGTCGTCGAAGCGTCGCCATCAGCAGCGAATGGGCTCGCGATGGCAGACCCCCGGCGTTACATGGTTATCGCGGCTGTATTGCTGCTCTTTGGTTTTGTTCTGGCCTTGAACTACCACAGGATCCAGGCTAGCGGCACTTGGCTTCACATTAAGCTTGGTGAGGAGATCGTTCGCGCCAAGAGCCTGACGGCCTTGTCGACTTTTAGCGGCATCGAGAGCCGCCGCGAGATAGTTTCGACCGAATGGTTGGCCTTTGTGCTTTTTTACCTATTGGACGATGGCACGGGGACCCCGCTCACATATCTGCAGCTTGTGATCGTGGGTATTTTGGCGATCCTTGTGGGACGGACCTATCTAAAATACTATGGCACCAACCTGTTCACGCTTGGGACGCTCGCGGTGTTTGCCTATTTGTATAGCTTCCGCGTCGAGGTGCGGCCTGAGCTTTTTGGCAATGCCGGCATCCTGATCACGGCATTTTTGTTTGACCAGTGGCGCCGCAATCCGGAATCCAAGTGCATGCTTTGGTTATGGCCGACCATAGCCTTGTGGGCGAATCTGCACGGCTCATTTTCGTTTGTCTTCGTCTATTTGGGAGGCTTTGCGATTGCAGAAGCCTTGGGTCATATACCGTGGATAGGCTCGATTGCGACCCAGATTTTTGGTTTTACGAAAGAACACCTTATGCCTCTTGGCTCACTCAAGCGTCTTGCCCTTGTCTTACTGGGCTGCCTGGGAGCGGCGCTTGTGACGCCTTACGGATTTGCGTTGATCTCTCATACCTTCGAAATATTCTTCGGCTATAGCTTTCTTAAGAGCCATATTCTTGAGTGGCAAAGTATCGCCGATGTTTCGTCTTCCAATTATTGGTATTGGGCTTGGATCGGCTTCCTGTTAACAACCTGGTACACCTGGTTCATCCATCGCAGCGATTCGTCGCCCGGCGAATTCGCTATGCTTGGCATGGCGACCCTCATGCCATTCTCTGGCATGAGGCATGTTGCAGCATCATCGATCATCCTGTTACCTTTGCTGCTCAGGCACGGTAGCAAAGAAAAAGCCTGGAGTCTCTCGCCTGCAATCTTTATCCTACCGATTGTACCAATGATTCTCTATGTATTAACATACGGCAATCCGTTCTCGGCGCTCGAGCATAAGCCTCTTGGCACGGGCTTCAACATGAGGCAAGTTCCGGATGATATCCTCTCCTATATAAAAACCAATGGCCTTAAAGGCAAGGTTATGAATCACTATGAAGAGGGACCGTACTTTTCGTACTATCTCTATCCCGATGTCAAACCGGTGATGGATTGTCGCGTCGATCTTCATGGCGAAGCGCTTTATAACGAGCATCGCTTGGCTTACTATACTCTGCAAAATTTTCGAGCATTCCTTGCCAAATATGATGTGAACCTCGTGATGCTCAAATCGATTTCCAACTTTAACGTGCTGCGCGATGACCTCATGAGCGATCCCCAATGGACGCTTGCCATGATCGGACGCAGTCATTTCTTGTTCGTGAGAACGCCCAAATGATCGATAAGCGATCATGTGCTAGGCTCCGGAAGTCTTAGAGCCTGTTTAGGCAGCAGCGGATCGATCTTTGAACGCTTTAAACAGATGGTAGGCGATGCTGGGGAGTGGAACGATGTCTGCCGCTGCCCCTATCTCGATTGCGACTTTCGGCATGCCAAAGACCACGCAGCTCTCTTCATCTTGCGCGACCGTGTAGCAGCCAGCCTTGCGCAATTCAAGAAGGCCCTGCGCCCCGTCTCCGCCCATGCCCGTAAGTATTGCTGCCGAAATGCGGTAGGAGCTGGTGTGGGGAAGGACCGATTTGAAAAGAAAATCGACCGAAGGTTTGTGGCGATTGACCGGTGGAGCATCCGAGACGTCAAACACAAGTGTATTGTAGCCCTGAGCAAGGACGCCAAGCTGCTTGCCACCCGGAGCGATATAAGCGTGATTTGGTTCGAGCACTTCTTGATGCCTGGCTTCGGAGACCTTGATGGGGCAAATTTGACTAAGTCTGTCAGCGAAGGTCTTCGAAAAGAGTTCAGGAATGTGTTGGACGATGACCACCGGGGGGGATTCTTTAGGAAATGATTCTAAGACGACTTTGATCGCATCGATGCCACCTGTTGAAGCGCCGATGACGATCAAGTCCTTTGGACCCCTATGATAGACCGGAATGGAACTCACATTTTTGCTGCTTCTCTTTCCGAATTCTCCGAATTGATTTTTTACTTTATTGGACCCTGCAGCTTTAACCACATGCCTGATCCGCTCGGCCTCGGTATTGAGATTGAGCCCATTGGGTTTTTCAATATAATCGACTGCGCCCAGCTCAAGGCAATTCATATAATCGACGCCGTCTTGGTAATTGACTGATGAGATCATGACGATGGGAGCATGCTTTTTTCCCTGAATCGTTTTTAGATAAGTGATTCCGTCCATAACTGGCATATGGATGTCCAACGTCACGACATCGGCCATGGACTCATCCAATGGCCCCTTGATTAACGATGGGTTTTCCGCTTCGCCGGTTACCTCAAAGGATGAGTCTTCTTCAAAAACTCGTCGCAGCATTTTCCTTATTGTGGCTGAATCGTCGATGATGAAAACTCTGGTCTTTTTTTTCTTGATTGCAGAAGGCGGTTGAGTCGCCTCCGATTTGAGGGCAATAGGGGTCGAGGCATTGTTAGTCTTAGGAGTATAAATGGAGTTGCCAATGATATCAAAAGGAAGATTCAGGCCTGAAAGTGACTCCGAATGACCCAGAATCAGAACTCCGTTAGGATTGAGTTGTCCACCTATCGACTGAATAATCCTTTTTATGAATTCGGGCTTAAAGTAAATCAGCACGTTGCGGAGAAAAACAATATCAAATTTATCGCTTGGCATTTCGCGGCCGATAAGATTGATCTGTCGGAATTGACACATCTTATGAATGTCATCTTTAACGCGCACAAATTCCGCGAGACTTCCCCGCCCAGAATCAAAATAGCGGCTGACCAGAGTCTTGCTGATTTTTTGCACCGACTGCTTTGGGTAGATCCCTTTTTTTGCGACCTCAATGATATTAAAATCAATGTCGGTTCCAAGGACTGATAATTTTGGCATCGACGAAGGATCTTTTCCCCGAGATTTCAGAAACTCCTGATAGCACATGGCGATGGAGTAGGCTTCCTCGCCCGATGAGGATGCGGCTGACCAAACTTTTATCGTTTGAGGGTTGGATTGAATTAGCCTAGGGAAAGCAGTATCCATGAGGTAATCGAAATGACCCGATTCACGAAAAAAATGAGTGGTGTGCGTGGTAATCAAAGAGACCAGTTCGGACACTTCGGTATCGCGATGGTTTTTAAAGTATTCATGGTATCCGTCGAGTGAATTGATCTTAAGCTGCCTTATCCGACGCAGCAGGCGAGTTTCCACCAAAGACCGTTTGTCTTCGCCCAAGGTGATGCCAGAAATACTCTGGATCATTTCCATCAAGTCTTTAATTTTATCGCTACCGCGCGACTTCAGACGTTTTACCGCCGAGATGAGTTCGTCCGCTGTAAATGGCTTCTGAATGACATCGGCAGCTCCAAGTCTGGCAGCTTTTTCGACAATTTTTGGGTCAGCATTGCCTGAAATGAAAATAAATGGTGTGTTGGTTGCCGAATTTTTTGTCAAGTTTTCAAGAAGTTTTATTCCGCTGGTTCCCGGGAGATGAATATCGGAAATGACAAGATCATATTTCTGATTTAACAGCCTTTGTTCCGCCTCGCTCGTCGATCCGCATAGGTTAGCTTCAAAGTTTAGCGAGGCCATGATTTCCGCGACATACCGGGCTATTTCTGGCTCGTCGTCAATAATAAGTAACTTTGGCCGCATCGCTCTCTCCCAGTTTAAGCAGCGTTCCATCGCGAGTCATCGCGGTCAGGGCCTGTTTCATCCGATTCCGTGTCCAATTGACGATCGATAAGGTTGGGTTTGGAATCGTCTCGAGATGAGTGTAAATTTTCTTTAGGTGCAAAATTATGAGCTATTCGCGAAGCCGAATTTCCCAAAACAAGCGAGTTCATAATGTTCGCATTGCGCTGCATTTCATTGGCTGCTTGCTTTAGATTTGATGCATGGGATGCGAGGTTCTCAGCATTGCGCGAATTGGATTGAGTAACTTTTTCCATCTCAACCATGGCGCGATTGGCTTGGCGAACCCCCGCGTCCTGCTCTTTGGTAGCCTGGGCGATCCTCTCGATGCCATTAGTGATTTCGCCGATGGATCGTTCCATTTTGGTAAAAGCCTGCTCGCAAGATTGCGAGGTAACATGCCCTAGATTTACTTTGCCTTTGGTGTCTTCGACGACAGACGCCACTTCGCTGATTGATGAATCGAGCAAGTTTCGAACCTCGTCGGCAGCCTTGCCCGATACATTGGCGAGTTTGCCGACTTCTTCAGCAACGACAGCGAAGCCTCGGCCATGAGCGCCCGCGCGAGCGGCCTCGATCGAGGCATTGAAAGCCAGCAATCTGGTTTCAAAGGCAATGTCATTGATAATTTTGGTCTTGTCCTTGATTTCTTCGATAACCGCGACGATGCCGCCAAGTCTGTCGTTTGAAGCCGAAATATTGCGCATGGCCTCGACCATCGTCCCGACCACCTGGCGGCCTTCCTGTGCATCGTGAACGCTTGCCTCAGCTTCTTTTCTAGTGACTTCGGAATTTTGGCTGGTCTGCGAGATCATTGATCCCATTTGTTCCATACTGGATACTGTTTCTTCAATAGCTGAGGATTGCTCGGTTGTGGTCTGTTCCAATTCCGATGACGATGTGCCAATTTCGTTAGAAATACGCCCCAAATGCCGCGATCCCTGGTGAAACGCATCTGCTATTCGCGACAGTGATTTAAATATGTCGGAGACAAACCAAAATGCCACGGCAAGGCCCAGCAGTACTCCCACTATCACGATACCCAGGATCCAAACCCGAGATTTCTCAGACTCACTTATAACGGCGCTGACATTGGATTCAATGTTACTCTTGACGAGTTCACCGATCATTTCGTAGCGCTTATTGAGCTCATAATACTTGGATTCAAAGTCAGGCATGAAAACCATCGCCGCCGAATGCCCGTCGTTTGTCGCAAGCGATATAATGTCAGATGTTACTTTGCGGTACTTCTCGAAAGGTTCGCGGGACTCTTTGAGCGCCGCAAGAATCTGGTCACCGATAGCAAGACCCGCAAGTTCATCGAGCGCTTTGATCATAGACCCAGCCATCTCATCGTACTCTTTCCGAATCTCTGTTAATTTTTGTCTGTTGCCTTCGTTTGCATACTCCAGCGCTTTGTAGGCCTGCGCAGCTAGTCCGTCATGATACATGTCAACGAGCATGACATCGCGGGTTGCGATCATGTACAGGTGCCCTAGTTTTTCGAGTTCTTGACTGAATCTGATCGTGTTCCAGGCACCGACACCCCCGACGGCGATGACGAGCATTGTAAACTGAATTGCCAGCAGCCAGATACGCTTTGAAATCGGTAAGTTGCTTAGTTTCATATTTACTCCGCTATGTTTACCTTTTTGGTCCGAGGAGATTTTCTCACTCCCCAGGCATTGCCTCGCGCGCTTTCATGCCATCAGCTAACCAGCGGAATGCCAGCGAGAATCATCGCGGCTGATCGATGATTCTGATGCAACGTTATCGTTGACCGTTGTGCTGATTTCCGACCTATCGTCTTTTTGATTCGATTTGGGAGGAACCGATTTCAGGAGTTGCCTGCGCGTGCTTTTTGAAGGGCCATTCCTATCAGCCTTGTGATCTTTGGCTCCCAATACCAAGGAATAAAGCCCCGCTGCGCTTGCTTTGAGTCGATCTGCGGCAGACCTCAATTCATGCGACTGATTCGCAATGTCGTTGCCCCCTCTGGCATTGTCCTGAGCCACGACTTCCATCTCACGCATCGCCTGATTGGCTTGTTTTACCCCAGCTTCCTGCTCACGGGTTGCCACTGAAATTCTTTCGATACCATCTAGAATTCCCTTTACTGACGATTTCATCGACGAGAAGGCTTCGAAGCAGGCTTCTGAGGTTCTCTGGCCTTCCATCACGCGTGTCCTTGTTTCGGCCAGTACTGTTGATACGTCAGACGCTGATTGATCGAGCAGCGTTCTGATTTCATCGGCGGCTTTGCTCGAGATATTGGCTAGTTTTCCCACCTCCTCAGCGACGACGGCAAAGCCGCGTCCGTGTGCTCCTGCTCGGGCAGCCTCGATCGAGGCATTGAACGCCAAAAGTCTCGTTTCGAATGCGATATCGTTGATGACTTTTGTTTTTGAATTGATATCATCGATAACTTTGACGATGCCTTGAAGTTTGTCGTTTGCTTTTGAAATCTCCCCCATGGAGTGAACCATGTCGCGGACGACCCCTTGACCCCGCTCAGCAGACTGATTGGTTTTTTCGATTTCGACTCCAGTGCCTGAGGCGTTTTGCGTGGTCATGCCAATCATGGAACTCATCTCTTCCATGCTTGAAACGGTCTCTTCGATTGCCGCAGATTGCTTGGTGATCGAGGTCGAGGACTCCTGAACGCTGCCGTTTAACTGGTCAGAAACTCTAGCCAGCGATTCCGACTGCCGTGATACCTCGTGCGCAAATTTCTCGATGGATTTGGTGATCCTGCTTATCGCGAAATACGAGCCGACAATGAGTAGGAAAACTAGTATCGCGGACACGACGATAGCGCGATTTTTTGATCCAACGTAATGGGATACCCGCTCATTCAAAAGGCTATCTAAGGTCTCAAGGCCAACACTTGAAAAACTAAACGCGGCTTTTTCTAAGGCAAGAGAGGCTTCCCAGAGTGATCCAGCCGAGTCATCTAGTTTTAGCCCGAGCAAGCCTGCCAACACGGGCTCGGATGATTTTTTGATGATCTCGAACCCGGGAGCAAGCTGAGTCTGAACCTTTTGATCCACTCCATAAAAATTGATGTCCTCTGAGATTGTGGTTTGAACATCAGATGCGGTTCGCTCGATATCAGCTTCTCGAAGCATGGAGGCCATAATTGAGGCCTCGACGATCTCTTTGAGATTTGCCTTTTTGATTTGACGAATCATCGTTTTTAGCTGATCGAGGCGGTCGAGGTGTTGTGGAATAGCGAGCAGCACGGCATCCATTAGGTAGTAGCTATCAAGATCAGGATCCAGAATCAAGTTAGAGGTGTCCCCGGCATGGGTGGTGATACCGCGTAGGTCAGCGATCAGGGTGCGGTACATTTCGGTTAGCGTTGTAGGTTTGTCCTTGGCAAGACTGGTTTGCTTTAGAGCTTCCCATGATTTGATAACAACCGGTATAGCGTAGCGTTCGCGCTTTCTTTGAGCCAGTCCGCTATCGGTAAATTGGAGATCTGTTCCGATCTCTTTGTCGATATCGGAAAGTTTCTTGAAATCGCTGTCTATTGCTTTTATAAGAGGATCCAGTTCCGCTGTTCGTTCTTCGGCCGTAATCTGCTGATGCAATTCTGAGACCTTTGTCAGTAGGCTGATTGCGGGCCGAAGCAACCTCGTTCCTTTTAGCTCAAGGCGGGCAAATTCGATATCCTTGTCGAATGCCCCAATGATAGAATACAGCAGGTAAGAGATCGGAAACAAAAACGAAAGGCAGATGAGGAGAATTTTGACTCTTAATGGTAAGTTTTTGAGCATCATGTTTCCCTTATGTCAAAAATAAAGGTTTAAAATTTATTACGCGACCCCGGCCTGTGAACCTGTTTTCTTGGCTGTGCGCACCATTGCCAAATCGTCTGATGTCAATGTGGAGCCAATGTCCACGATGTTAACCAGTCTGTCGTTGTAGTGTGACACACCCACAAAGAATTCAAGCGGGATTTTGGTTTTAAGCGGCAGATTGGTCTCAATGTTTTCTTTGGGGAACGAATGAACGGAAATGACGTCATCCACAACAGCGCCTATCGTTCCCTCGGCAGACTCTACGACCACAAGTAATCCCGAGGCTAGGTCGATATTGGGAAAGTCGAATTTGAGTCTAAGATCGACCACGCTAACGATGAGTCCCCTAAGATTCAGTATTCCGCGAAAATAATGAACCATAAATGGAACCGGCTTTATGGGTTGCATTTTGATGATTTCGCGAACGGCAATTAAAGGTGAGGCATAAAGCTCGTTGGCTAGCCTGAACACCAGATACTTGCTCTCTTCGATTCCGTTTTCGTCGGCTAAAAGGGTATCGCTCATTCCTATGCCCCCGCGGCTAATTGATCAAGACTTAAAACCAAACCTGGTTCACCATTACTTAGGATTGCTCCGGCCACGATTCCAGGAATTCCTTCAAACTCTGGACCTAAATGCTTTAACACAACTTTTTGTTGTGAAATGATCTCTTCGACTTCGAAGCTGACTTTCTTGCCGCGGTAATGTGTGATCAATGCCGGGCGCGAAATTTTGGTTTCATCACCTGATGTCTGTGTCTGTGGTTTTTGCATCCGGCGCGAAAGAATTTGTGACAAATTCAACGAGGGAACTATATCTCCTCGCAGGTTGAGGGTGCGGGAGGTTCCGGTTACAGTCTCGGTGGCCGCTTTGCTTAATTCGACGGTTTCGACAAGCTGAGAAACGGGGACAATAAATTTTTGGCCATTGGCTTGGATCACCATTCCACCTATGATCGAGAGTGACAGAGGAATCGAAATCTCGAATGTTGTTCCCTTGCCAAGCGTGGAGTCGATTGAGATGGATCCCTTGAGGTCATCGACTGCTTTTTGAACTACCTCCATACCAACACCTCGGCCGGAAACGTCGGTGACTTTGTCTTTTGTAGAAAAACCTGGGGCAAAAATCAGCGAGTAAATTTCTGGATCGGTGAGATCATCGGCTTCGGAGACAAGGTTGTTGGCTTTAGCTTTCGCCAAAATTTTAGCGCTATCTAGTCCTCTTCCGTCGTCAGAGACTATTATTTTGACCTGGTCGTCAAGCGTCACGGCCGATAGTTTTACAGTCGCCAATTCGGATTTGCCAGCTTTGAGTCGTTCATCTTTGGTATCGACGCCATGATCGACCGCATTGCGGATCATATGATTCAATGGATCGGCAATACGTTCGATGACATTTTTGTCGAGCTCACAGTAGTCGCCTTCATCGATGAAATTGATCTCCTTACCAATTTCGCTGGCGACATCGCGAGCCGTCCGTCTGAGTTTTTGAAAAAGCGGCTTGATTGGGACCAGACGCAGGCTGAGCGAAAGGTTTTGGATGTCTGCGATCAGCTTTGACATATAGCTTATCGCCTGCATGGAAATGTCGGACCGAAGAAGGTCTTTTTGCCGGCAATCATCCAAGATAGATTGGTTGACGACGAGTTCTCCGATTATGTTGAGCAAAGCGTCGAGTCTTTTGGCGGGTATTTTGAGAGACTCGTCGGATGCTTGGGCACTTTGCGCTTGGTTTTTAGGCTTCTGATTTGCTTTTTTGGCATGGCGAGGTAGCGTTTGTAAATTTTCCTCAAAAAGTCCCCATCCTCTGGCAAGCATGTCTTTCATCTTTTCAGCCTCGGTGGGCTTTGTGTTCGATGGTTCTTGGGCTTTGCTTTCGACTGGAGGATGAATGGATTCTTTATGAATGGACTCCTTGATGTCGATCTGATCCAGCGCGCGAAGGGCATCCTCGATATTGGGGCTATGGTTTTCGTCAGATTGGTAGGCCTTAATTTCTTGCTTGAGCGTATCGTTGCATCCCAAAAGGGCAGTAATGACAGCTGGGCTTAGGGGTTTTACACCTGATTTAACCGCGGATAAAATGTCTTCGTACTTGTGTGCTAGTTTGCCAAGTTCGGAAAAGCCGACGCTTCGCGACGAACCTTTGAAATTATGAGCGAGCCGAAACGCCTTGTTGACAAGTTCGGTCTGAAATCCTGAGGCCTCGAGCTCTAGAAGCGTCTCTTCTGCTTCTTCCAGAAACTGCTTTGCCTCGTCGATAAATACGAGCTGGAGCTCACGAAGTTGTGGATCTGTGGCCATGGGGACTCCCAACAGTTGTATGGGATTGTATCGGCAGGATTTTCCAAAACATTTGCCTGTCATGAGTTTGGCGCCGGAGTCAGAATTGTGACGAGGGTTATAAGATGCGGGGAATATTTTTTAAATTATGCTGACTTCGGTTAGGTCCAAAGTTTGCTCTATCTTGCAAAACAATTCCTCGAAGGGTCCGACTTTTATAGGGATAATTGCCTGCGTACCAAGAGGGCAAGCGATTTGATTCTGGTTTGAATAGACCGTCAACGGAGGTTTTTGCCAACGGCAAGCGACGGTCATGGCTAGCCGCCAAACCCAGCCTCTAGACTCTCTTGACGTCAAGTGACCTTCGTGCGGTGCATGCCTGGGAATCAGACGTGTGGCAAATACGCACTTGACCTTTTATCTCGTTTCCGTAGTCTTGGGGACTGAATCACGGAATTCTATGGAATTTGGTGGGAATGCCCCTATGTACAAGAGATACATCCATTTACCTGATATTATTAATAAAAAAAGCGTCTTTTTGCTTGGGCCGCGCCAAACTGGCAAAAGTACACTGTTGCGTTTTCAATTCCCCAACGCACGGTATGTGGACCTATTGGAAGCTGATACTTTTCGTGAGCTTAGCGGGCATCCTGAGACTTTGCGTCAAAGGCTCCAGCCACAAGAGCGGTTGGTCATCATTGATGAAATACAGAAGTTGCCCTCTTTGCTTGACGAAGTTCAACTCCTCATCGATCGCAATAAAGATCTTCGTTTTATCCTAACGGGAAGCAGCGCGCGCAAACTCAAACGAGGAGCGGCAAACCTTCTCGGAGGACGAGCCTATTTCATGAACTTTCATCCGCTTACCAGTGTTGAACTTGGAGGCGGAGCGATTCGCATACTCGATCGTTGCAACTTCGGTAGTCTTCCAGCCATCATTGATGCCGATAGCCCCAAGCGTGACCTAGATTCCTATGTAGGTGTCTATCTAAAGGAAGAAATTCAAGCAGAGGCATTGACACGTTCTATAGAAAACTTTGCTCGCGTGTTAAATTTTTCAGCCCATCTTAATGCAGAGCAAATCAATTATACAAAAATTGGCAATGATGCAGGAGTTCCTCCGCGAACTGTGCGGGACTATTTTCAGATATTTTCTGATACCTTGATCGCCCACATCCTTCCTCCTTTCAAAGGGACATCAAAGAGGAAGGCAGTTGCTACAGAAAAATTTTATTTTTTCGATCTTGGAGTTGCACGAAGTCTGGCTCGATTGGGAGAGGTGAGTCTAGGAACCCCGGATTTTGGTAAAGCTCTCGAGCATCTTATATTACTCGAACTTCTTGCTTATCGAGACTATACCATGAAGGACATGTCCATTCACTATTGGCGAAGTCAATCTCAATTCGAAGTTGATTTTCTGATCAACGAAAGCATCGCTATCGAGGTTAAAGCTAGTGCTCGCATAGCATCGCAGGATTTGAAGAGCATTAAAGCCCTAGACGAGGAATTACCTTTGAAACGAAAAATCGTTGTATGCAGTGAAAGTGAAAAGCGGATTGTTGATGGGGTTGAAATTATACCCTATGGTCAGTTTCTAAAGGATCTTTGGGAAATCGGGTCAGCCCCTGTTTTACTGCCATAGGTAGGGGTCAGGTAGGTTTCGGTCAAAAAGAGAAGCTCAGCCCCACAACGTTGCTTACGCGGTTTATCCCGGTTTAAATCCATGCCTCAACTGGCCAGGAGATCGCCAGATGACTTTACTCGCTTGGATTTCTTCACGAACGCAGGGGAGTGGCGAGTATCGGCAAAATCCAGGCTCTTTTTCAAGGCGTTTAGGGACATAGAAGAATTCCTGGTCGCTTGTTGAAACCTTATGGAGTTCAACCTCATTGATCTTTGGTAGGTTTATTTTTCCGATCGGCCATGAGGTGAATTTGAAACGGACGTATTCAGGGCGAAGCGCCCAAATAGTGGCCTGTGGAACCAGAGAAATAAGAAAGCAAAGTGCAACCACGATGACCGCATATGGTGAGTATTTATTTTGGAGATTGAGCGATAAAACTCCTATGATAAAGAAAACCCATGTAAAACCCTCGCTAAATCGGAAATGAGATGGATGCGTGACGCCGATAAAAGCGATTCCCACAAAAGAAATGAGAAGCGGAAACCAAAATGTACGGAGAAAATTCGATCCGCTCGATCGTGTTATTCCTAAAGCAAGCAGTCCTAGTCCCGTAAGGAATAGAGGATGGTTCAAAGTACCGGCTCTGAGGCATTCGGTCAGCCATACACCAAAACCATCAATGGAAAGGATCGTAGCATGATGACTGACGAAATTCGAAACGGTTTGCACTGGGACTCCCCAGCTAAGGCCAAGTCTTGTAAAAGTAATGGGAAAGAGTAGGTATCCGCTTAAGATGGCATTGCGTGCGGCAAAGCCAATACCTAGACCAAGGCCTGCGATAACAACAGCAGTAAGGCTTTTTTTTGCGGAGAAACGGCTGTCAGGGGTGCTGGTTTTAAACACCAATGCTCGCATCGAAAGAGTTAGAACTGTTGCTACCAGGGGGATAGCAAAGTTTTGCTTGATGCAGAACCCAAGGATGCTTAGCAGGCAGATCTGAGGGAGATTGACCCAGGGACCTTGCAGAAAGAGCAGGAATAATCGACAAAAGATGATCGTAGTCGCAACTTCAACCTCCAATGAGTTAATGGAAGGCGCTAGAGCTTTTAGACCAAATAACAAAATAAAACATACGCTTGCCACTCGTTCGTCGCGGCCTGTTTTGCTGTCAGTTGCATTAAACTGCTGCTGGGTTTTGTCGTTCGTCGGGAAAAGTCTGAAAAGGCATTCCATCATGAACAGCGAGATTAAATATCCGTTTAAGATGCGGTCGATTCGTTCCTTAAATATTCCATTGTTGAAAAAAGCATCAAGAAGATGGAGCGAACTATTGATAGCGAAGCTGAGATCAAGATTAGCAAGTCCAGGCACCGCAGGGTATTCGCTCATCCATCGGACAGTACCAAAGTGATACCAATCCGTATCAATGCTGACTGAAGCAGGTGCACTGCAGTAGGCAAGGCCTATGATGATCAAAAATGCGAGGGGCCAGAAAAAATAGGGACGTATCGTGCCCATTGCGGATTTTATCCCCTTCGCATTTCTAACAAGTTGCCAAGCAGAAAAACCGAGAGATCCCGCTACAATCGGGTAAAAAACTATGCCCTGCATCGGGAGAAATAGCGAGATGTAGTGAAGCCCCGCAGTCAGACCAGCGATACCTAACCAGGCTAGATCAAATCCACTCGGCTTTTTTCTAACCAACGATGGAAGGAGTCGCTGGACTCCCTGTCCAGTCGTCATGAAAATGCTTGTTAGAACGATCCAACCTACAAGAATCAGAATCATGGCATCCTCTTGCATGCTTCGCTACGGAGCGACTTGAGGCGGTCACCAGGATTTTTGTCCGACATAAGACTAGATCCGATCAAAAATCCATGGCAGCCGGCCTTTGACAGTCTTTCAATGTCCTGCGTGGTTTCGACTCCACTTTCGCCGATCAGCGTGGTGCCTTGTGGAACCATTGAGGCAAGTTTTTCTGTGACGTCCAGAGAAATGGTCATGTCTTTGAGGTTGCGATTATTGATACCTATGAATTTCGCACCAATGGCAAGAGCGATTTCAAGTTCGGACTCATTATGAACTTCTACCAGAGGGGTCAGTCCGCGGTCACGAGCGGCTTTAAGAAGCAAGCTTGTCCCTTCTCGGCCGATGAGTCCCACGATCAGAAGTACCGCGTCAGCCCCAGCCCAGAGTGCCTGCTCAAATTGGTATTCATCGACCATGAAGTCCTTCATCAGTATGTACGATGCTGGGTGGCGTTCGCGAATCTTGCGCAAAAAATTGATATCGCCTTTAAAGTAAAATGGTTCGGTCAGGACCGATAGCGCGTGGGCGCCAGCCTCGATATATTGCGTGGCGATCTCTAGAGGGTGGGCATTAGGATTGATGTCTCCTCGGGAGGGGCTTGCGCGTTTTACTTCGGCAATGATGCGAGGTGGTTCCCCGGTCTCCATATGCTGTTTGAAGTTTTTGGGCATAAATAGCGGTATCGCTCGCTCCCGTAAGAACTCCACCGGGAATTTTTGCGCGGCTTCCTGAACACGTGTCTGCGTTTTACGACCGATTTCACCCAGTACGCCCGGGACTTGGCTTAAGTTCATCGAAACGCCTTTAGTTTGATTAATAAGTCCATTGCCTTGCCTGAATCGATCATATTGGCGGCAAGTAGGCAGCCTTCGGTGATCGTTGGGGCTTTTTGGGCTATGACCAGAGCAGCGGCAGCATTTGCAATCACGATGCCGCGTTTGGCAGAATGATCGCGACCTTCGAGGATATTCATGACGATCGCGACATTGGTCGCAACGTCACCACCAATGAGTTCATCAAGTCTGCACGGTTTCATGCCAAAATCGGCTGGGGTCAATTGGTAGGTCTCTACTTTTCCATTGCGCAGGTGGGCGACGGCGGTTGACCCCGTAAGCGTAATTTCGTCTAGGCCATCATTTCCGTGCACTACCATCACTTCGTGCGAACCAAGTTCTTTGAGAACATACGCAAGCTGTGATATCAGCGCACCATCAAACACACCCATGAGTTGCCTTTGGGCGAATGCGGGATTGGTCAATGGTCCGAGCAGATTAAAAACTGTGCGCACGCCAAGGCTTACGCGAATCGCGGCGACATGTTTCATCGATGGGTGCAGGGATCGCGCGAATAGAAAACCAAACCCCAGCTGATCGACGCAGGCAGAGACCCGATCGGGCGGGAGATCGATTGCAACGCCCAAAGCTTCAAGCACATCAGCGCTGCCACATTTGCTGGAGATTGAGCGGTTGCCATGTTTTACGGTTCCGGCGCCGGCGGCTGCGAGAATCAGGCTTACGATGGTCGAAATATTAAACGTGTGCAAGCCGCTTCCGCCGGTTCCACAGGTATCGATCAGGTCGGATCTCTGGATATTTAGTCGAATAGCGTGCGCACGCATCGAGTCCGCGAGCCCTGCTATTTCTTTTATCGTCTCACCTTTGCCGCGAAGCGCACCTAAAAAGGCTCCGATCTGTTCTGGAGGGACATTGCCATTCATGAGCTGATCCATGGCCGCGCGCGCCTCCTCGCGGGTCAGGTTTTGCCGTTCAAATAATTTAGCAAGGACCGCCTTCATGTGACCGCCACAAAATTTGCTAACATAGTCATGCCACCTTCAGTTTTGTAGGATTCAGGATGAAATTGAATGCCGAAGACTGGCAATTTCTTATGTTTGAGACCCATGATCAGACCATCGTCGGTTTCTGCCGTGACTTCTAGGCATCGAGGCAGAGTCGCGCGGTCTACCAGCAGCGAATGATAACGAGTGGCTGTGAGGGGACTCGGGAGGCCTCGGTAGATTCCGGTTTTTTTGTGATAAATTGACGAGGTTTTGCCGTGCATCATGCGTGGGGCTTTTTTAACTTTGCCGCCGAAGGCTTGGCCTATGGCCTGATGCCCGAGGCAAATGCCGAGGATCGGGATCTTGCCGGCAAAGTATTCGATCGCCTTGAGTGAGATGCCCGCACTGTTGGGATCGCCCGGTCCGGGCGAGATCACGAGGCGCTCAGGATCAAGTCGGCCGAGTGCTGCTAGCGACATGGCGTCATTGCGCACGACTTTGACTCTTGATCCAAGAACGCTTAGGTATTGGTAGACATTAAAGGTGAAAGAATCGTAGTTATCGATAAGGATGATCAAGCGAGTCCCTCCGCAGTTTCGGCCAATTGGATCGCCGTGCGCATGGATTTTGCCTTGTTCATGACTTCTTCGTACTCCTTGTCGGCCCGCGAGTCGGCGACGATTCCGGCACCTGCCTGGATTCTGGCTTTTTGCTCCTTCACCCAGAGGCTTCTGATCGTGATGCACGAGTTGAGGTTGCCTGCGTAGTCATGAGCAATGATAGCGCCGCCATAGGTTCCCCTGCGGCGTTTTTCATGCTCGGAGATGATCTGCATCGCCCTGATTTTGGGCGCGCCTGTCAAGGTTCCCGCTGGAAAGCATGAGCATAACGCATCCCAGGCGGTAAGCCCTCTCTTGAGCCTCCCTTCGACGAGACTCACAAGATGCATCACATGCGAAAAACGTTCTACCTGCATAAAGTTTTTGACGCGGACGCTTCCAATCGAGGCGATTCGGCCAATATCATTGCGGCCCAGATCGACAAGCATCAGATGCTCGGCCTGCTCTTTGATGCTCGCAAGTAGTTCGCGCTCCCGCTTTTTGTCTTCGGCAGGGTTTTGGCCTCTAGGTCTGGTTCCTGCGATCGGACAGGTTTCGACAAGTCCATCCGAGACCCGCGTGAGCATCTCAGGGGATGACCCAAGCAAGGTTTCTTTGCCGAAATTTATATAAAAAAGATAAGGCGAGGGGTTGATCATGCGCAACACCCGATAAATTGCAAACGGATCCACGGCAATATCGATATCAAAGCTATCCGACAGCACACACTGAAAGATATCACCTTCGCGGATATGTTTTTTGATGGTTTGCACGCTTTTCATATACGCGTCCCGACCGATATTTCCAGAAACTGGCTTGAGAGGAAGAGCTGTGCTAGCAAATTTGAGCGTGAGTGCTGCGGGTGTACCCGTGCTGAAAATTTGGCTTTTGAGATCTAAAATTTCGTCGGAAGCTTTGCGATAAAGAGATGCCAAGTCATCAGATCCGACTTCGATATGGTTGATCAGATACACTTCGTGCTTGAGTCGATCAAACACTAGAATGGACTTAAAAAACATAAGCCTAAGGTCATCTGAGCCGCTTCGAACCTCCGGGAGAGGGACCCGTTCGAGGTATTGAACGGCGTCATAGCTGATGTAGCCAATCGCTCCGCCCTGAAACGGTGGCCAGTCTGGATGCCGCGGCGACTGCCACTTCTTGAGCAGCTCGGCGACATAACTCATGGGGGCATCGGTCCTGTGCGTGGTGATTGCGCCGTTCTCGCTAAAAGTCACCGTACCATCGTTGCAGGTAAGGTTTGCAAATGGTTTGACACCTACAATCGAATATCGTCCGATTTGTTCGGAGCCTTCTGCGGATTCAAATAAGAAAAAAGGTTGGGCCAATTGCCTAAGCTTATTGGCGGCGATCACAGGTGTCAGGACGTCGGATGAGAGTTTCGTTGCAATAGGGATCAGACTGTAGCCCTGGCGGGCGAAAGCTTCTACGGCAGCGAGTGAGGGCGAAATTTCCAAGCGCGGACTCCCTGTGTGGCGAGGACGTTCATGCGCCACTTTACAAGAGTACGTTTCGGCATCCCATGAAATCAAGTTTTTTTGAACATGCCCAAATTCAGGCTGCACGGCCAGATAAATTTGGTTAGTATGAGGCGCCTATTTCAATGCCAGATTGGGATTTGATTATGAAGTGGTTAATACTTACTTGCGTTTTTATGTTTAGCGCGATCGGATGCTCGGTGCGGACCATGGCATTGCGTGAGATGGGCGAGATTGTGGCGGGAGGGGTTCCAGCCTTTGAGCGCGATGATGATGTTGAGCTTTTAAAGCAAGCTCTGCCTGCCAATATCAAGCTGCTCGAGGCGATGCTCGAGAGCGATCCGGATAATACCAGGCTGCTCGTGATGCTGTCACAGATGTACGCAAGCTACACGTTCGCGATGCTCGAGCCTGAATTAGAGAATCCAAAGGTCGCAAATAAAGCTGAAATAAAAGAGCGGATTAACCGTCTTTATGGCAGAGGTATTGCCTTTGGCGAGCGGGCCGTGCGGCTGGTCGATCCAAGCTGTATCCGTGGAGTGCAGTCGATTGCCGAGTTGGACCCCTGTCTGGCTGCGGCTTCCAAGGATGATGTCGCCGCGATGTTTTGGTATGGGTTCAACCTCGGGGCTCATTTGAATCGCAATTTGGATTCGATGGCGGCGCTGGCTCAGGCTCCGAAGATAGAAAAGCTTATGAACCGGATCATTGCCCTTGATGAGGGCTTTAATTATGGCAATGCGCATTTATTCCTTATGACGCTTTATGGCGCGCGTTCCAAAATGCTGGGAGGCGACATTGCCAAGGCCGACCAGCACTATGAGGCCATGAAGCGCCTCAATGGGGGTGATTTTCTTTTGGCGGACGTTTTTTATGCGCGCTATGTCGATGTTCAGAAGGACGACCGGCCCGAATTTGAGCGTCGTCTGAAGGCCGTCATAGCGAGTCAGCCCAACTCAGAGCGAGCTGGGCGAGTCAAATTGTACAATGCGTTGGCCAAGGCGCGCGCGAAGGTTTATCTGGCTGGCGCGGATGATTTTTTTTAGAACAGCCTGAAATTATTACAGGAGTCTCGTCATGGTTAGATCAAGATTTTTGGTGCGTGTCGCAATTGGTTTGGTGCTGGCAGCGGCACCAGCGATGGCAAGCGCCAAGACGATCACCCGACGAAAGGAGAATTTTTATCGGAGATGTAGTCGGCAAAGGCCCCTCT
>CAZOSN010000035.1:7962-30350 GCA_964582405.1 uncultured Oligoflexales bacterium | reverse complement strand
TGGTTATCCGAGTGGGATGCGTCACCATTGTGAAGGATAACCGAGGGATTTTGACCCACCGATTTAGGAGATGTGGGACTAAGCCCGTCGGGATACGAACCGGCATCATCATCTCTGTTCAAACTACCATCAACTCGCTGCATGGGACTATCAACTCGCTGCATGGAACCATCAACTCGCTGCATGGGACCATCAGCTCGCTGCATGGGACCATCAGCTCGCTGCACGCGACCATCAGCTCGCTGCGAAACGCCCTCATCCAGAGGCAAAGCCGAAGGATCCCTGCGCGCATTGTCAGCCCCGGCGACGACCGCCTTTTCTACCAGCGCTTTTACAAACACCTCGATTTCCTCCATAAACCGAGGCAGCGTCAGCTGCTTGCTCTGTATCCGCTGCAATTTAGCTTCCCACTCGGCTGTGAGCTTGGGGCTTTTGACCTCCTGCGTTACCACATTGATCAATTCCATACCTTTGGGGGTGACGCAAAAATTTTTGGCTTCGCGCACGATATACTCACGCTTCAGAAGTGTTTCGATGATGCCCGCGCGCGTGGCCGGCGTGCCGAGCCCATGATCATCCATGGCTTGGCGCAGATTTTTGTCGGTCAATTGCCTTCCGGCGGTTTCCATAGCAGTCAACAAAGCAGCGTCTGTGAACCGCGGCGGGGGCATCGTCGTGTGGGCCTCGGTGGCTATTTTGTTTGCGATGACCTCGCTATTCAATTTGATCGCAGCCGGAAGCGGATTTAGATTGTCTGACGATTTGCTATCAAGGTCGATTAACTTATAACCCCATTCGATCACCTGCACGCCACGGGCAAAAAACAAGGCCTCATTTCCTGAATCTCCCAATCCAGCAACCACGGAGGTAGCCCGTGCCTCATAGTCGGCCTGCCAGGCGCTCAGCACGCGTCGGCAAATAAGATCGAGCACCTGCGCCTCGCTGCGACTGAGCCGATCCCAGTCTATTTTGCGTCCAGTAGGAATGATGGCGTGGTGATCCTCGACTTTCCCATCGTTTACAAACCTTGCAGGTACGGGCCCGTAGGGGATAGGCGTCACGAGATCCCGCAGGTAACGCGGTGCGACCAAGTTGGCGATATCAGCTAATTCGGGTGCAACCTTGCTCGTTAAATAGCGCGAGTTGGTCCGAGGATAACTAATCAATTTGTGTCTTTCATAAAGCGCCTGCGCTACATCCAAAGTAGCTGATGCGGTCAGGCCATAAAGCCGATTGGCGCGGCGCTGCAATTCGGTCAGATCATACTGCAACGGAGATTTACTAGTTTGAACCTTGCCTTCGGCAAATAACACGCTGCCGGACGCCTCCTTGAGCCGCTGGCAAAGTTCGGCCGGCCGAGGATCATCAGGCTTAAACCGCACAGCCTTTGTTTCCCTGACTTTCAATTTAGAAAAATCGCGGTGTGCGCATTCAATGTAATGCGCTCGCCAGTGCTCTTGAGATTTCGACGCCAAAGCCAGGTCCGCAACGACGGTGACATAAGGTTCGGGAATAAAATTTTGGATCGCAGCCTCGCGTTCGGCTAGCATGGCAAGGGTTGGCGTTTGGACGCGGCCCACCGTGTAAAGGTCCTGGCGAGAAAGTGAGTAGGCTCGCGACAGATTCATGCCAACAAGCCAGTCGGCACGGCTTCGGGCAATCGCGGCATCACCAAGTGAGCGGTACTCATCAGCCGGTTTGAGCGCCGAAAATCCCGCGTGGATGGCCTCGGACGTGAGCGACGAAATCCATAGGCGCTCAACCGGCTTTTTGCATCCCGTATGCATATAGAGATAGCGAAAAATTAATTCGCCCTCGCGACCTGCATCAGTTGCACAAACAATGCCTTGCACGTCGCGGCGCTTGAACAGCTCTCGCACTGTCTCATACTGCGCTTTGGTCGAACCGATGACCTCTAACAGCCATTCATTCGGCACCATGGGCAGCTGAGCCGTGGACCATTTGCGCCAGGATGGCTCCATTTCATGGGGTTCCGCCAACCGAACAAGGTGGCCGATTGCCCAGGTTACAAGATAACCCGAACCTTCCCAATAACCGCTGCGCTTACCGTCAGCGCCCAGGACTTCAGCGATATCGCGCGCAACAGCAGGCTTTTCTGCGACCACTACCTTCGTCAACTGGCAACCCACTCTGAAATCTAAATGAATATCTTTAATTTCGCCTTTGCCAAGACCTATCAGGATCGTGCTGAAGGGGCAATAAGTGTTTGTTGTTTAGAGCCTTTTGTCGCTTCGTGACATGGACCATATTGGACTTGAGAGCTATTGCTATGCTGCTGATTTGGAGGATGCAAATATTGCCGTATCCAGATTCGGTTGCGGAGGGTTTAAGGAGATTTATGGCTTTGTGACTGGATCCAGGCAAGACTTGCCGGCTGCCGCAGTCGCTAGGTTGGTTAAAATAGTGAAGAAGCGACGCATCAGCCCAACGCCAACTGTTGAAAAACGGAAGAGTGCTATGCCGAAAAACAAGATCAAGCCACCAAGTACCAACTTTCCCCCGGAGTTCAATTCACGCCATCACGGCGAACAATGGCCGGTCTTCGATGGCACTGCATGCTGGATGATCGATTTGGACAGCCTCTGGGATATCTGGGGCCGGCCGATCTTTGCTTGTGGTCGCGGCAAGCAGCGGGCAAAAATTTTGGAGTCCATCGCACAGGATCTTGCCACGCCTCCAACTGGTCAGAATCCTCCGTGCTCTGCGAACCGGAGCAGGTTTCATGGGGTTAAATGTTCGGGAGCGGGAGCGGGATCGGGAGCGGGATCGGGAGTACATTTGAAGAGTCGGCTATCCAAAGGTGGTTGCTCAGAAAATTCGCCGCCGAGGGGCAATTCCCAGCGAGAACGAACCAGAGGCATACTTTCCCTTGCCGGAACTGTAACCCTATTCCTGAGTTTAGGTGTGGGCCTTGGGCTGATTCTAACTCAAGAGATGGACATGATGAGGCTTCTGCGCCGCATGCTGGCGCAGGTGATATTTGCTCCGTCTCCCCAACTCAAGGTCGCTCGGTCCAGCAGTGCTGGCCAGTATCAGGATGTTTACCGCCCCGACCCCGCCTTGACTGATGATTCATTACCACCGCTCGACGAACCAGCCATGATTTCGGAACATGCGCCTCCCGAAGTTCCTGAGATTCCAAGTTCACCGGAAAGTCTCACGGTAGTTAGACCGATCTACGGCGACACCGAAACGACCGAGAATATTGCTGTAACGCCACCGCCAGAAATCCAAGGCCCCACATTATCCAAAGATTTGATAACAGATATTCCCCCTCCCCAGCCCTCCAACGCAGCTGATCTCCAAACCCATGCACCCCAAAACCAAGCTCCAGCACCAAAGGTAAACTCCGAACTAGAAACACAGCATGCCAAGTCCGTTACTACGTCGCAGAAAACCTCGACGGCCTACCAAAAGATGGTTTTCGAGGGGATCCGAGTTCAAAATCAAGATCAAAAAGTGGATGTAAAATTTTCGATCAGAAACCTGACCGTCCATAAGAAATCCGGACGCATCTATGCCGTGGCGCGCTACAAGCTGCAAGATGGCCGTATTGTCTCGCGTACGGCACCCGAAGGGATCCAGGTGGCAGAGGACGGTAAAGCAAAAAATCCCGAAGCGGGCATTACCTTCGCAATCAATACGCTTGTCTACAAAGCCCTAGATTTCGGTCCCCAGTCGGGCGAGGTCTTGGATGTCAAACTGGTCGCCATCAGCGATGACGGCACCGAGGCATCGACCTCGCTCGCGCTCCTCGCGCTCTAGGTTCCGTGGTGAAAAAAAGCGACAACACGACCACAAAGACATACTAAGTCTAACTCGTTTTTTTCTTAATCTCGGGCGGTGCTGAAACCTCGGGATCCTCGAGCGGCGCAAATATCACCGAGGTTAGATTGCCCTCCCGGATGACGACATAGGCCATAACCTGATTCTCTCCGGGACGAGCCAAGGGAAAATCAATTGTGCGGCGCTTCTCGGTTGCTAGACCTTCATCGAGGATAACCTCAAGCTTCGCCAGCGTGTGCTGCATTGCGCCCCCGGGCCAATAGTTCGCGACAAATTTGTATAGACCAAGCGGAGGGGCTGGATGCACGTAAAGATAAGGACCAAAGCCCGGCTGATCAAAGTTGCCATTTTCTGAATTAAGAAAAAACAAGCCCCCTGTTGGCGACTTAGTTGAGGCCCAGTACACATGCGAGTCGTCTGGTTCGTAGACGTGAAGGTCCGTGTAAACCCCGTCCGTGTCGCTTGATAGAACCACCTTTAGTTTGATAGGTCCGATGGCAGCAAAGACGCTGCGCGCGACATCGACTTTGCCTCCTTGATTTTCGCAGCTCACGATAATATTGTTGCGACCCCGAGCCGCAGGAAACTGTCGATTAAAACTCCCATCCACCACACGAGCAAAATACCGACTACCGTTGATGTTGATCACGACAGGATTAGCTGTGGGATCCGAACAGGTTCCAGCAATCTTAATCATACGCCCAACGGTCCAGCCCTCAGCCGGGGAAGTTAACCTCATCGTCGGCGCGATTTTTCCGCTGCCTATCGGTAAGGATTGATCTGTGCGCGCCTCTACAGGCTGGCTGAGCACCAAAGCCAGCGTAAGGTTCAAACTCAGCACGGTAAAAAGCTGCAAGATATTTCCCATGATCCCACCCATCGCTAAGAAATATAAACCGCATGTTGGCGATTGGAGTCTCTCATACTGCAAATATAGCGTATCAAATCAGCTCTGCAAAATATGGATATTTTGCAAAGCAGTATTTTTCCGCCACTTGCCAACGAAGGCGTCAATGAGGCTTGCATTACTGAGACCAGTTGAAGGATTGACTTTTTTAATCGCAGTGGGCTACAACATGTTTCGTTGTCTATTTTCTTCATTTATTTTCTGTGAGATCAACTTATGAAATTGAATGTTCTTTTGACCAGCTTGCTTTTGACGGGCTCGGCGGTGGCTTTTGGCAAGAGTTGCCCCATTTCGATCGATGGCAATGACCAGATGCAATTCTCAACCAAAGAGCTCCACGTCGCAGCCGATTGCACCGAAGTAGCTTTGACGATTAAGCATGTCGGCAAGTTGCCTAAGAACGTGATGGGCCACAATTGGGTATTGACGAAAGCGGCGGATATGGATGCCGTGGTATCAGCCGGGATCGCCGCTGGCCTTGCCAACGAACATTTGCCCAAAAACGATGCACGGGTGATCGCTGCGACCAAGTTAGTTGGCGGTGGCGAATCGGCTTCTGTCACATTCCCTGTTGCGAAGCTCAAAGCGGGCGAGAGTTATAAATTCTTTTGCACCTTCCCCGGACATGCCGCCCTGATGAACGGCGTATTGACCCTCGATACCCCTGCTGGCAAGAAGAGCTAAATTCCTGCACGTCGCTGGTTCCCACTCCAGGCCTCGTGGCCTGAGTGGGGACGCTGTGGTTCCTTGCCTCCCCGTTCTTAGGATCTACCCCAGAATTTGAAGTGGCCCCATTTCTCCGGATACTCTGTATAATGAAAAATCACTTACGGCTAAGCTATAGACCAAACCAATAAAGACGTCGGATTAAAGGGGTTAATGCCAAATATTCGCTTTTTAAACGAATGAATCTTTATCTTACTGGACTTCAACTCATCTATCATGGACAACAAATCTTGGTTGTAAGCATTTTGCTTTGAATAATTGATGGCTAAAACCGATTGAAAATTAGAATCGTTGTAATCTAAAATTGGCTCAAGATGGACTACTAGTTTCGGAGGATTTTCCAATTTTAGAATATTCCCAAACAAATTGGATTTCTTAATAGATATTTGTTCAATGGAATGACAAGTGAAAATCATATAGTCACCTTGTATCCCAGAAGTAACCCGAACGAGATCTCTCGGGTTATAGTAGTCAAATTCATAGAAGTAAATCGGTAGCATGCATTTTTGAGCAATCTTATTTCCTAACTCCACTGCGTTAGAAGCTATGTCGCCTCCAAATGCCTTTGCTAAGGGCATCTTTTCATACAAATTGAATAAGTTGACACCATTGCCGCAGCCAAGCTCCACGACCTGTGAAATTTGGAATTTTTCAATGAGCGCGCACAGTGCTTGGTTAACTATCATATTTTGTAGCGAGTAAGCCGTCTTATATTCTGTTAGAAATACACTATCCTCAATGGAAATTAGACAACTGTCTTCGGACTTACCATCGCGAGCGGCTTCTTCAAGCATTTTCTGCGCATTTAGTTTATGCAGCGACTGGAAAAATTGAAGAGGTCTAACGATGGGGCGGTTACTGAATTCTCTTTCCCACAGATCAAGGGCCGGTTTATAAGTACGGATGTTATACTCTTCAAGAGCACTCTTTTTATTCCTAACTTTTACACCCCAAGCGTCAACCCCGAGTAATCGTTTTGGCCAGGGTAAAAAACAATCTGCACTAAAAAGGGAAACATGCCTAAGGATCATAAAGCACCTCTACAATACCTTTTATACCAACAAATCCGAATTGGGCGACGTTCGGTCCAGCATCTGAGAGTTCCAGCATGGTAGCAAGGCGCGCGAGCCCATCGGCTAGTTCATCCTGAGTGATGCTGAGCGGGGGGACAAGATAGACCGTGTTGCCGAGGGGTCTGATCAAAAGGCCATGCTTCAATCCGAGCTGGGCAATCGCGTGAGTCATCGTATGAAAATAGTCGGACGATGAGGTGTTGGGCCATTCAAAGGCTAGCATCGCGCCCAGGGTTCGCGCTGAACTCAGGTCTTGCCGGCCGCTGATCCAGTTTTGAAATACATTTTCAATCCACAGGGCCCGTTCGCAGAGTTTTTCCCGTCTATAAATCGCAAGAGTCGCGTTTGCTGCAGCGCAAGCTATCGGGTTTCCCGTAAAAGAATGGCCATGGAGCAGCGCCTTGCCGCGGTCTTGATCAAGGAATGCGGCGAAAATTGCCTCTGTTGCAAGAGTGGCGGAAAGGGGCATCGTCCCACCAGTAAGTCCCTTGGCAATGCAGACGATATCCGGCTTAAGGCCTGCCCGCAGAAACGCAAAATAATGGCCCAAGCGGCCCATGCCGGTGAAAACCTCATCAAAGATCAGAGGGATCCCATGGCCATTAGAAAGCTCGCATAGCCTGGTAAGCCAGGGACAAGATTGCACGACCATCCCGGCGGCTCCCTGTACCCAAGGCTCAACGATAACACCCGCAAGATCCTGGGCATTTTTGGCGAAGTACCGCTCAAGTTCGTCTAATGCGAGGTTCAATTCTTGTTCCGATCGGCCATGACTCGAAGAGTGAACCGTAACAGGCGTCACATAATCGGTTTCAAAAAGAAAGTCTGAAAACATCCCGTGAAAACCCGGCATACCACCTACCGCCATGGCACCAAACGTATCGCCATGATAGGCGCCGCGCAGGCTCAGGAACTTGCGCCGACTCTCGCCACGGTTGCGCCAAGTTTGAATCGCCATTTTGAGAGCAATTTCGACCGCAGTGGAGCCGTTGTCCGAAAAAAATACGCGCGCCAGGTGACCTTCGCTAAGGGCTGTGAGTTGGGCGGCAAGTTCGGCTGCAGGTCTGTGGCAGATCTCCGCAAAAAGCACATGATCCAACCGACTTTGCTGACTCCCGATGGCATCCCCTATTTCCAGCCTTCCATGCCCGACGGTATTGACCCACCAGCTCGCCGTGGCGTCCAGATACCTCCTGCCCTGTTCATCGTAAAGGTAAACGCCCCTAGCTCGTACGATATTCAATGGTTCGCTAGCCAGACCATGCTGCGTGTAGGGATGCCAAATATGTTTTTTGTCGGCATGGATGGTCATGTAAGGATCTGACATTGATTCACCGTTTGAGCTTGGCCATAGCGGGGCTAGAAAAGCCGCGAGTTTATCCGCCGCCTCATCCCAGGCCTGTCCCTGCCCTAGTCGATCCAGCCAAGGAAAGCCAGCGATACGCGTACCCGGATGGATCCGCATCAAACTTTTGAGATTACCTTCATGGCTTGGTCCCGATAGGATGACCGCAACGGGCGAAATCCGATGCTTGGCAAGCATCGCAAGGGTCAATCCGGTGTGGTTGAGCGTGCCTAACCCACTGCCAGCCACGACGAGCACGGGAAGTCCAAACTCTGCGACAAAATCAACCCAAGTTTCATTGGCTTGATTGAGCGGTACCAAGAGGCCTCCCGCTCCTTCTATCAATAGGTATCCAGGCGCCGCGGGCCAAGAAGCGCGCAAGCTAGCAAAGTCTGGCGCGGGAAGGTTCGCACATTCAGCGGCCTGATCCACCGACAAAGGCTCAGGATACTCAAACGTAGAAGGGTGTACTTTAATGTTAGGTGACAGACGAAGGACCGCGCGCGCATCGGTATCGGGCCCTGTCTGAATGGGTTTCCAATAGGTCGGTGACAAACCCTGCCGCACGAGGCCATGGGCAAGCGCTGCCGTCACAACCGTTTTTCCAACATCGGTTCCGGTACCGGTAATGAAAAGGACTTTAGGAGTCAATTGAATCTCCTCGCGAGTTTACTCGAACCGATCAAAACGGCCTCGATATTGCGCAGGATTAGCTTCACCTTACGCTCGCTGCAAATTCTGTCAAGGCATGCACGGTATCCTCGATATCAGCCACAGTTAAACCGTAGTGCAACGACAAACGCAGTCGCGCGGTTCCGATCGGCACCGTCGGCGGTCTGATAGCCGGACAGCGAATCCCACACCTGGCTAAAAACTGTGAGGCCTCCTTCGCTGCTGCATCGCTTCCCAAAATAATCGGAATAATCGGACTCACGCTATCATGAGACTCATCATCGTCAATCTCAAGCTTCTGGCGAAGCAAGCGACTAAGAGCCATCACCGCCTGGCGTCGATCGCTGAGCGTCGGAACAACGCGTAGGGTGTGCCTAAGCGCGGCAGCGAGCCATGGTGAAGGCGCTGTTGTATAGATAAAGGGGCGGGCCGTCGCAATTAAATAATCACGCAGCCACGAAGGTCCCGCATAGAATGCGCCCTGAGCTGCGAAAGCTTTGCCACAGGGGTTGATCGTAATCACGGAAGGACTGGACGCACCAACCAGACCTTCGCCACGAGCACCCAGGATGCCCACCGCATGGGCCTCATCCACCACAAGAATTGCCCCAAATTCGCTGGCCATAGCCAGAAGGGCTTCAAGCTTGGCCAAATCACCATCCATCGAGTAGATTGCCTCGACCAGGATAATTTTGATCTTTGTGTTACACCGGCAAAGAAGTTCGCCAAGTTCACGCATATTATTGTGACTAAACCGGAGCTTGCGCGGCTTGGGCAGTGGGCTCTGGTGAATACCATCAATCATGGAAGCATGGACATACTCATCGTAGAAAAACGTCGTATCATGCTGGGACAACGCACGGATCAAAGCCTCATTTGCAGCATAACCGGAAGGAAAAAAAAGAGCGCTTTCTGTGCCCTTGAATTCTGCAAATTCATTTTCCAAGACAGAATACAGGCCTTCTTGTGCGCCCAACAGCCTGCTTGCCGCACTGCCAAGCGGCAACGAACCGATCTGATCCCTGAGCTCAGACTGAAAATTGGAATCAGCTTGAAGCCCAAGGTAGTCGTTGGTGGCAAAATCAATCTTACATTCCTCGAATTCCGGAAGTCTCCTCAATCGATCATTGAGGGCTAGTCCTGCCATCTGGGATCTGACGACACACTCCAGTTCAAGAAGACCAACCCCCTGCATCACACCCTGGCCTCGTGAGGAACCGATTGGCGTCGGAGTGGCACCTCAGGCTTTGTCACGGGTTTGAAGCCAAGTTTATCAAATAATGCCTGATCGCGGTCAAGGGATGGATTCGGTGTCGTGAGCAGCTTTTCACCGGCAAAGATGGAATTAGCTCCCGCAAGATAACACAGTGCCTGGGCCTCATCTGACATCGTCTCTCGCCCAGCCGACAGCCGCACACGGCTCCGCGGCATGATGATCCTTGCAGCGGCGATGGTGCGAACCATGGTGAATATATCGGCGGCAGCAGCATCCGAAAGCGGCGTACCCTCAACTTTGACAAGCATATTGATCGGGACGCTCTCCGGATGCGGATTTAAACTAGCAAGCTCAATAAGCATTCCGATCCGATCAGCTTTGGATTCGCCCATTCCCACAATACCGCCGCAGCAGACGGTCATGCCGGCCTCGCGCACATTTTTTAACGTATCGAGGCGATCCTGATAAGTTCTCGTTGTGATGATTTCCTTGTAATACTCCGGAGACGTATCGAGATTGTGATTGTAGGCATGAACGCCAGCTTCCTTGAGTTCGCGAGCCTGCTCGGCGGTGAGCATCCCAAGAGTCGTGCACACCTCGAGACCGAGCTCTTTCACGCCACGCACAGCCGCAAGCACCTCACCGAATTGCGAACCCTTTTCGGGAGGTGAAGTCCAAGCGGCGCCCATGCAAAACCTGGTCGATCCGTGTGCTTTGGCCTCCTTAGCAGCCTTGAGAATACTTGGGACATCCATGAGGCGCTCGGCTTTGACGGAGGTTTTGTGATGAGCGCTTTGCGGGCAGTAACCGCAATCTTCCTTGCAACCACCTGTTTTAATTGAAAGAAGAGTGCAAAGCTGAACCTCATCCGCCTTAAAATTCAACGCATGCACCGTTTGGGCTAAACGGATCAAAGTCGTAAGTGGCAGATCGTAGATCTGCTGTATTTCATCGTGCGTCCAATTGTAGCGCGGTTTACCTTGACTCAGGCTTATCTCATCGACCATAGGTTTGCCTCTCTGCATGCCGGATTGATGCTTCTGGATCGCTTGATCTTCATGAAGTTGACGATTCGCTGGCTAACCTAAGCCTTTTAATACATATTAGGGCATTATGCGAGTGCGAAGGCTAAGGTAAACTAATTCTTGTTATAGATTTGGCAGCTTGCCCTCTGAGTTTTTGCCTCCGGCTTCGTCAAGTCGGGAACGCCGGAAAAATCTCGTCGTTTAATGATTTGTCTGAAATGCCTGCGCAAGGCTCGCAGATGAATTATAATAGCCCGTAAACCCAATTAAGGAGAGTGACGTTCGATGAGAAAAGCTCTGCTCGTAAAATTCCTTCTGATCAGTCTGATCGTCGTTTCTGGTCTGATGTCGGCTCAGCCCGCCTGGGCTGAGAGTCCAACGCCAGCCTCTATCGGGCATGGAAGCGAAGGTGTGATCGAAGCCGATATCGGCGGCCATTCGGTCTTTGCTCGCGCTTGGAGCAACGGATTCGTGGTGTTTTTCACCCTCAGTTTGCTTGTCGCCCTTTCGATCCTGAGCTGGGCACTGATCCTTGTAAAATTCATCTATCTACGGCGCATGGGTCGGCAGGCAGATAGTTTCGTCAAGAGTTTTTGGGAGAGCCGCTCCCTCAATGATCTCAACGGGCGACTTACCGATTACCCCTATAGCCCCGTGCGCGAGGTTTTCCGGTCAGGCTATGCCGAGCTCGTGCGAGGCAGCCAGCTTCGCGAGCATGCCGATAGCCAGATGCTGGGTATCAGAGCAGCGATGGACAATCTCGAACGCGCCCTGTCCAAGGCAAGAATATCTGAGCGCCGCGCGCTCGAACGTTTTTTGCCGGTCCTTGCGACGATCGCTTCGGCCGCTCCGTTCATCGGTTTGTTCGGCACGGTTTGGGGCATCATGGGGGCCTTTGAGGGTATCGCGCGCACGGGAAGCGCGAGCTTGGCTGCGGTAGCACCTGGGATCTCTGAGGCGCTAATTGCAACGGCATTCGGTTTGGCGGCCGCCATCCCCGCTGTCATGGGCTATAACCTCGCCAACGCTAAAATCCGTCACCAGATGGTCTCGCTCGACGGATTTGTTGCCGACTTTATGAATATCGTCGAGCGCTACCTCGTTAGCGGAAAGGGCAAAAACCAGCCGGTCACTGATCAGCTGTAGGAGGACAATGGGATGGCGTTCAACCTCAAGGACAATGAATCCGCCGAGCTCGCCGACATCAACGTCGTGCCACTTGTCGATGTTATGCTGGTTTTGCTTATCATCTTCATGGTGACAGCACCTCTCTCGATTGGCGGAATCAATATCGCCCTGCCCACAAGCAAAGCTAAATCCGTGGCGATCGATGAGGATCGTATCGTGCTGTCAGTCAACAAATCAGGAGCCTACTACCTTGACAAGCTCGCGATCCCAGCCGAAGCGCTCGAAGAAAAACTTCGCGCGATCTACCAGTTTCGAAAAAATAAGAGCCTCTATATTCGCGCCGACGAAAGTGTTCAATATGGAGCCGTGGTCGATGCCATGAGCGCTGGAAAATTGGCCGGCGTAACAAAGATCAGTATGCTGACCAAAACAGTTACAAAAAAATAGCCGGCGAGGGAAGCTTGACCAGGCAAGTCCAACAATTAAAACGCGGCTCGATTGAGGATCGCCTCCTGTTCGGGTTCGGAGCCCTGTCGCTGACCGTGCATATCGGTATCTATGCCTTATCGCAGGCTGGTTTGTTCTTGGCCCCGCCGATTGTAATCGATGAGGATCCCATCGACATCGACCTCGCCGGAATCGAGGACGGCGTTTCTGCCATCCCTGACGTTAAAAAGGCTGACGAAGCAAAAGCTCAGACCGAGCTTCTCCCTCAATTGCCCAAATCTTTTACTGTCCAGGAAGCAAAACCTAAAGACGAAGATGTCGTTGAGGAAAAAAAGAAACCTGAAGAAGTAAAAAAAGAAGAGCCAAAACCCGAACCTCCCACTCCCGTCCCTGAGGATCCCGACGCCGCAACCCGACTCAAACTCGCCGATGTGGCAAAAAGAGAAGCGCTGGAAAAACTTCGCAAACTTCAAAAAGAAGAACGCGAAACTCAGGCGCCCATTGACGATCCCTTAGCCCGGATCGCCGATGAGCTTGAGAAAAACCGCAGCGATGCGGTAGGTAGCCAAGGCATCAGACTCTATGGGGCCGCGCTAAAGAAACAGATCAGCATGCACTACACCCTGCCCAAGACATTCACTTCTCCTATACCCGATTTGCAGGTTGTGCTTTCGATCGTGGTCAATCACCAGGGCAATTTGGTTTCCGTCTCAATTCAGAAATCGTCAAATGACCCCGTCTTTGACGATTACACGATACAGGCAGCCAAAAACGCGGCGCCGTTCACAAAGCAGCCGCCAGTGCTCGCCGGTAAACCGATCCACCTCGCATTTCGCCGTTAAAAGGAAATTTTCATGAACCTTGTAAAATTAGTCATGATGTTCAGCTTCGCCCTACTGAGTTGGTCGGCTAGAGCCGAACCGCTTCTTATCAATATTGACAACCCGCAATTTCGCAAAATGGTGACAGCGATTCCGATTTTTGCGATCGATCCGCAAATCGCGCAAAAAGAGGAGGCTGAGGCCATGGCGCGTCAAAGCGCCGAAGAACTAAGGTATCTGCTTGATTTTACTGGACTATTTAATAACATGAGCGAGGCTGGCTACAAAGGTATCATCGATAGCGCTCAAAAAACTGCGGCGGCGGCCGGCAAAATAGTTGATCTTGCAGACAAAGCGAGTTTAGCCCAGTGGAAGGCGGTTGGTATCGAATCGCTTACTGTTGGAGTCGTGCTTCGGGGTGAAAAAGGTTACACCCTCGAACTTAGGACATTTGATGTGAACCGGCAGGCGACCGTACTAGGTAAGCGCTACGTAGAAGTCAGCAAAGCTGAACTCAAAAAGGTCCTGCGACGCTACGGCAACCTACTTATGGAGATGTATACGGGCAAGCCTGGCATTTTTTTCTCCAAGATCGCCTTTATCGGCCGCAGATCAGCCAACGATTTCAAGCAGGTTTATATCTGCGATTTTGATGGAAGCAATGTGGTGCAACTCACATCAGAACCCGCCACCCACTTGTCGGCCCACTTTAGCCCGGATGGCCGTTATATCACCTACACGAGCTTCGAACGCAAGAACCCCGATCTATACATGCATGATCTTGAGACGGGCAAAAAACGTCTGATTTCAAGCTATCCGGGGATCAATTCGGGCGCCCAATGGGCTCCGAATGGCAAACTAATAGCCTACACCGGGTCCAAGGATGGTGACACGGATATATTTATCCTCGATCCCTTTAAGGGGAGTCGCACTAAATTGATTTCAGGAAGCGGCGTCGATGTTGATCCAACGTTTTCCCCGGACGGAAAGCGTCTAGCGTTCGTATCGGGTCGATTCGGCAACCCACATATCTTTATTGCGCAGCTAGACTGGAACCAGCAAACAGGCGCGGTCTCTGTTAGCTCTGACATGCGGATCACCTACGCAGGCTGGTATAATTCAACGCCGGCCTGGGCACCCGATTCGGAGCGCCTGGTTTTTGCGGGCTACGACAAAGATATCGACCGCTACGATATTTTCATTGTCAACCGCGAAGGCAAGCAGCTTGAGCGTCTCACGCTAAAAACCGGCGACAACGAATCGCCATCCTATGCTCCCAACGGCTATATGATCGTCTTCCAATCAAACCGCGTGGGAGATCAGAATATCAAAGGAGTGCCCCAGCTCTGGATAATGAACTGGGATGGTGGCGGCCAAAGGAAGCTGGAGACAGGGATCTATGATGCACAAACTCCGTCCTGGTCGTTTAAGCTGTATGAATAACATTGAGGACCGGGCTCTGGGACTTTTTTCATTCATGCAGACTTATTGACAACCGCAAGGTTCCTTGACGCCTTGGTCTCAATCATTCCTAGGCCTTCGCGGAAGCGAACCATGGTATCGATGATTTGGACTGTGTCCGACCATATCGCATCGAGATTGCTGCTTGCCTCGGGGTGGAATCCTTCATGGGCGGCTCGGTTGCGAAAATCCTGAAATTTGTGCAAAGCCATCACAAATTCAGCGAGTTCAAGGTCGGTGAATCCCTGGGCTGGAAAAAGATTTTGAAGGCCGTAGTCGCAGGAATGCCTCGAAAAGCATATAAAAAACAATCCGAATGCTTTGAGTCCATCTAGCGTGAAACGCTTGCCCCGTCGGTACTGACAGATGGCGCGCAGCATCTTACGCAGCTTAAAGCGCGAGAAAAAAGGAATCTGCGAGATAATCGGTTGCTTCTCGATATAGTATTCGAATTTATCCATGGCCTGAACGATGGGCCGGGCATAGCCTATCACGTCGAGTTTACGCTGCAGAATGCCCTCGTTAATCAATGCCGAACACGGGGCTTCGAAGTTTTCGCGAAATGACAGTTCAAGGGCTTTGTACTGCATATCGATCACAGGCGAAATATCGATCGTCTTGAGCTCACGAGCCGATTGGATCTGTAGCTGAAAAAACTGCGCCGTACGCAGGGCTCGTTTTGCTTCGCTAGACAGCCCCGTATAGTTTGGCGTCTTTGCCTTTAGCATTTCGTCTAGTTCCCCTGTAGTGGGCATGGATTTCTGATCGTCTTTGTCCGTAAAGTTCGCAACAGGATGCAAAAGATCCGAAAGTGTCGCCTTCAGTTCCCATTGAAGGTTCTTCTGCAGAGGATCGATAAAAATGTCTGCCAGCGCGCTGCGCAGCTCTGACTGCAAATTGCGCAAATCCTTTTCTTTCAAAATCTGTGTTATTTCCATCTGAAGATCAAATGTAATATTGGGTCTTGTCAAAAAAGCGACCAGTTCCTGAGTCGCTCGCTGCGTGCCAATCGACGCGAGCGCGTGGATAACCGCCGACACGATTTCGGGCTCGTCGCTTCGGACAAAATCTAAAAGTTTAAGAGCGGCTTTATCGACACCAACAAAGCGTCCCAAAGTCTCGATATAAAATAGCTGAAAGACGTTAGGTGCCTTGCGAGCTTTTTTAGCAAGCTCATCGAGCTGATTCTCTTCTGGATTTTGCCAACTGAGGCACAAAGCTCCCCAGAAAGTTTCCGAGCGATAGCCAGGGCTTTTTTTCCCGAAATAGGCAAGGTCTATAAACGCCTGTCTTTCCACATCTTCACCGGTCCGCTGCGTTGCGGCATGGAATCGGAACGCCTTAGCAGCCTTTAGCGGGCTGTGGATCGATTGAAATTCACCGGCTTCCAACCGAATATCTTTGAATACACCCGCGTTGGATGAGCCCAGTTTGATCCTAAGGCGCTGGGGAACATGCTCTAGGAGCTTCGACGGATCGTTTGTTTTGACGAGCCTGGATTTGAGGTTATCCAGAACCCTTTCCTCTTCGCTAGTTAAGAAATAGTTAAAAGTATGAGTGATCGCAAACGCAAATAATCTGTCATCAGTGATACACATCACGGCATCGGCTAGGATGCTGCTCGGAACCCCTCCCATGAGTTCGCAGACAGTAGGATTAGCTCGCAAGTCAGGATCCTGCGCCGCAAATGAACAAAGCGTGTCCGCAATCAACTGGGCCGGAATAAGATGTCGTTCCCAAATCGCAGGCCATGCTGCCGATAGTTCATCGAGTATTGACGGATCTCTGAAAGCGGCACCAACCTTCGATTGAAGGCCAAGGGTTGAATCTTGATCCCAGCCATGAGACCTAAGCGAGCGTACAATATCACCCCAAATTCGTGGCATCTTTCTTAGTAGAACAGGATCGTCAAGTTCACTCGGTGCGAATTTAAGAAAGTATCCCAAGATCTGCGGCAAAACCTTGTCTCCTCCAAATCCCAGTTCCGAGACGCTGTGGAGGTTTTCCAGTCCAATACTCATAAGCTTAGGGTGTTCAAAGCTCCATTGGGAAGCACGCTGATAAAAAAGCGCAAGGAAGGCCGGTGACATATCCTTGAGACCATTAAGTCGCACGAATTTTTCTAACAGGAGTCTGCCGGCACCTTGCCATGCTAGATCAAGGAGAGTGTAGGAAACCCGCTGAGAAATCTGGGCATCGTCGGCCATGGGCACAGTGCGATGCCACAGGAGCCTGTCCGTTCGTTCCGCCCAAAGCCTCAACGCCAAACTCGCCAGGTTTTGGTCCCAAGCATAAAACCCACGGGTGACTATATCCTCAAAGACCAATTTCTCAGTCGCATCGCAGGCAGCAATCAGAGCCTGCCGTTCCTCGGACGCAAGATTCGCATTGAGAAGATCTTGAACCAGCGGAAGAGGCAACTTGAAATCGCCCCGCGCATATTTTTTAAGAAACCTGATACGCGAATCCGCCGACTCTATGCTCAGGTAGTCAGAAACATAAGACAGTTCAAGCGCCATAAAAATGCCTCGGATTTTGAGTTTGGTTAGGTATATTCTATCATGAAGAAAGTAAACATTTCCTCATGAGGTCGGCATGATCGGACGAAACTTGGGGCTTTTGGCTGCGGTTCTCATAACCTCGCCGGCATTGGCATTGACGGAATTTTTGGAATTTAATGACATCCTTCATGCCCAACGCTCTAAAATTCAGGATGTTTTTGGGATTTATCGCGACAGCAGCGACCTCTATACCTTCTTTGCCGACAAGGATTTTTATTACAAGACCAAATACAGGGAAGACGCCAAGGATCCACTGCAGGCATTTTCTGATAAATCCTTCGGCACAGCCGACAGCACCGTCGTGACTCTGGACTCGCGTGTCGGCAAAGGCAAGTGGCTCACAATTGCTCCAGCCGGCCCCAAAGGTTATTTCTTGTTCGATGCCGAATTAAATATTGGTGCCTTTGATAATACTGGAGCGTTCATAAGAAAAAATACACTTGTGATTGATCTACTTAGACCTGCGGCCGATGCTCGTGGTGAGCCAACCCGATACGAGTTGGCAGCCTTTCGGCAGAATATCACCGCCCAATTCAACAAGTTTGCAAAGGGCGATGTGATCTTGGCCGGCGTGACGCCACGGTTCAAGACTTTGCCCGATAGCGATGGCGCCCAGTATCTGGCCTCAACTCGGCTGCCCAATTTCACCATCACAACGCTCAAATGCGACGACAATGACTGGGGAAATTGCCATCTTGCGCGGGGTTGTTTTATTTCCTACGAGCGGCACCAGATTAAACCCGAGCATGTCGTGGGCATGACTTACAGCGAAGCGCGCGACCTGGTTCTTGTCGGTGATACCGAATACAATCGTATCTTTGCCTTCAAATATAACACCTGCCACCACGTGGTCTTTGTCGGGCTGATGCATCTGCCGACGCAGCTTAAGGAATTAAGATCGATCGAAGTTGACTCCAAGGACCGGCTTTGGGTCAGCACGAAGGCTCAGGATGAATTCCGCAATGCCTCAGTCTATGTCTGGCCCGCTAACAAATGGTGATCCTGCGCTCCACGGGGCGTTGGAATAGGCTCTAAGACTTTTCGCGTCCCGCGCGATAGTCGCGCTTGCCACCACGCTTTTCGATCAGGCGGGTTTCGCCAATAATGATCGCGGAGCTAAGTGCCTTCAGCATGTCATATACTGTTAGCGCGGTGATGGTCGTTCCCATCAAAGCTTCGATTTCAACGCCCGTTTTATAGTTGGTCTCAACCGTGCATTGCACCGCGAGGTGACCGGATTCCTTCGGAGTAATTTCGATTTTGCAGCCTTCGATCGGCAGTGTATGACAAAAGGGAATAAGCTCGGATGTGCGCTTGACGGCCATGGTACCCGCGACGATCGCGGTAGCGAATACCGGACCCTTTTTTGCAAGAATTTCGCCATCTTTGACCATAGACAGAATTTCCGGGGGAAGCCAGAGTTCACTCCTGGCCACGGCGATCCGATGGCTCGCGGATTTTTCGGAAATATTGACCATGGCTGGATTATTTTGAGCATCAGTGTGCGATAGCTTTGGCATCAGTCCTCCGTTGGTGGCCTATTTTGCAAAAGTTTGGGTCATCGGTAAACACCAAATTTAAGACCATGTAACCATTGGTAAATCTAGAAATTGGCGCCAACGTTGACATTAAATACTCCCGACTGAAGCTTGTTGTCACCAGCAGCTCCGCGCTCATAAGAGCAATCTTTAAGGGCTTGAGGGCACCGCTTCCAAGGAATGCCATATGAGAAATCGATCGGTCCGATCACCGAAAACCAGCTGAAAGCCAGTCCAAACGAGACATAGTTGTGGGTCATCACAAGCCCAGGATGAGTGAGAAGGGAGCCAAAATCATAAGGCAGGTTTTCGTTTAGGGTCGATGGCATCGGGGTAGGATCATCAGGTTCAAGAGGTTCGAGCCTTTGCGAAGCAAAGCCCGAGGCAAAGCGCTGCTCCTCGGATTTGGAGAAAAAGACGTTGCTGCTATCAACAAAGGCTGCTGTACCAAAATCCTTTGACGAAAACCGATGGCGAAGTTCAAACCTAAAGATCGACCGTGCGCTACCGCCCGCTACGAGATTATCTGCGTATCCTTTTTTTTTGTAGTCCCAGTATTTAAAATACGGGCCGAGTTCGCGGGAATGAAAGCCGCGGTTTGAATCCGAACCACCAGCATAGAGTCGTTCCGAGGTCGGCAGCACATCGACTCTTTGGGAACCTAGACGCACGATATCGTTATACGCCGAAAGGTTGAGATTCATAGCCACTGCCCATGAATTGGTAATCCCAAAGTATGAGCTTGCTTTGGCTGTCCAACGAAAATAATTGACATCACCTCCTGTAAATGGCGTAGCCCAAGCTGTTTCGCCACCTAACCGGAATCCATCGGTGGTCCACACGATATCGTCTCGCTTATCGAGATCCAGCCTAAATCCAATTTCCCCGATGCTTGTGTCACCGACAAGTATCAAGGGGTGCTGCTGAATCGCGTCAGACTCTAGTCGAGTCTGCCTCCTTGCGTAGAATGTCGAAACCGTCGAATCGGTAAAACCTGAGTAGAATGTATGATTCGCCGATAGCTCCCCGCCATTGGTCAATAGCCAAATATTTTGATTGGCCTGCGCCTTATGCGTGATACTCGCTATCCCATTCATAGGCAGGTCAAACATATAGGGTTCGATATATCCCACGCTCACGACGCGCCCCAAAAGAGATTTGTTGCCAATCTGTTTCTGATTGCGTTCGGTACTGACCTTACCATTGAGAAAAACTTTGCGCCCCGTGCCGCCGATGTTGTTGTAAGAAGATTCCATCAAATAGCGTGCGCCATCTTCCAAACTCCAACCAGGCCCAAACGCAACGGATCCAGGTTTGCCTTCACGCAACACGATCGCATAAGGCAATGCCTGACGCCGTTCAGTGATTACCATGGGATCCGAGATTTCAACCCGCACGCTCGAAAAAATACCAAGCTTAACGAGGGCTAGTCTCGTCTCTTCCACGGCATCTGGATCGTACCAATCACCCTGTTTGAACCTGATTTCTCGTGTAACGACATTTTCCTTGGTATGCACCAATCCCTGTATCGATACCTGACCAAATTTTGCGCGGATTCCCTCGTCGATCGTAAGCATGACCCGTGTGCGCACCACGCGAAAGGTCTTGTTCTGAATCAAATCAATCTTAGCTTTGGCATAAACATAACCAAAGTCTTTGTAACGCGCTTCGAGGGTATCCTCGAATTTCGTGAGCTCCCCAAAAGGAAGAGGTGCATTTTGCTCAAGATTGAGCAGGTCACTCAATTCTTTTTGAGAAAAAACAGTATTGCCTTTGACAATCAATTCGGAATAAACCCGCTGTTTGCCCTCGTGAACCACGATCACAAGTTTGGTCGCCCCGGTTTCCACGTCTTTCGTAATCCGTGGATAGCTGATCTCTGAATCCCAAAACCCCTGCTGCTGGTAGATTCCCTTGAGATTTTCGATACCCTTTCGTAGGTTTTCCTGATTAAGTGGTTCCGCAAAAATGCTATCAAACCCCATAGCCTCGTTGAGGGTCTCGCGATCAAAAAAATAGGCGCCTTGAAAGCCGATATCGCTTACGAAATATTTGACGCCTGGATCGACCTTGATCTTGTATTCGATCATATCGTCTGAAAGCTCTGTTTTTTCCGGCTGCGACACCGTAGTATCATCATATCCCGCATTTCGGTAATTTCGGAGAATGTCGGAAGCCATCGAATCGGGATCCGGATTGGTCATATCAACGTCGTTTAGATCTTCCAGCAGGAAATCTTTGAGCGGCGAATCTATTTTATAGACAACCCTTTTGCCGATGCTTCCCGAAACAAAAAGTACCGCCGAATTTGATTTGGGGTCGAATGAAAGTTCGGGTTCACCAATGCGTTTTTGATTATATCCCGCTTCTGCAAGCGATTTGTCTAGCCTATCAATCGCTTCGGTGATTTGTATCTGATCGCAGATATCGCCTTCCCGAAAATCAAATTTGATTTTGTCAGGCAGCTTCATGCCAAGCTTGATCTGACGAATCAAACAAGGGTAATCCTCGGATATCGTCAGCTGGGCAATAGTCCATTTGTCACGAACAGAAGTCGTAAGCTTGATCGTGGCGAGGTTAAACCCGTGCATAATAAGGATGCTGTGGGCCTCTTCCCTGATGCTGTCCAAAATCTCGGTCGCCGGCACCTGACCAATAAACCGTTGAACTCGCGCGGCAATTTCGGTTTCGAGCGCATGCGTTGTGCTGGAAACCTCGATATTTCCAAGAGGTTTTGCGGGAACAAGATCGATAACAATCGAACCACCGTGCAATCTGGCTTCGGCCATTTCAAGGGGAGAATTGCGACCAATTTCGTTTAGCAAGAGCTGGAGATCCGATGCCTTTTCGATCGCCGGATACTGATCTTTAAGGTGTTCCATCAGGTAAGATGAAAGCACCCCACTCGGCTCTATCTCCCACGACAAACCCTGGGCCTTACCTGCCAAAAACCATGCAGCCCCAACTAGAACGAACCAAAACTTCTGTATGCCAAGGTCTCGCAAAGTCTACGCCTCAGGGATCACGGGAAATTAAATCGAAACTTTAAGTCAACACCAGTATCAGCGTCGGATGCATTGGGATTGATTTGGGTGTTTGTCAATCCACCTTGTTCTACCGAAGTCGTTTCATTGGTTTTTTCAGCACTCCATGTCAGCGAAATACTATCATGAATCGCATATTCGGACGAGACCCGAATGTTGTTGTTCTGATCGATTTGCACAATCACATTTACATTGTCAGTGAAATTCATGGGGAGGTTGAGGCGAGGCACCAGCTCGGAGTTTTGATCGAGGATAAAATCGAAATAAACCTGGCGAACCAGATTCTGCCCCGTGATGTCAAAAAGTCTTTCAAGCGGCTGCTCAAACTGACCGACAGCAACGTTTGCGGCTTCACGCTGGGCAATTTTGCCAAAGGTGGCGGTTTTTGCAGGCTGATCGGAGCTTGGCAACGTTCCTTGCGAGAGCAGGAGCAGAATATCCATCTTATCGATCGGAGTTCCGTTGGGATGTGTCGAAGGTTCGACTGTCATTTCAACGGTTGGCTGTGACGCATACCCCGATACAGTAAGCTGCACCAAATAACTACTGACATTAACATCGGCGATGATGTCGAGCTTTGGATCAGGAGGAAACGTCGCCCCCGTAAACAGCAGATT
>CAZOSN010000035.1:0-7952 GCA_964582405.1 uncultured Oligoflexales bacterium | reverse complement strand
GATACGAAAGTCTCTTTTGTAAAAAAATTTGCCATCATTGATATCGATGGTTCCAAGAACAATGGGTGCCAACTCATCACCTTTGATGGTGAGATCAGCGGAAAGGGTCGCCACGATGTTTCTATTTCTGATCTTGATAGAGTTATTAGCCAGGACTCGCAGGTCAAGCTTGAGCGCGGGATCCTCGGACACAGCCCCAAGGTTTAGCTTGCGTTTGTTAATACTGGACATGATTTGGTTTCTAATGTCAAAATTTCCATGTGAATTCGCTCGGTTAAGATTGATATTACCGGACAGTTTGAACGGCTTTTGATTGCCGCTAAAGGCCAGTTCTCCCGTAGTTTCTACATCAAATTGAAAGAATGTGATGGGGACGTGAACGGCCTCGACTTTGTCGAGACTGATATTGATGATACCTTGCTCAGTTGCCTTTTCGTTAAAATTCAGCTCGCCATTGATACGAATTTTTCCGTTCGAGCCTTTGTCGCCGATCAGATTTTTGACTGTAATCCTATCGTTAAGAATATGCGCCTCGAATTTTATGTTCTCGATTGCTGGCGGAATTGGTCCAAAATTTAGCCCGAGCGGCGACCACTTCTGTTGCTGTGGTCCAGATGGCTTTTTATCGAAGAGTCCGATATCTACAATGGGATTCGAGACTGATCCGGAAATCTTGCCATCGATTTCTATCATTCCTTTTGCTGATTCAGCTTTGGGGATAAAATTTTTGAGCATCGATGCATCAAGGAATCCTGCTACACCTATCTCCAAAGATTCTGGCGGACGATTATTAGTCGTATCAACGGCAATCTTGAGCTCGGGCCCTTCGATGACCAGCTTCTTGCCATCCAAGCTTCGCCAGCCCTTGCTATCAACGGCGATCGCGACAGGTTCCTTGCTTTCTACCTGATAGGATTTCCAGGTGGTCGCTTGGTCACGGATCATTTTGATCATAATCTTATCAATTTCGATCTTTCCTTGACTTCGCCACCAATCCCTGAGATTGCCTTCCATCTGCCATCTTCCGGTAAGGTAGGCGTAATTGCGGGCGTCGGCAAAAAAATACTTGGTCCCAAGGGCCCTGATATCAAGATTCTTTAATTTGAAATCCCAGCGATACGGTATACCTTCCTTGCCCCAATCGAATTCAAACATCCCGACAAGGCTATCTCCAGCCTGGGTAATTTCCTGAATGGCAACTTTCGAACCATCCCATTCGCCTTTCATGCGAAGCGGCGAAACCTGATCCCCGAACAGACTCAACCGGTCGATCTGATAATCAAATTTGCCCTGGAGCTTTTGCAATGATCCATCCAGTTTAAAATTGAGATGACTCAAGCCCTGGATGTTTGCTGATTTAAAATATTTGCCCGCATAGGGAATAAGACTCAAATCATCTTTGCTCTGGCTGTGTTCAGGCAGGGTTTTGCCAACGATCTTGATTTCGTCTTGAGGCGCTCCGCCCAACCGTTCGAGAGTGGACTTGGGAGACGAGGGAATCGAACGACTTTTTTTGAAGAAATTGATATCAAGCATGGTTTTCATGGAACCCAACTGATAAAGCAACCCTTTGGATTCAAGCGCCTTCTCGTCAACTATCGCGCTTCCAAGCACTCGTGTAAAAAGTGTCTCGTCGCCTTGTTTGCCATCGGTCAATTCAAATTTCAGATTGCCGCGGTAGAGCAGCGGAAAAAGAATGGGACCTTCGATATGACCCTCAAGGAGTTCGGTACCGAACTGAAAGGGAAAATCTGGACTGACCTCAGCCACACCGTTGCCGATGAATGAGGGTTTTAGACCCGTGGCCTTGACGTCGAATTTCGCGTTTTTGGCTGGGTTAAGTTCGATGGATCCATTGCTAATGGTCAATAACCCACCGTCGGCCGGTTGGGCTTTGATCTGTGGGAACAACACCTTATTATCTTTGACATGGGAGACAAAGTTAGCTGACACGAGCCCAAAAGGAAATCCGGCCGCTGTCGCGTTTTCGGACGACACCTTACCCGTCATCTTTAGGTCATTGTATGGGCCTTCAATAGCAAGTTCCAGAGCGGCAATGCCAGTTTGTTTGACTTGCGAAAAATATTCAAGAATAGCTGTATTAAATTCCTGCGAGGTCAGCCGCATACTCATGCCCTTTTGGGCGTCAAACCAGTTGGTTCCGCTCAATTTTAGCGTCGAGGAAACCCGCGTTTGGAGATCCGCTTTGGTGGCCAGGTCTTTCTTTAATTCACCTTCCTTGGCACAAAGAGCCGAGGTGTTTCCATAGGAGAGCCCATTGGGATCAGCTTTCAAGTCCAGATCGAAAAGGCAATCTGGGGGCCTGGGAAAGCGATCATGCGGGTAAGTGAGCGCTGGAGTTTCAAGCCCCTTAACAAAAAGCCCTCCCGCAGCCGCTAAATTAAAGGGAGTCCCCGTACCATGAACATGAATATCCTGACCGTAAACTGGTCCGTCGATAACCTTAAAGTCGCTGACCTTCACTGCATTCATAAACCGTGAAAACGGCATTCCAGAAAGCGAAACCATGAAATCAAAATTCAAATCATGATCAAATTTAATCTCGCCACGCGCCTGCCCCTCTTCGAGCCCAAGCCGCGAGATTTTGATTTCGGAAAAATTTATTTTCTCCGGGCCTATCGCAAATCGCGCACGCGAGTCATAGAGACCAAAGTTGTCTAGTTTGCCATCCTTGACATTAGCTACACCGTTTAGACCCCAGGCTGTGTCTTTGTCGTCTTTCATATAGACTTCGGTATCCATGACAACCGAGCCATCGATGGGGCCAGACGTATTTGGGATGTTTAACAGCCTTCCCACCGCCGAAAGGTCAGAATCGGCAAAGTCGAATCGAGCTGAAATCCCGATGGTATCGAGAAAGGATTCTTTAAGTGCTGTGGCCTTAAGATGCCGATATTTGACTTGATAAGGCGTGAGCTTTGCGGAAACGGCGAGTTTGCCATTCAGATCCAGTGAAGCGAGGTTTAAACCCGTTGACGTTAGCGTATCATTGGTCATTTCAAATCTACCCGAAACCTTGGCGCTTTGAAGGATGTGGGCCGACAGGAAATGCACGTCAGTAGCAACCGATTGAATTTCTAGAGAAAAGTCATGCCATGATCGAAATCGTCCATAAACGCTTGCACCGGAAAGTCCTAGCTCCGCGGTAAGATTAGGCTGCTGCGAATTGAAGCCCAAGTAATAGATCCGAGCGTTTTCAATTTGAAATTCATCGATCGGTAATTCAAAAGGAGGCGGCCATGGCAGCGGTGTAGGAGCCTCATGCGGTGTCGTAGGAGTTAGATCTTGTTCGACGGAAACGCTGAGTTCGTTGGCCTGGATGAGGCTAAGTTTGGGCTGCCCCATCAGAAGACTCAAAAATCCCACCCGAAGGTTGAGATGGCCGACTTCGATGATGGGCTTTCCTGTTGTTAAATTGTCCAGCTTGAAACCATAAAGCTGCACCTGAATCGGCACGGCACTGACTGACATCGATTGAAAACTAACCTTGAGTCCCTGCTCCCGCTCAAACGATTCGTTGATGATGTTTTCGACAAAACGGTAGGTCCAAGGGTTATCGACCGCAAGATTGATCCCAAAAACAACCGCGACCAAGACCGCCAGGACAATAATGATCCGTCGGACATAACTCGCCGTTCCTGGCTCTTCCGGTTGGTTTTCCTCATCACTCAAGCATTCAACCCGACTTTTTGGTAATAGGACTGGTAAACAACGACTTAAGCTTGATATTGCCAGGTTTGTTCTGAGGTGTCGATGAGTCTTCGTCAAAGGGCGGGGGCATGGACGGAACGGTCGCGGCATGCCGGGCTTCATACCGATCAAACTGGGTGTCTGAATCTTGAATCAACTCGTCAAGCCGGGGAAAGCCTTGCGGGAGTCCGCTAAACTCCTGCTGCGGCTCGCTTGGGGACGCAGGGTGGTTTGTACCCAGCGCAAGTTCGACGATATGACGCGTGATTTTATGAGAACCCGCCAAAAAACCTTCGATGAGGCATTGCTCGCACAAGAGAAGGATGGCGCGCGGAATGCCTCGGCATTTTTCCTGAATCAGGCCTATAGCATCCCTGCCGAACAAGTCGAGAGCTATGCCTGCACGGCCAAGATAATGGCCGATTAGCTCGTGGGTCCGATTCGCATCGTAACTTGAGAGTTCATAGCTCGCCGTCACGCGCCCCGATAGCTCCGGTTGTTCAGAATGCCGGTCAGGAGAGGCAATGACAAAGCCCATCTTTTGACCGTGAGTGGCGGCAAGTTCGCCTATTTCCGCAGCAAGATCAGATCCCAGACTGATCTTTGCATCAACAATGACAATAAGCTGGCGTTTCTCAAGATCAAGCTCGCGGAGCGGCTCTGCTCCTTCTAAGGATCCGCCCAAATACCGACTTATTTCGGCGCTAATCCGCCCTGATGCCCGACTTCCTTGATCCGACACCGCATAGTACAGGACATCGTAGCGAATGGTCGGCAATTCCTGATAGAGATAAAGGCAGGTATGAGTCTTACCGATTCCACTAGGTCCGTAAAGCCAAACAAAGGCTGGAAAATTCAAGAGCGATAGCGACAATCTGCGAAAAAAAGTCTCGGTCGATGCACTGGCATGAAAATCAGCTGGGGAGCGGTACGGGGTACGAAAGACAGCCCCCGAGATTCCCCAAAAGTTGTGAAAATCGCGCGAAATGTTATCAAAGTTCATGATGCAGTTGCTCTTTTCTTATTTTCTCCCGACCAAGCTTCGGCATAGATAATTTTCCAGTTCAGATCCTTCTTTACAAACATTTCGAATTCGGCGTTCATCCCTTCGGCATAATATACCCGCGGCAGATAGAGCTCAGCCACTTCTTTGAGGAAGTTGTCCTTGATCATACGCCGAAACAAGGGAATGGTTTCTTTCACCTCATTCATCATGATATGGGTCTGCAATAAGTCAGGGATCAGGGACCTCGGCTGACTAAATGTGGCGTCGGCTGTTTTCAGAAGCCTCAGCGCATAGCCTGGCATGGCGCAGGTAAGGTAGAGATCAACGAGGGACAACAGGATGCCCACATTCTTTCGATGCTTAGCAAGGGCTCCCATCAAGATTTTTTCGGCAGCCTTGATGTTGGAATCGCGCAAAAACAGGGCCAGGCCCGGGATTGCGACACTCGAGGTCCCGGGCACCTCGGCTGTGACAATCTGAGACAGCAGCTTCACGCAGTTGCCTGCGCGACCCGCCTTCAATTCTTGGCTGGCTTGGAAGGCTGGAAGGAAATCATCCTGCGACCACTTGATCAACGAAAACTCGAAATTTTCGACAAATCGCGACGGAGTGGGAACCCCGTCTAGGATTATAGGAGCTCCCATGGTCCCAAAACACGGCCGCTCACTGCTATTTTTTTCGGAGGGTATCACGATTGTTGGCGTCAAAAGCGCGACCCGGTTGGTCATGAGGCGCCTGAGTGTTACCTGAATAGGCAATGTATCGGAATCTTCGACAATAATAACCGAAGCCCTGTTTGCTTCGACCTCCGCAATGGCTCGTGAAATACGGTTGGTGCGCCCGAGATGCTCCCAGCCGCGTCGCTTTAGGCGATCGCTGATCTCCTCGTCGCTCGCGGAAGGTTTTTGAACACCTGAAATGGTTACTACCTTTTTGACGGACCAAAGTTTGTGAACGCGCTCGTTGAGGGCCACCGCTTCTCCTCTAGGGGGCGAAGGAAACTCGATCAGAAACCACGACCCGCAGGAGATCCTTCGTCGTTTCACTCCTCAGGACGGGTAGGCGACGCTTTTAGCGTCACAGACTTATTATATCAGAACTTGGCAGCCAAATGCGGGACCGGTTGACAGCCTGTCTTTTGGTCGTTACAACCGTAAAGTTCATTCACTTCAATGCGCTTTGACGGACGGACGACTGAGGTAATTGGTATGAACGTGCTGGTTGTGGGCAATGGTGGGCGAGAGCACGCACTCATTTGGAAACTAAGCCAATCCCCTTTGATTCGGTCGGTTTTTTCCTGGCCTTATGCGCCGCTAGCTAGCCATCTCTCCTCTCATCTTTTTGCCGACGACTTCAAACCCAAATCCCATGACCAGATCCTAAGTAGAACCCACGAGCTTGGGATCGACTTCATTGTGGTCGGGCCCGAGACGCCGCTTGCGGCAGGATTTGCCGATCACGCCCGCGAGATGGGAATTCCCGTTTTCGGTCCGCAGAGAGCCGCAGCACAGCTCGAATCATCCAAGGCCTTTGCCAAAGCCGTCATGAAGCTTGCCGGAATTCCGACCGCCTATCATGAGGTCGTTTCCATCGACAAACTCGACTCGAGAGCCCGCGAATTTTTTTCGGAGCGAAACGGCGTGGTGATCAAGGCCGATGGCCTTGCGGCGGGCAAAGGGGTTTTTGTCTGCACAACTTCCTCCGAAGTCGATCATGCGCTCAACCAACTGACGGGAGGAAGCTTCGGAGAAGCTGCCCAGTCGGTCGTCTTGGAAGAAGTCCTGCGCGGTCGCGAGTGCTCATATTTTGTCTTTTTGGGGCAGGGCGCAGCAACCCCGCTGGGTTTTGCGGTCGATTTTAAACGCCGCAACGACATGGATCAGGGCCCCAATACGGGAGGAATGGGCTGCTACACGCCGGTTCCCTGGTTACCGATCGGAGCGGAAGACACCGTATGGAAGACAATTGTTATTCCGCTGCTTGATACGCTTGCCCGCCAATCCATAGAGTATACGGGATTCTTATATATAGGACTCATGTGGACCCTTGATGGTCCCAAAGTCATAGAATTCAATGTCAGGCTCGGTGATCCCGAGGCGCAGGTCATGGTAGTTCAGGATCGCAGGGACTGGGTGCCTATCATCCTGCATCACCTAAAAATGGGATCACCCCCGACTCTAGCTCCGATCGATCAGACTGCCCGCACCACATGTGTCGTCTTAGCCTCGTCGGATTACGCCACTTTTTCAGAACCGGCGCCTGACCCAAGCTCTGTACCCACCGCGCTTGTTCGGGCTGAAGATCATTCCTGTATTGTATTCGCCGGCACGAATCTCAAGGTCGAGTCCGACTCAATGCTTTCTATCGGCAGAGGCCGCGTGATGACCGTCGTGGCAGGTGGCGCAAGTTTTGCGGAAGCGCGTGCGCGCATGTATGCCCGCGCCGAGGCTATTTCAGAGTTCTGGCCTACCTGTCATTATCGGCGGGATATTGCTATTTTGCCAGTCCAGGAGGAACCATGAGAAAAATCGTTATCATTCTCGGAAGCAGCAATGACCTTAGCATAACTGAAAAAGGCCTCACCTTTCTCAAAGAAATGGGTCTTTCCTTCGATCTGAGAATAGGTTCGGCCCACAGGAGCCCTGAGCATGTGCACGCGATAGTCGAGGAGGCCGAGCGAGAAGGCGCAGAGGCGTTCATCTGCATTGCCGGTATGTCCGCCCATCTTGCGGGAGTTGTCGCCTCACTGACAATTCGCCCGGTGTTTGCGGTTCCCGCCCTAAGCGAGGCCACCGCTGGTCTAGACTCTCTGCTGTCGATGGTGAATATGCCGGCCGGGATCCCTGTCGCGACCTTTGGTTTCGGCACAGCAGGTTTTCACAATGCTGCGATTTGCGCGGCGCAGGTTTTAAGCCTAACCCAGCCTGAGCTTCGGACCAAGCTCACCGAGTTTCGCAAAAAGCAGACCGACAAAGTCACTGCATTGGACCGCGAGCTGGCGATAAGGCATCGGGCCACCGAGGGTGGGTAGGACTTGCCATCGGATGGTCTCTTGGATTGGGTCGCGATCAAAATTTGAGGCTTCTGCTGAGATTTTATACTGAAACAAATTAGGTCAGCGAAAAGAGATTGGTTCCGCGTTTCTGCCATTCCGATTATTAAATCTCTCGCCAAAGACAAAATACTCCTGATTACCGCTTCGGCCTTTGACCATAGATGGGAAAGGAGCACCCGA
>CAZOSN010000034.1:0-30660 GCA_964582405.1 uncultured Oligoflexales bacterium | reverse complement strand
TCAACAGGACCCTATCTTAAACAGATCAACTTGAGAGCGATCGATATTGGCAGTGTTGTGGCAGTGTTGTGGCAGTGTTGTGGCAGTGTTGTGGCAGTGTTGAGAGCCTTTTTAAACAGGATGAAAGGGATTCTCCGCTCGCTCCCATGGTTTGGCTTTTACCAGACCAAATCACGAAGGTGGTGTGAAACTTGCAGGCCTTAGATGCCGTAAGTAAAACATGCGACGATATAGGGGGTGTTGTATGAAAGTTTCAGAAATAATGTCGCGCAAGGTGATGATGATTAATACCGACACACCGCTGGCGGAAGCGGCCGAAAAAATGAAGTCATCGGATATTGGGGCATTGCCGGTCGTCGAAGGTGACAAGATCCGTGGGATGCTCACCGACCGCGATATTGTGCTGCGAGCCGTGGCCGAGAAGCGGGATCTTAGGACCACCAAGGCTTCGGAGGTCATGACCGAGAGGATTAAGTACATCTTTGAAGACGATGATATCGCAGAGGCCGCCGAAATGATGAAGGACAAGCAAATTCGTCGGCTTGTGGTCCTGAATCATGACAAGAGGCTCGTTGGTCTGGTGTCGCTCGGTGATATCAGCTGCAAATCGCATGATCACGAAATGGTGAGTAATATAAGCCGCTGCGTCTCAGAATCAAGCATGGTTCATGCGTCGCATGGCTGAAAAGCCGCTTTAGGCTTGCCAAGCTTCCCAAGGGGGCAATTTTTGCTCTCTTGAAGTATTCAAGTACCCTAAATCCCTGTCGATAAGTGGACCATCAGAGTTCGCTTTTTTGATAGGGGCGATCATGAGACGCCGCGATTTTCTTAGCACGCTTTCGACCGGAGCCATGGTTGGCTTGGTTGGATGCGCAGGGTGGGACGAAAAAGAGACGGTTGTGGAACCGGCGCAGCCGCCCGTATCCGGTCAACCCGGTCCTAGCCCTATCTTTAGCCCTGACTCGGCGGTTTTAGCCCCTTCCGCTTCAAGTCTCCCGGGCACACACGAGGTATTAAGCAACGCGGAGATTCAAAAACGCATCAATAAGTGCCGCCATTTTCAGGAAACATTTGACGATGATCTGTTTGTCGAACCCAAACTAATTCCGGTGTTTAAAGCGGTAACCCGTAAGCTTACCGACCTTCGAACCCATATGGGTTATGCATTCTTTAATCTTGTTAGTTTTGACGAGGCGATCCAATTTGCTAAAAGAAGCGGCAAGATGCAGCCATTTTCGGACGCGGAGCTGTCGTTTTTGGACCAGCTGTTCCATCAGGATGCCCGATTTTATGGCTTTTATGGTGAAAAAGTTACCCACGAGTTGACCGGCAAAGTCGCTGAGCGCGATACGATCAAAATAGCTGGGACCGGGCACTATGTTTTTCGAGGAGCTCCTCATGCGTTGTACCTAAAGATCAGGAAAGAGCTCGGCGATTCAATCGTTTTGACATCGGGAATTCGGTCTGTCGTAAAACAGATGCATCTTTTTTTGTCTAAAGCGACCGAGACACAGGGCAACCTCTCGCGCGCATCAAGATCACTTGCGCCTCCCGGGCATTCGTTTCATGGCATCGGCGACTTTGACGTTGGAAAAGAAGGGTTTGGTGCGCGCAATTTCTCCGATAGCTTTGCCAGGACATCCGAGTACCATAAGCTGATCAAATCGGGTTATGTGCGGATTCGTTACTATGAGGACAATATCCTAGGCGTCCGCTATGAACCTTGGCATATCAAAGTGGCCACAACTTAAGCAATTGATTTTTAAGAAAACTTCCCCTACCATCGCTCTCCTATGAAAATTGCTTTGGTCATACATCGGTTCGGGGTAGAGGTGGTGGGCGGCGCTGAGACTCTGGCGCGCGAAGTCGCCCTGCGCCTTGCCGCACTCCCCGGGGTTTCTGTGGAAGTCTTAACGACAGCGGCGCGTGACTACACCACCTGGGCGAATTTTTACCCCGAGGGTGAGTCAGTAGACCAGGGTGTTCGGATAAGGCGTTTTGCGAATAGGGCAGGACGCTCGCGCTTTTTTGGTTTGTACAATCGCTTCGTGCCTCGAGTGATCCTCGGTTTGCAAAAACGCCGTGCCGTACGCTTCCTGGCGATCCCACTCGAGGCCCTTTGGTTTTTTCTCCAAGGGCCCTATTGCCCCAAACTTATCCGCTACATCGAGTCGCATGCGGGAGACTATGACAAGTTTATTTTCTCCACTTACCTTTATCACCCTACCGTGCGCGGACTCCCCAAAGTTTGGTCCAAATCGATTCTTGTTCCCAATGCGCATGATGAACCACCGTTTCATTTTGGCAAAATCAAGGAGCTTCTGCGGCTCTCGGGGCCTATGCTCGTCAATAGCTATCCCGAAAAGCAGCTCATCCTAACCAAGATTCCTGAGCGAGATTCTGAGATAAAAATTGCAGGGTTAGGGATCGACCTGCCAGTAAAGCCGCAGACTAAGGTGGAGCCTAGCATTCCTTATGTTCTCTACCTCGGCCGAATCTGCGAGGGAAAAGGGGTGCCCAAGCTTATCGCTTGGTTTGACGAGTTTCGCAAGGTGCACGGCCCATGCAGGCTGTTGCTTGCGGGGCATAGGGAAAATGGCGTCGTTTTGCCCGAAGCGGATTGGATCGAGTATGCTGGCTTTGTGGATGAGCAGGCCAAACTTGAGCTCATTATTGGTGCCCGCTGCGTCGTGAATCCGTCGGCCTATGAGAGCCTATCAATCATTGTGCTAGAGGCCATGGCCTACGATACACCTGTGCTAGTCAATAATCTGTCTCCGGTATTACGGTACTATGCGGACCATACCACAACTGTATTTGGCTTTGATGGGCCAAAGGAATTTTTTGAGCAGCTTACCTTGATCTTTGCAACAGACTGGAAATCAGACGCATGTCAGACCGAACTTGCCGCAAGCAGGCGGTGGGTTATGCAGAATTACTCCTGGGCAGCGATCGTTCAACAATACCAGGCCGCTCTCTCAGAGCCTTTTTAAACAGGCTCTCACACACCTCATGAGCTGCACCCGGTTGCTTTTCGGGATAAAAAACAGGACCCGCTTCGGGTGAAGCAGGTCCTTAGATGAAGGAAAAAACGGAGTTATTTCGTCGAAGTTCCCTTTACCAGCACGAGCGCCATTCGATGTCGATCGAAAGCGGGCCATCAAGGTTCACATGGACGTGGTCTGATGAGCTGGCACCAGCGTCGGCACGGACTTCAGTCTTGACCGCAAGGATCGCTTCGCTGTCGCAGCTTGACCATTCGCTGTCTGCGAAGTTGATCTTGAGGTTGCGGTAGGTTCGCGAGCTTGTGATCTCTTTTTGAGCGACGGTATCGCTGCCTTGGCCCTGATGAAAGGCGGAAATCTTGACGAGTCCGTCTGCGTCCCCACGGACCGATGCCACGGCGTCGAGCTTGGTGCTCTTTAATCTAAATTGCATGCCTGGAGTCTTTTCGAACTCAAGTAGATATTGGCAAATTTTGCGGCCCTCGCGCCTGGTGTGGCCATAGCCAGCGGCAGCCATCAGGGTATTGTTGTTAAAGCGAACGGTGTCCTGATCAATCACATCGACAGCATCGCGGTCGGTATCGCATTCCGATCCAGCGACCTGCACACTAACTAGGTCGAGGTAGGCCGGTCCGTAGTAGGCATAGCGTTCGGTGGATTCTGGTTCGGAGTCGCTTAGGTTCGTGGTTCGGGCAACCTCCTGGATGTCGGCCGCGTTTAAGGTGGATGCCATGGCTAAAAAGGCCGAAGCCATACTGATTGCGAAGACCGAGGTTCTAGCTTTCATGGTTCTTTCTCCATCGAAGGTAAATCATGTTTCCTGTGTTTTGCGGCAGTGCCATCCTGCTCACAACCTGAATGTAACCTGGGGGGATTTCGGTCTCAATTTAAAGTGAACGATTCGTTCTGCAAACAGGGTGTTCAGGGAACAGTTAGCCATTCCTAATTCGATTATCTAGCTAGATTCTGCTGAAAAAGCGGAGCTTTTTCAGCAGAATCTAGCTAAATTCATTAGACTAAAAAATTAATACAGTCAATGTGGCATATGTCTAAGAGGTAAGTTTTTCGGTGTTTTTGTGCGATTTTTTCTGCAGGGCTTCGTATTGGGCATTGTAGGATTCAGCGAGTTCCTTGAAAAAATCCTGTTCACGAAAATGAACCGGGCCAGCTATCTGACCCAATGCCACGCCCTGCATATGCTGATTCAGCCGGTGGATGGGCCCAGCCACGCGGTGGCTCAGGATCATGCCGGATACGATGATCAGAAACGAAAGGAATACAAACAGTCCCGCAAGAAGCTGGTTCATGATCAGCTGCTGCTTTTCGATAAATTGAAAGAAAATATTCCCCGCAGGAAGCCCTAACTCATGCCCCTCCTGAACGAAATCGTAGAACAGATAGTTTACCGTTGCCGTGGTCGAGACGACCACGATCAACACGATACAAAAAAGATAAAGCAAAACCCTAATCTGAAAGGGCGGATTGATAACATAGCGCTGCGGCATGGGAGCGCGCCGGAGCGGGGTTTTTTCGTGTGAGTTTTTAATGGTGTTCCCTCCGCTTTGTGTGTTCAATATTTTATCACGGTTGCACTCAGCTAGCCAGGACTGCCCAGCATTCCTCGTTCCTACCATGCTGTGAGCCGAATGAGCGCGAATTTGATGTGGCAATCCTCGGTTTAACGCCAGGATTTATTGGTTATTGGCAGTGTTTTCCTGAGTTCGGTATGATAGAACTATCGCACTCGTAGATCTTGCCAAGGAGCTAGTTTCCCGTGGGTCAATCCGCTCATAATCAGGTCGAATTAAGTCGAACAGCGATTGGTGCAACTGCTCTAGTCGCTTGCGCTATCGGGGCCTTTGCCACTCCTTACATGGGTGTGGCTTCCTTTGCGTATGCCCTTATTTGCCTAGGTTTGGTGTATCGTAGGCAGCGCAAAGTGCATGCGTTGCTCATGAATAGTGGGATTGTTCTTGATCTTAGCCTGGTCCTTATTCTCGAAATCGCGCGCGATGCGGTGAATACCGCGATCGGCATGTCGCTCGGTCCGTTGCAGCAGGCTCATATCTACTCATCTGCTATAGCGGTGGTACTCTACATTCCAGCTTTTGTTCTGGGGTGGCGAGCCCTTCTTTATAAGCTTGGGCCGTCAGGGATTAGCTGGCACCGAAGGCTTGCGCTCACAGCCTTTGGCTTTCGCTCCATCGGATTTGCATTGATGTTCACTTTGCTTGACAAGCCCTCGGGATAGGATTTTTTGTTATGAGTCGGGTTTGGATACTTTCGGTCTGGGTTGCAATTATTTCGCTTTGGCTCGCTCCCAGGGTTTGGGGGGAGGCGGGATTTCAGGTTGAGATTTTTCAAAAAGGCTCCTCGAAACCATTACGGCGAGCCGAAATACTCATCGATGGCCAAAAGTACTATTCAGACCCTAAGGGGCAGGTGATGCTACCTGATGGCCCTGACGCTACCGTTGTTGATATCAACAAATCAGGTTTTGAATCCCTGCAAATTGAGCGCGGTCAGCTCAAGGCAAGCGGTCGTGCCTATCTTCTGCCGGGCGCGCCCGATGACGATGAGATCATCATCAGCGGCACCCGTCGCGCTGAAGTGAGCAAAAAAACGATCTCTGTTCAGGAAACTAGCCGGATCGCGCCTGGCGGAGATCCTGCTCAGATACCCAAGCTCCTGCCAGGGGTTCAAGCCATGCCTTTTCGTTCGGAGGTGATCATCCGCGGCTCAGGCCCGCGCGATTCGCGGTACCAGGTTGATGATCTGCGGGTTGCTCATATATTTCATCAAGTAGGGAACATTTCGATCATTCCCGAAGGCTTGCTCGATCAGGTCGAATTCTCGTCAGGTGGATTTTCCGCCCAGTATGGCGAGGCTACGGGCGGTATCATTGCCCTGCGCACGACGTCCCAGATCCCCGAGAACGATAAAACCGAACTCAAATTGAATCTGCCTTTTTTGGTAGCGGCTTTTCATGAAACGCCGCTGCAGGAGGATTCGGCGCTTTCTGTTTCGTTTCGGCATAGCCTAACTGAGTACATTATCCCCAAGGTGATTGAGCGGCAAAGTAAAGGGACGGGCATATCCTTGGTACCGACATTTTCCGATGTCCTCGCGCGGTATCTGGTGGTCGATCCCAAGGGGCATTATAAACTCACTGCTATAGGTTCCAATGATGGCATGGTTGCTGCTGTACCTTTTTCGGCGCTAGCGGATGAGACGGGCAATGCCGAGCTGGAATTTTCGGATCGATTTGGTGTTATTGGACTTGAACGTCTTGAGCGTCTTGGTGATGGCGACCTATTGCGGGCGACTCCTCAGGTCTATACGGGTCGTCAAAGATTCGATGCCGGAAAAATTCGGGGCGATATCGATGGCGTCCAAATCAGAGTTCCCACAGAATGGACTAACCGGCTCGGTAAGAATCGTTACCTGTACCTTGGGGTTGATCCTACATGGAACTCGACCCGCGTCCAGGTCACAGCCCCGCGGATCAATGAGAACGATCCCTTCTTTGATATCGAGGATGCTGCATACTACACGGTTGACGGCAAATTCACGAACTCATCCCTGGCGGCATGGTCAGCGCTCGATTTTGAATGGAATGAATTTACCTTCTCTCCCGGCATTAGGGCGTTCAAGACCACGCAAATCAAACCCGATGCCTTGGACCCTAGGTTTTCCCTTCGTTACAAGCTTTCGGAGGATTGGCTGCTGAAGGGAGCATGGGGGCTTTATTCCCAACCGCCCGAGTATCAGGAATCGGCTAAGAACTTTGGCAACCCTGACTTGGGGTTCGAACAATCGCAGCATCGCATCGTTGGCATCGAAGGCAAGCTCTCGAGTCGGTGGCAACTCGATTTGCAGCTTTTCAGTAAGGTGACCGACCATTTGATTCGCAACGATCCAACATTGGGTTATGCGGACAAAGGGCGACTCGAAGCCAATGGTTTTGAAGTTTTTCTCAGAAGGCTCTTCACCGAACGAACCTTTGGTTGGCTGTCTTACACCTATTCAAACGCCAGGGAGCGCTCAGATTCCGATCAGCCCATGCATACCTCTCAGTATGATCAGCCGCATGTCTTAAATCTTGCGTGGTCATACAAACTCAACGCTGCCTGGGAGCTTGCAACCAGGATCAAGTATGCGTCGGGCGAGCCTTACACGCCCGTCACCGGCGGAGTCTACAATGCGAATCTCGGAAAATTCCAGCCAGTCTACGATAGCAACGATCCCTATTCAGCGCGCTTTGATGCAAGCGACCTTATCGACATCTTTGCTAGCTACCAGAGTTATTTTGATAGATCGCGGCTTACCCAACGCTTCGGTGTCGAATATCTCGCCTTGGAGAAGGGCACGAGTCAGATCGTTTATAGCTATGACTACCAGGAGAAAAAGGGCGTCTCGCAGCGCTTGCCCCCTATCCCTTATTACGAGATCAAGGCGGAGTTTTGATGAAAAATCTCATTTTGACACTGGTGGTGTCTTTGCTATGGATCGGTTGCAATGAGGGTCCATTTCCTCCCGAGGTGTGGTCCAAAACCAGGCCGCTTGGTGCGGTCACAGACCCTTTGTTGCCGGTCGCGGGGGCCTCAGCCAAACTGATGCTTCACTTGGCGACGCCACTCTCGACGACGCTATTAGTAAGTAACGTGAAATTTATTACCTCGGGAGGTTCTCAGGAGCTGGCTGCTAGCCCAAGCTTTGCTGTTGTAAAGGACTATCAGGGCCTCAGTCATCAGACGATTAGCTTTGATCTTCTGCTTCCCAGCGCAACCGACCTCAAAATCGCAAGCGGGAAGCCCGGGCTTGTAACCTATAGTTTTAGTGTTGGTGATGGCCTGGGTGCTGCAATTCCAGTGCGCGGGCAAATAGTAGTAAGTGCTGACAACCCATCCCTACCTACTCCTGCTAATCTCGAACTCAGCATCACGGAATTTGCACCCAGCCTTGAGCAAAAAAAGGAGCATGATCTGACGGGAAGTCTTCAAAAGTTTCAGGACGAAGCAGTTCAGGTTACCTGGTTTGTGCCAAGCGGTCGGGTACGCAATTGGCACAGGCTCACCACCGTGTGGGAGCCTGATGCCCCTGGGGCGCAGACAGTGATTCTCACCGCGCGCGGCCGCGATTCGCACGCCTTCGCCGTGACCTTTCGCGATGTAGTCGTTGCGCCTTGAGTAAGCCACACCTGGAAAGCCTTATTCGTTGCGCTCGGCTTGGTAGCGTCTCAATTCGATAAGGACATTGTGGGCTACCCCGTACCGAGATTCCTGCGCGATGCTTCGTTCGACCGTATTGAAGGTATCAAGGTGATCGTCAGCATCCTCAAACCATTCTTTGGGGAGCGCCTTGATAATATTGATCAGAAGGTCGCTGACTAAGGCCGCAATGGATCCATAGCCGGGCAACGCAACCGAGGTTATTTTTCCCGCAGCATCGAGCAGGGCGATCGTGAGTTCCTGAAAATTGTGATGGGTGTCATGCTCGTAGATGCTGATATCCACAAGTTTATAGAAATTGCGCGGCCAGTAGTGGATGATTTTACGCAGGTCATAGGTTGTGTTGGCCTTGGTGACGCCATTGAGCGGGACCACGGCCGTGGAGCCTTTCCCCTCGCGATCGAGGTAGGCCACGATTGCATAAACCTCGGCATCGCCGCGCACCCAGGGTTCTTGAATGTCCGCGATATGGATCTTATCCAACATCAAGAGATCGTCGGTGGCGGCCACCAGATTGGTGTTATCGATCGGTAACGGGCTTTCCTGCGAGGCTATCACGAGGGTGGGTCGCGCTGGAGGATTCGCAGGGTCCAATTCAATTTGATTGCCCGAGCGGTCATGCGCTACAATCGCTTTGAGTTCTTTGTCGTCGCCGAGCGGCAATTCAACCCAAAGGAGATCGTCCGGTTTGTCAAGGAGCGCGCGGTGTTCGTGAACTGGAACGGTCAGGGCTAAGGGTACGGGTGACTCGGCGACAAGACGGGCGACCTGAGAGGGAAGCGCAAGGTCTTTGAGAGGCAAATTATAATTTGCCTGCCTGAGCTTTTGTAGAAGAGAGGCAGTATCGTCAGCTGTGAGGTTGAGCGCAAGCTGGGACGCAATCCTGGGTTCGGGCCGAATTCCGCAGCTGCTTAATGCCAGCATGCACAAGGAGAGCAAGAGACCAAATCGTCCCATTGGATTCATACAATGCCTCGCTTTTTAGATTTTTCGATAGGGTATTGTCGCACTTGGTTCCAAGAAAAGAAAGAAACCTGGTTTTAGAAATTTTGTCCTGCGGAATTAATCATGGCGATCAAGGTCGAGCGACCACTGGAAAAATATATGCTTAAGCTACTGAAGGTGTGCGTAATTTTGGTATTTGTGGCTAGTTCCTGCCGTTCGGTCAGAGACTCCCAAGGCCCAGTCGAGCCGCTGGAGAATTTATCCCATGCTGAAGGCCGCGAGATCTATGCGGGAATTTATATTATCGCCAGCGACCCGGCCGATCCTCTGCTCAGCAAATTTTCCGAACTACCACGAGGTGATGATTTGGCCTTGACGCCGAAATCCACGCGTGTGCAGTCCAGAAACACAGCGGGCAGCGGCGTTGCCAAAGGGTCTCCGCCAACGGAGGTGTCAGCCTCCTCAAATCCATCTCAACATTCAAGGGTCGTATCAAGCACCAGGTCTCATGAGGTTGCGGACGAGGCGCGACCCGATCAAACCGTGCGGTATCTTGCAAACACTTCTATTCCTGCAGAGCTAGGCTTTCCCCGGGAGAGCGAAAGCTCATCTGTGGTAGTGCGGGTTGTAACCCCGGGTACAGACGGAGAAGGGCAAAAAGTCGTGCGCGTCGGTAAACTCTCGGATATTCCCATAGGCTCTGGAGAAAGCGTTATCGTCAAAATCTCTTCGCGGGACGCACCCAATGTTGCCAAGGATCTAAAGGTCGGCGACCTGCACGGCCGTATTTTGGTTGAAGCCATGGAGCCGGACTCTAAGGGCAATTTGGTCATTACGCTGCATGATCAAACCCTGGAGTTGATGGCCGCTGAGTTGGCAAAGGGAAATCCGATTTACTTTGACGGTCTCGATCGCTCGATCCTGGAATCCGATTTTGGAAAACGGGCTTACAGCATTCTTGAAAATCCCGAAGAACTCAACAAAGCGCTCGCGTCCAGCGTAGAACTCCCTTCTGGGTCATCCGGCACGGCCTATCGGGATGGCGATCTTGTTGTCAAGCTCATGCGGCTGTCGGGAAACTACGGCCAGAGTCGGCCTGACTCTAAACGATCGGTGCAACCTAAGGACAGGGTAAAGTTGAGAGAGATTGCCGCTTTGCTTGAACAATCCTGTTCGTCCTGCCTGCCTTATATTGGTGCTATTCAGCACGGCGACATTATTTTTTTGGTTTCGCGCTATGCTGCCAAAGGGGATTTTGCAGATTTTATTCCTGAAAAAGACCAACCTTTGCTGACTCATTTGCAACTCCTGGAGATTCTAGATCAGGTCAGGGAATCGGCCGAGCGTCGCGTCGTTGATATCGATTTAAAGGCCGACAACTTTGTGGGGGAGGCCGATGCTTCGGGGTACATTCATTGGAAAAAGATGGATTGGGGCTTTGCTTTTCAAAGGCCGACCAAGCTAGTGTCCGGCGGAACGAAATATTCCGCTGGTCCCGAGGTGGCGGGTAGCTTCGAAGTGGACGAGGCAGATTATGGCCGCGTGATGGCGTACCCTTTGGCAAAATCATTAATTTTAAAGTTTATCGCGCAAAACCCAAAAAATGAAGGTAAGAAAGCAGATTACATGAACGAAAAAGTTGTGGCCACAATGAACGGCAACAGCAAGAAAATGCCGTACCAAAATTGGATCGAGGCGTATTGGGATTTCAACAAAGGTGACGGCGCTGTTCTAGCGCCAGAGTTAAAAAAACTAGCGGAACTCCTGTATCCCCTGGTCCATCCAGAGGTTAAAAAAAGGCCCTCTGTTCTTGAAACCATGCGCAGGGTCAAAGCAGAATGCGGCAAGCCGTGTGAGAGTTTTATCATTCCGGATCGGAGTATTGCCTGGGTGAATTTTCTTGAAGACCAGTAGAGTTCCTACCGCTAAGCTGATGTCGTAGTGGCGGTTAGCCGGCGAGCAGTAAGATCGGAATGCGGCATGCGGGGCGGCCAAACCAGATTTTGAAAAAATTAACATTTCATGGGGGCGCCCTGTCATTTGGCCAAAAAACCTTGCTGAATGCAGAGCCTTGACTTACATTGGGATATTTGCGCTTTGTTTGCCCGAGGTTCACCATGAAGACCGATCAGTTCTCGACCATTTATCTCAAAGACTATCAAAAGCCTGATTTTCTCATGGAAAAAGTCGAACTGATCTATGATCTCGGGTCGGATGAAACCAAAGTTACCGCGACGAGTTGGCTGAAACGAACCACTCCGAATAAGCCTCTGGTTCTCGATGGCCGCGAGATCCCGCATCTTGATCGGGTTTCAGTCGATGGCAGGGTCCTTGAGTCCAGCGAATATCAGCTCACGGATAAATCGCTGACGATTCCGGGCGTTCCCGAGCAGTTTTGTTTGGAAATCATGACTCGAATCAAGCCCAAAGAAAACACGGCTCTGGAAGGTCTTTATTTTACCAACGGCAAATATTGCACGCAGTGCGAGGCCGAGGGATTCCGGCGCATGACTTATTTTTTGGATCGGCCGGATGTCATGTGCCGTTATCAGACTAAAATCATAGCCGACCGCAAGGATTTTCCGTACCTTCTGTCCAATGGCAATCCGATCGAACGCGGGGAGCTACCCGGTGGCAGGCACTTTGTCGTTTGGCAGGATCCTTTTCCCAAACCAAGCTATCTTTTTGCGCTGGTAGCGGGGGACCTAGCCAAAATAGAAGATTTCTTTATTACCCGCTCGGGGCGGCGGGTGACGCTCCAAATTTTTGTCGAGGCCGAGAATCGCAACCGGTGCGCTTATGCGATGCAGGCGGTCAAAGATGCAATGAAATGGGATGAGGATACCTTTGGGCTGGAGTACGATCTCGATATCTTCATGATCGTCGCGGTTTCCGATTTCAACATGGGTGCCATGGAAAACAAAGGCCTCAATATTTTTAATGCCAAATATATTCTTGCAGATCCCGAGTCGGCCACCGACGATGATTTTCTTGGCATTCAGTCGGTGGTGGGTCACGAGTACTTTCACAACTGGACCGGCAACCGCGTGACCTGCCGCGATTGGTTTCAGCTGAGCCTAAAAGAAGGTTTGACGGTTTATCGTGATCAGGAATTTTCGTCAGATATGACCTCGCGCCAAGCGGTTCGCATCAAGGAGGTCGATGCCTTGCGCAACCTTCAGTTTGCCGAAGATCAGAGCCCTATGGCGCATCCTGTGCGCCCTTCGTCTTATATGGAGATCAACAATTTCTACACTGCGACCGTCTACAACAAAGGCGCTGAGTTGATCCGGATGATGGCTACGATCCTAGGGCGTGAGGGATTTCGTAAGGGGATGGATTTATATTTTGAGCGGCATGACGGTCAAGCTGTTACGACCGATGACTTTGTGGCGGCGATGATGGACGCCAATGATTATGATCTAACGTCCTTCAAACGATGGTACGAGCAGGCGGGCACTCCGCGGGTTAAAATTGATACCCGCTATGATGCCAGCAAGCGCGAATACTGCATCAAGCTCAAGCAGGAAATACCGGACACCCTTGGGCAGGCAGGTAAGAAACCGCAAGTGATTCCCATCAAAACAAGCCTCTTAGGCTCAGAAGGCCGTGAATTACCGTTTACCTATAACGGCAAGACGGCGACCGAGCATGTGATTTTGCTCGAGAAGGGTCAGGATAAAATTGCTATCAATGGAATCGATGAAAAGCCTGTCGGGTCATTCTTTCGTGAGTTCTCTGCCCCGGTTATCGCCGACGTTGGCAATTCTCCCGAGGATGAGCTGTTCCTGATGCGTTATGATACGGATCCGTTCAATCAGTTTGAGGCGACGCAAAGGGTTGCGACAGCTGAGATTGCGCGACTTGCCAAGGGCGAATCCAAAACCTTGAATGTGGGTTACTGCCAAGCGATCCGATCAATTGTGGACTCCGCGCTGGATCCGCAGATGAAAGCTCTTTGCCTAAGCATTCCTAGCGACACGGTTCTGCTCAATTCTGTCGAAGGCATTTCCGTGGATGCGCTCTTTACGGCCCGGCGAGAGCTAATCAAGCAGCTGGGCTCGGGACTTGAGACGCAGTGGCTAAAGCTGTATCAATCAAACCACGAGAAGGGTGAATTTTCGCTCAGCATGACGTCGATCGGCAAACGTGAGTTGAAGAACCGAGCCTTGCACTACCTTGCGAGCACAGAATCCAAAACATATCTGGACCTTTGCGCGCAGCAGTACCATAAAGCCACGAATATGACAGACAGCCTTGCAAGCCTCAGCATCCTGGCATCCTGCGAAAACTCAAATAGGGCGCACCTGTTGAACGAATTCTATCAAAAGTGGGCCGATACCAAGCTTGTGATTGATAAGTGGTTTGCTCTCATCGCAGGGTCGTCTCATCCGCAGGTGTTGCAGCATGTGCGCGAACTATTAGCGCATCCAGCCTTTGATATTCTAAATCCCAACCGCGTCTATGCCGTGTTTCGCAATTTCTGTGTTGCAAACCCGTATGGCTTTCATGCGGCAAACGGCGAAGGTTATCAGCTGGTCGCCAATTATGTGTTGAAGATCGATCCCAAAAATCCAAGTGTCGCGGCAAGGCTTGTTAAAAACCTCGCACGCTGGTACCCGATGGACCTGCCAAGGCAATCGCTTATGAAAAAGGAGCTTTTGCGAATCAAGGCAGAGGGCGGCATTTCCCGCGATGTATTCGAGATCGTTGAAAAGGGATTAGCCTAGCTCGGCAGGAAGGCTCGCGTAGGGCTAGAAAAAAGTGCTGATTCCAAGCCGCAGCGTGTCCTTCTGGGCAAACGCGACCTGACCAAGCTTTCTGTTGCCCGTTTCTTGACGCATGGGCATGCGGTGCGAATAACTAAGCACAAAGCCAACATACATGTTGGCAAAAATAGTGGCCCCGATATCTGCAAAGAGCTCCTGACTTACCGTGGAATAGGCGTCTGAAGCGACCTCCTGGCTTGTTTGAGACGTGTAGGTGACCCGGGTGTCACTTAGCGCGTGGGTGACGGTTGCTCCAATCCAAGGCACAAACGGGTTGGATCCGAGGTCTGTAAAATTCACCTTGCCACGAAGTCCTGCGGCTCGTTCAGAGATTGTTATTTTGCGGTCGTATACGATGTTGTTTTCAGCGTACGGAGCCTGGCTTTCCTTGACCGACGAGCTTAGGATCGGGCCCAGCTGAAAATGCCAAAAGATGGGAAGCCAGGACAGATTGATGTCGGAACTTGTCGAGGCGACCGTGCTTTTTTCGCTGCGGTCATAGATGGTGGAGTCAAAGTTGGTTGAGAATGCAACCTCAGCGTCGAGATTGCGGGCCATTTTCTCGGCCGCACTTGCCAAGTTGTTTGGTGCGATCAGACCTGCGGTCATGATCGTAGAACTAAATAAGCGAAATGGGGTGAGATGCTTGTTCATGGTACCTCCTGACAGCTCACTCCATTTTCGCGCACAATCCTCTAAGTTTCCTACCGTCTCCAAAGGTAGTTTTTGCCGGGTTATATTCCATCCAAACGGCATTCGTCCGCCTCAACCATGACATGATCATGAGGAGGAGTTGCGGTTAGGGAAAAAAGCAAGCCAAAGGTATAATAAGAGACGTGGAAGGTTACCTTAAGCTCATCGCCTCGTTCGAAATTCAAGGTTGTCTTAGCGACCTCAGACCGCTCAAGATCGGATCTCTGGAATACCGTGCTGGTGCTTCCATCGCGGGTGATCTGGACCGTGATATCCTGGGCGATTCCCGAATTGCGCTTGATCGTTGCTGAAACCGATTGTTGGGCAAGTGAAACCACGCTTCCTGTCGCGTAGTTGACCTTGAATAGACCACCAAAACAAAGAATCGAGTCATTGAAATCGCGGTCACCTAGATTCTTACCGTCTTCAAACCCGAAACCAACCGTTTCGTTAGAGACAACCTCGCCCGGTTCGACCGTTATTGGAGCTGACGTTGCATCTACGGATTGCACGGAGGCCACCGTCGGCGCAGGTGCGGGGCTGGGTGCAGGTGCGGGGCTGGGTGCAGGTGCGGGGGATGATTGACCCGCGCTGCCATCACCCGAACCAGTTACCGCGACCTTCACGTCATTGCCATTCGCATCAGCAGTTGCGATCGCGGGTGGTGGCTCCTGGGCTGGCGGCACGGGTATCTCAGGAGTGGGATTGTTTGGGGTCTCTGGAATCCGATCCACCACCACCTCACTTGCGGCTTGCGACGCATTATCCTGATGGTCTGAACTTGGAGCAGCGGTGGCGTCACCAGAACTGTTCGCTGCCGCCGTGGCGTCGTTGGGCTGGGCTTGCACATAGCCCCGCTCCGTGAAACTGGTACGTTCTTCGCCGCAGGCCCATATCAGGCCTAACATTGGTATCAAGAGTAATCGGTAATTTGTTGTCATGCATGCCCCTCTATGAATGCATCGATTTTTCCTAAAGAGGGATTCAAATGCATCCCTCAGACCAGAGGGTGTTTCGGTGGCAGCTCTCGCGAGTTTGAGGTGGTTTGGTATTTTGCTAAACAGCGGGCATAAGGGGATGATCTAAAAGCAACTATTTAATTTAGGCCAAGGTGTAATTTTTTGCGCTATTTTCGAGATCTTTAGTCATTCTATGATTTCAAGTCCAACAATTCAAATGTATTAGGGACTTAAAACCTGCGTGCAGCTTCAGGATCGTCGGAAAAAGTTCCGTGGGAATGGCGATTATAGACGAATTCATAATCGAGCCCGTAGGTGAACCGCAGGGTTTCTTTTGCATAGTCTTTGGGAAGCGGAGGATAGGGCGCGGCTAGGTTGAGGACTTTGAGCCAGAAATCATCGACCAGTTTATCGCCTGATGATTCAATCAAACGCGCGGTTACGAGGACCCCGCTTTGCGCCACGGTAAGTTCGACAATAGCCTGGCCTTTGAGGCGAGCTTGGCCGTAAGCGTCAAGGCGCTCCTGGATCTCTTTGCTTCGGCCGATGGAGGCATAGGGAGAATAAAAGGTTTGCATGACGTTTTTTCGAACCTTCGTAAAATAGCCTAGCCAGCGGAATTCTGTGGTGTTGACGTCAATGACGTCTGAGTTTTTGATGGTGTCATCTTTAATATAGTCCTGGTAACCGCTTTGGCTATCAGGAACCTGCTCAGCAAGCTCTTTGAGATCAGGCAGAAATTTTGCTAAAGCATGCTTGTCAAGATAGCGCTTTGGGCCATCCTTAGGCTCCTTGAGATGAAGATCCTTTAGTTTGTCGGGACTCTGGGCCATCTGCCTTTTTAGTGATTCGAGCCCCGCGCCAGGTTTTTGGTGCGCATCTTCATTGGTCTGCCGAGGGTTTTGGACCTTGGTCTCTTCGGGGGTCTGATGTTCGGTAGGACCCAGAAATTTGGCATTGGTCGGTGGTAGGGTTTCCGGAAGCGGTGTTTCGATGATAACCTTAGGCATCGTTGGATTTTCGTTTTTCTTGAGCTCGGGCTTCTTGCGGCTTACGAAAGCCACTTTCATCTTGTGTTTGACTTCATTGGCTTTAAATTGGGGCAAGGCTGCAATCAGCGACAGAAATAGGCTTAGAATGGCCACAAAAATCAAGAGGCATGCTGATGGGCTCAACGGCTCTGGAGTTTCAGTAATTTGCCGGCGCGGAAATTTCATCCCCTGCCTCCTTCCGGAGCATAGTGTTATAGTGGCGTATTTTAGTCAACGGCTATCCGTTTTTCACCCGCCCTATTTACCAAGCTATTGAAAGTATTGAATTAGTCGTTAGGCTTCAGAACCAAAAACAGAGCAAGGCTAGCATCGTGCGCATTGTCAGCACCTTCGGGCGAAAGTCCCTGGCGCAAAACTTCTTTGGCCTGCAGCATGGCCGTTAGTTTTTTTCGACTCGCCTCGCCTGAATTCTCGATCATAAGCTTCATGATAGCTCGGACCCTAGGGCGATTGTAGGGGGTTTTAAGGAGTTCCTCGGAAAGGAGGCTACTGAGCTTCTGCTCTCGGACCTTGAGTAGCACGAGCTCTTCGGTAAGGCCCATTTGGATATGGTGGAGCGTGACCTTGCGCACCGGATCGACGTTAAGTTTATTGAGCATTGCGCTGTATTGCCGATCGGCTTCCGGTACGGGTATGGGCAAAGGTCGGCTTGCGATCTCTCGTTCGAGAGCTGTTTCAAGCGGGTCGGTATGATTGCAGGCCGCGAGGATCATGAACATAGCAAAGCCGAGGCGTTGCGAAGTTATGAGTGGGCTGTCTGGGACGATTTTGGGGGTTGGTAGCCCATATGCCGTGCATCTTGCGCCGCATCGAAACTGCAATAATGCTCGAATTCGAGCTGCTAATCCTGCGCTTTTTTCAGTTCCGATTCGACACAATCTGAACGAGACCTGGACTACCAACCCCAAAAATCGTCCCTGGCAACGTACTAGTGGCATCAAGTATTCTCCTGTTCCTAAAGCAAGGGTACAGTGTAACCAATCAGGTCCGAGCAAAGCAAACGGTGTGTCTTATTATACCAAAGGCTTCGGTAGAAGTTCGCTCACGATCGATTGATAATCTTCCGCCTTGAGCGGAGTGGGGATAGGCGCTCCGATCGCGACTCGGATTCGCCTCCGCGATGGCCTGGGCATTTTCTGCATTGCGGCGCCGCCTTTGCGGCTGAAAAAACTTCCCCAAAGGCCACCTAAGGCCATGGGAACCACTGGGACGGGAGTGTCGGTCAGAATCTTTTCAATTCCACGCTGGAATGGATTGATTGCGCCATCAAACGTGATCTTGCCTTCAGGAAAAATACACACAACTTCTCCGCTTGCAAGGGCATCTTTGATGGCCGCAAAGGCTGCGGCTTTGGCTGCAGGGTCTTCTTTTGCAGGGGCGATCGGAATCGCCTGACTCAGGCGAAACAACCAAGAGATAACAGGCATCTTAAAAATTCTGTGATCCATAACAAAGCGAATGGGCCTTTGGCAAGCTGCGGAAATAATCAACCAATCGATAAAACTCACATGGTTTGCGACCAACACAAAGGGGCCGCGGCTGGGAACATGCTCGCGCCCATGGTAGCTCAGCGAGTACACGGATTTTGCCAAGAACCAGGCGCCAAACCTAAGGACAAATTCGGGGAGCAGTGCGAAAATATACGCTGACACCGCGAGATTCATGAGCGCCAAGACGAAAAATAGCTCAGCTGTTTTAAGTCCAGCCGCATAGAATCCCATGGCCGATACAGCGGACACAACCATAAAAAGCGAGTTTAGAATGTTGTTTGCTGCAATCACACGCGAACATTCCTTGGGATCACTCCGTTGCTGAATCAGGGCATAGAGCGGGACGATAAAAAAACTCGAAAAAAAACCCAACAGAAAAAAGTCAATGATGATCTGAATTTGCACCAGACTTGGTCCCTGCTCCATTATCATAGCCAGAGAAAAAGGTTGGATTTGAAATCCGGAATAGTCAATAAGCCCCATGTGACCCGCGAAAAGAGAAATGCCAAGCGCTCCGATCGGCACTAGACCTAATTCGATTGTTTGGTGAGAGAGCTTGCTGCTCGCAATCGACCCTAACGCGATGCTCAACGTAAATACCGCGAGCAGAGAGGTAACGATAAGTTCGTCGCCATGGAGATTGTGCTTAACAAACGTGGGCAGTTGGGCTAGCACGATGGCACCGACAAACCAAAACCATGAGATCCCCATAATCGACAGAAAAATAGAAGACTGCCGCCGAGAGATCGTCCAGAGATTTTTAAATTCGGTGACCGGATTAAGCGTGATTTTAAGCGATGGGTCCGAAGGTGGAGCTTCGGGTATATTTCGCGAGGTTAGATAGCCTAAGACCGCAAATAAAACCACGGCGGGTCCCGCTGCTTCCGGTAAGAATTTAATAATCACGCCGCCCAAAACCGTGCCCAGCAATATGGCCACAAAGGTACCCATCTCGACGAGACCTGTACCCTCCATGAGTTCTTCGCTTTTGAGATGCTGAGGAAGGATGCTGTATTTCACCGGACCAAAAAATGCTGAGTGGCAGCCCATCATAAAAAGCAGCAAGACCAAAAGACCTTGCCAGCCTGCCCAAAAGGCAAAAGCCGCAACGACCATGATCGCGATTTCGGCAAGTTTGATGATGCGAGCAACTTTGGCTTTGTCAAACCGATCCGCGAGTTGACCCGCGAGCGGTGAAAACAAGAAAAATGGCAGTATGAATAGTCCTGCAGCCAGATTGGTCCAAAATCCTGATTCTGCCTCGGATACCGCATGAAAAGCTATGGTTAGGACCAAGGCATTTTTAAATACATTGTCATTGAATGCCCCAAGAAACTGGGTCGCAAAAAAAGGCCCAAAACGCCTTGAACGAAGTAGCTGGCTCATGGATCCTCCGCTGATGAACAAAACGGCGAAAACTGGCTGGATTTTAATGGCCCTATTCTATCATTATTGGGTCGTAAAGAATCGTTTTCTATCCTTATGTTGATAATCTGGCAAATAATACACAGTCACGATTTGACCAGCAGCGGCCTTATTTTGAATAAACTCAAACCTAGCACAAGCGAACTGACCAAAAAGATTGCCGTATCGATTGGCATCGAATTTGCTCATCAGGCGTCAACAACGATATCTTCAGTCAAAGGTCAAGAAACTATGAAATTGTTCAATTTGATCGTAACACCTCTAGCCAGGCCTTTCCAAATCGCCGCATCTTTGTCCGAGAGCATGTCGCGGGTTACAGACTACCTTCTCGAGCCTTATGAAGGTGACCCATCCTCCGATGAAGACGAGTCATTCGATGATGCCCCGAACGCGCGTCAAGATTCACCCGCACGCCTACCTCAGGTCGTACTCGAAACCACAGCGGAGCCATTGACTCAGGTTCAGGGCTCGCCCCTTTTGGTGCCGGAGTCGTGTCATGCTTCCGAAAGAGCCTCTTTACCAAGAGCCTCTTTACCCGATTTGACTGAGAAGAGCGATGCTGCAGCAGCTGCTGCGGCAGAACCACCGCCACCTCCTCCCATACCGGATGCAGGAAGATCAACGACGCGCCCGGTTTTAGTTGCAAATCTTGCTTCCGAAATTGCCTCGGTGACACTCCGGCCGCGAGTGGTCGAGTCAAACACCGATGCAGGCAATGTGGCAAACGTGGACTCCGAACTTAAAAGCGTACTCAGAGCTGGATTAGCAAATCATAGAAATCTCGTTCACGCCGCGGATGAGGACCAAGAAGAAGAATCTTGCGACCGGGAGTTTGCGTTCGATGCGAGAATCGCTGACGCAGTTCCCGTGGCTATCCTTCAAAGGGAGGCAAGGCTGCGCGCGGTTGCGGCTTGCGAGGCGCCTCGCGCATCTGCAGATAAAATTTTGACCTGGCTTAACCCTAATCATCGCATGGTTGATCAAGCGATTGGCAAACGTCCCGCCGAGATTGATTCGCTCAACGGCAGTGGAGACGGATGGTCTGACAGCGAAGGCGAATAGAGCGGTGGCCTGTAAACTGCGCTCCGGTTCTCGGCCCGCCTTGCCAGAAGCCGACCAGGGAGTTCTCAGACGGAACCTAGTATTCTAAAGAATACATGATAAATGGGCTTCCTGTGCGGCAAGTGTCTAAACTAATACATTTTATTATTCATAAATATAGGTAGTTAATCATACGTCATTTCTTGCAGCCGCAGGCGCCATGTATTCCCTATTATCTCCCACCAATATTTTCGTCGAATCAGTCTTTACATTTTCTCATGGTCATCTTAAGGACAGTCTCACACGAAACGGGCAGCGAGGCGGCCCTGTTTCATTCAGAAAATCACAACCTCGGGATCACTGGAGACTACAATGTTTGCTAAGAATACATACTATCGCAGCTTAATCGGCCCCTTCGCTCTTTTGGGGCTGGTGGCCTGCGGCAAATCGACAAATTCTGACCTAGACGCCGTTAGTCAAGAGATAGGTCATGGCCGGCTTAAGATTGCCAATGCGCCGGAAATCGATGAATCCCAAATTAACCTGCTTGAGGACGGACTTATTTCCTACAGCGTTTACGCCAATGGCGAGATCGACTTTCAGGGCTTTGCGTCGTTTTTTGGCAAAGAAAATAGCGAAGAGATCTGGCGCCATGATCCTGATACCTGGCGATGGGAAGTCATCCGGATTTTTTGGTATCAGCTAAGCGATTCTTTCAACCGCTTGGTCCAGATCAATTTTCAAAACAAGCTCATTCTGAGCGGTTCTGACCGAAACCTGCTCTTTTCGAAAACCTATAAGACCGATGATTTTACGTATCAAACGGCCTTTGGAGCCCAGGTTTGGGTGCGAAACTATGACCCCTCGCTTCAAAGAGCTTTGGTTACCGTTTTGCCAAAGCCACAAGATGGCTATTCCTATGGTCGGCCCAATCTAAGTTTTTCGGACGCAAGCATTAAAGTCTATTTGGATTTGAGTGGTCCTCTCGTCAAGATCCTTGGCATCGATGCCAAAGGCATGATTCAGGATCAAAAAGTCCAATTTCACTTGGACCCAATACTGTAAGAGATTGCCACTGATCAGCTGAGGAGACATCGCTGTGCTGCGGATTTTATCTCTTGCAGGAATCCTGATATTGTCAAAGCCGTCCTGGGGCCAGGTAATCTATGCTGGCACGGAGGTCGGTAATGGCGGTCATGCCGTGGTGTGCGCCTCTACTAACTCGGGTGGAGATCGTCCACCTGCTGAGCAGAGGGTGTTTTTGCTTGATTACTTCGAAGCGCAGACTATGGAACCGATTCGTGAGCTCGATCTCGGGCCCGATAGCTTGTCGGTCATCGAAAAAGTCAAGGCGGTCTTATCGCGGCTTAGTGCCATCTCACCCCGCCGGGCGCTTCGGTACTCATTCTTTCTCGAAAGATTCTTCCGCGAGGCGGAATTTCTCAGCAATGTAGAGTTAACTTTTGTGGCTGACGCCTTTCATGTCGCCATCCCGGAAGGCTGTCACCTTGCACAGCTTGCGATCCAGCGGGCTGACAAAGAGCTGCTGCCGGGCCAGGCAAAATACGTCATCAATCGCCAATACTGGGATCGGCTAAGCGACAATGATAAGGCTGGGCTGATCCTTCATGAGATCATCTACCGTGAGGCCATCACATTCGGGCACAACGATTCGCGCGCAACGCGCTATTTCAATGGGTTGTTGGTATCGAAGGATTGGAGCGGAATCAGTTCTCGGCAATACTGCGAAGTGCTTAAGGCCCTCAGGTTTAATGGTTTCGAATATCTTGGGCTCTTGATCGATCCATCCTCGGCCGAATTTGATGATGCCAGCGATGAACTTCTATCGGCAAGACCAGCGCCAGGCGAGACGGCATTTGACCCGAAGGCAGCTCACCATGTGGCGATAACAGGCTCTAGCACCATTCGATTTTTTGGGGGCGCCGAACCTCATGCCGTGCAATCAATTGAACCGATCGGCGAGCTGCCGTCGTTTGTGGTTTTGCTCCAGGACAAAATGAGCGCGGACCACAAGACTCGCAAAATTCCCCTGCTGACTGGCTCATCGGTTAGCTTTCATGACAATGGCGAGGTCAGGAAATTCTCGGTAGCCGGGGGTTCGAATGGACGCTACCTAGCGCTCGATACCTGTGGCAAGTATTCCATGTTAGCAGGCATGAGTGAATTCGATGCCGATGGCTTGTTAATTAAAAGCTGCAATGCGCAGCCCGTTGGCGAGAATTTTCTAGATCTAAAAAATCGAGAAGTCACGGCCTGGCAATTGAAAGGACCAGAAGTTCTGATTCCTGCGCTTTCTAATTTCTCTGGTACTGTGATCTTTGAAAACCCACTGCAGGCCTGCCAATGGGTAGCCGCAAACGCCGCTACTCATTTAACGCTTTTTGATGTCAAGCCCGACGAAGATTTAAAGACGATTCATTGTCTCTTCAATGAAGCTAGAAATTCAGTCGCGATCGCTTTGGAGCTGCTTGGGGAACCAGTGCTCGCACGGCTTGCGGCAATCGGGGCGAATCCCGCTCCGACCAAAGGCGATACCTGCGAGGCTCAGTATTATGAACAGGTTGGGCACTGCTACGCAGATCTCAGCGGCTTAAATCGGAGGAGCACCGATCAACGTTTGTCGTGGGCAAAGTGCTTGCAGGTTGGCCGCGAAGCCCTGACCGCGTGTGTGAGCGGGCGTTGATCATGTCCCAGCCCGAGGAGATATCGATCTTTGCGTTTAATTGCTACAGGCAGTACCTAGCTGCCTTCTACGAGCACCGCAAACAAAGCGTCAAAGGTTTTAGCTACCGGAAGTTTTCAGAAGCGGCTGGGTTCAAATCGCCTAATGTGCTGAAGCTAGCAATCCAAGGTAAACGTCGAATCAGTCTGGATTCCGTGGATAAATTCGCAAAGGCTTTGGAACTCAAAGGAAAAAAACGCGATTATTTTGAACTTCTGATTCGCGCAGATCTCGAGCGTTCAGTTGTAAAAAAAGAGCATCTGCTGCATTCTCTTGACAAAGCCAGGCCATTCACCGAGCGCAAAATCGATACTGAAAGCCACGAATACCTCAGCCATTGGATTTACCCCGTGATTCGAGAAATGAGTCGCGACCCAGATTTTCGTCCAGACCCTTACTATATCAGCAAGAATCTTGTGCAGCATGTTCCTATCGACAAGATCCGGAGGGCGCTTGCGTATCTGTTTGAGAGTGGGTTTATAACTCGAGTTGACAATCGATTCGTTTGTCATGAGCAGATCGTGAGCACGACTGATGAACTCGCAAGCCTTATGATTCGCAAGTACAATCAGACGCTACTGGACCAAGGCAAGGTGCTGATCGAAAATCTTCCGATTGGGGAACGGGAATTTGGAGCCCTCACTCTAACCCTACCGGCCGAAAAGTTGAGTGAACTCAAGCAGAAGCTCAAAGCGTTTCGCTCAGAACTCAACCTGTGGGCCGAGAGCAACCTTAACTCCGACTCCCAGCAGGTCGTGCAGATTGCCATGCAAATGTATCCGCAGACAAAGTGCAAGGCTAAAAGTCGGGTTTAAGATTCTGGAATAACTCTAGCCCCGAATTGACCTGGCAGAACCCTGGATTGAACCTCCCTCAAATCTCCATTATTCTTGAGAAAAACTCACCTCTCGCCCGGCGCTATGAGCGGTAAGGGTACCGCTTGCAATCTTGCCCGTGAGCAGCTGGTGAGCTAGAGGCCGGATAATCAGCGAGTTAAATAATGCTGCCAGAGGCCGCGCGCCATAGGCTTGCGAAAATCCACGTTCGGCAAGCATGGCTCTTACGTCGGAATCGAGTTTTAGGACCACATTCTTGTCCTTAAGACGATTGTTGAGTTCAGTTAAGTTCTTTTGGATGATGTCGTCCATGGCTTCGGGTTTGAGCGATTCATAGCGAAGGATCGCGTCTAGTCGTCCCAAGAGTTCGGGTTTGAAATCGCGTTCGATATCGGTCGAGTTTGATGTCAAAAAAATCACGGTATTTTTGAAATTGATGACCCGACCTTTGTTGTCCGTAAGTCGTCCGTCATCGAGAATCTGCAACAAAATATCGGCGAAGTCCGGATGGGCTTTCTCAATCTCGTCGAACAGAATCACGGAATAGGGTCGCTTTCGGATTGCCTCAGTGAGAATTCCTCCTTCGTCATACCCAACATAGCCTGCTGGAGCCCCGATGAGTTTGGCAACGGAGTGCTTTTCGGAGTATTCGCTCAGGTCGAGCCGGACTAGGCTTCGTTCTCCTTGATAGAGGAAGCGGCTGATCGCTTTGACGGTTTCGGTTTTTCCTACCCCAGATGGTCCAAGAAGGAGGAAGCTGCCGAGCGGTCGGCTTTCGTCTGACAAGCCGGCATGTGCAGCAATCAGGGTTTCGGAAATCTCATGAAGCGCTTTTTCCTGTCCAAAAACTGTTTTGGTAAGATAGCTTTCAAGTTCGAGAATCTGGTCCTGCTTGGATTTTAGTATCTTGGCCAGAGGGATTCCAGTTTGGCGCGCAATAACTTGGGCGATATCTTTTCTTTGGAGTTCCCAGGCCACACTCAAGTCCGTAAGCTGCTTTTCCAGTGCAGGTATCTTTGCGTATTTCAATTCGGATGCTTTTTCGTATTCACCCTTGAGTTCGTGCTTTTCAAGCTCGAATTTAAGTTGGTCGATTTGGTTCTTTAGAACCGACATTTTTTTGATCTTAAGAACCTCTTCTTGCCAGGCTGCTTTGCCCGCCTCGAATTCTTTCTTTAATTCTTCGATCTCCGGTTTGAGTGCGTCGTTGGCCTTATCAACCTCGGCGTAGATGCTTTTTGAGCGGATTTCTGCTTCGAGTTCGACTAGGTTCGTGGGCATGGCCTCGGCACTTAGCTTGAGCGCAGATGCGGCCTCGTCGAGGAGGTCTATGGCCTTGTCCGGCAACTGCTTGTCGGTCAGATACTGGTCGCTAAGCGCCACAGCGCCGTAGATGGCCTCATCGGTGATTGTGATGCCGTGGTGGATCTCAAGTTTCTCCTTGATCCCCATTAGAATCTCGACGGCGTCCTGAAGACTCGGCTCGCCGACGGGTACCGGCCTGAAGCGGCGTTCGAGGGCGGAGTCTCCGAGAATGTATTTTTGAAATTCGGCCTCGGTGGTCGCACCGATGCAGCTGATTTCACCACGCGCCAGAGCTGGCTTTAGCAGGTTGGCGGCATCCATAGCGCCGTCGGTGCGTCCGGCGCCGACCAGCTGATGGATCTCGTCGATGAAGAGGATGGCTTCACCATGCTGTTCTTTCAAGAAATGAAGCATCTTCTGGATCCGTTCCTCAAAATCACCGCGGTATTTTGTGCCTGCCATGAGCGCCCCCATATCGAGTGCGAACACGGTTTTTCCTAAAAGCACGTCGGGAACACGGCCGCGGTGAATGGCAAGTGCCAAACCTTCGACAATGGCGGTTTTCCCGACGCCCGCTGGCCCAACCAAAATAGGATTGTTTTTTGACCGTCGGCCAAGGATCTCCATGACAGCCCGGATTTCCTTGGTCCGGCCGATCACGGGATCTATTTTGCCAGCGGAGGCTAGCTCACCGAGGTTGACCAGAAAGTTCAGATCGTCGGATTTTTCTTCCGCATGCTCCATGACATTGGGATCATAACTGAGTTTGGGAAATATCGCCTTGAGGTGCTTCAACAGCTCGGCCTCCGAGACCGCCTGCTTGCCGCTTTGAATCGCGTCTGAGGAAGCCAGGGTTATCCACTTGGAAAAATCGGCCTCGGGTCTAATTTGATCGAGTGGTACTTCTTTCTGCGCAGTTGCTTTTTGATCGAGCATATCCTTGATTTGTTTTTGGCAATTTTTGAGATGCTTGCGGCTCACCGATTTTGGGTTCTGCACGAGCCCCCACAAAAGGTGGGCGGCAGAAACTTGCGGATTCTTACGTGCAAGGGCCTCTGAGTAGGCTATGTCGATGGCTCCGGTCACGACTGGGTCAAAATTATGCATAAGGTCTCCAAGCCTTGGGGGTATCTGTCAGGGAATTGGGCACTTAGCCTCGTTCTTTTGATAATGTGGAGCAGTTTGGAAGGATGTCAAGGTTAGAGATGCCATCTATTTATAAGAAATCGAAACGATTGGATTAAACGGACATACCCGGGAGAATTTTTTTTAACCTCAAGAGCCAGCTGCATTATGTCGATACGTGTATACGGCAAGGAGGGTCACGTTGAATACATCGTTCAAAAGCATCGCGATCCTTGAGGACGATTCCGACTTCCTCAAAGTCATGACGCTCTATGCTCGAGAAATTGGTTTTGAACAGGTTGACCAATTTTCGGCGGCTGCCGAATTTTGGGAAGCGTTGAAAGCCAAGCCTTACGATTGCATTGTCATGGACTGGCACCTTGGCGAGGGAGAATTGTCCGGAATCGGACTTTTCAATCGTCTGAGACGGTCCAGTGAACTCTCGGTCACGCCCATTCTAGTTGTTTCGGGTACTATTTTACCCGTCGATTTTTCATTGCTTAAGGAGTTTCCTTGCTCAGCTCTCCTTTGCAAGCCAGTCGAACGCGATGGTTTTATCCAGGCTGTGGATCGTGTTTGGTCGGAGTCTCTTTGGTACGAAAACAATTTCAACCAAGTAAAAATGCTCACTAAGATTGCCAAAGATCAACCCGAAATGGCCGCAATCCAGATCGATTCCCTTGTTCAGCAGTCACCCAATCCCGGGCCGGTAAGCGTTCTTGTAGGAAAACTGCTTGCCAAGGATGGGCGCTACGACGAGGCGATTAATGTGTTTTCTAAATTGCTGGAGGCTGACAGCAAAAACGTCGCGGCCCTGAATGAAATGGGCAAAATCGCCTTGCGCCGCGGTCAGATTGCCGGGGCAAAATCATTCCTTGACCGCGCCCAGATGATCTCGCCGCACAATGTGGAGCGCTTATTGCTTTTAGGGCGACTTGAGCTTGAGAAACTCAACTTGGACGAAGCCTACGAAAGGTTTCAGACTGCCGCCTCGATCGATGCAGCGGAGCCTATTTCCGCGGCTGGGATGCTTGTGGTCAATTCAGCTAAAGAATTTTTCGCTAAATCCAACCAAGCGGTTTCCGTGAGTGCCAATTTTGCAAGCCTAATGAATGCGACAGCAATTGCCAAGATTCGAGATGGTGCCTATCAAGAGGGATTTGAGCAGTATAAGGCGGCCTTGTGCTTTGCATCCTCAGATAGCGACCGGGCCAAGGTAATGTTCAACATCGCTTTGGCCTACCTCCGCGCGTCTGATCAGGGCCGGGCCCTTGATTGGTTTGCTCGCGCTGCTAAGCTTTCGAATGCTAAATCAGCGGATTATATCCGCAAACTCAAGGGCTCTTCGTCTCAGGGGCTTGTCACCGAAGAAATCGTTCATAGCGACGGAGATCGCGACGATTCTGAGATTGTTTTCGAACCCAGATAGGCCAATGGCGTTAAGAGTGGGGTTGGCGCAACCCTCATCCAAATGGGCAGCGAGGGCTTAAGCAAATTGTTTTCCTAATGGAAGGACTCTAGCAACCTCGGCGGGCGTGAAAAATAATTCTTTACTTGAAATCTTTACTTCTTTACTCTGTCCCTTTACCCCCTCCAGGGAGGAATGGATTATGGCGCGGTCTACCTTATCGTCTAAAGGACAGACGACTTTGCCTAAAGAAATAAGGGATTATTTGACTCTCCAAGCTGGCGATGAGATCGAATTTATCATCCTGACCAATGGTGATGTTGTCCTAAGGGCCAAGTCGAAGAAGAGCGCTCGCGGTGTTTTGAAAAAGTACGCCAAACGGACCGTTTCGGTTGATGAGATGAACGCAGTCATCGAGAAAAAGTGGAAGGGGCAAAAGCTTTGATTGCCATCGACACAAATGTTTTAGTGCGTTATTTGGTCGAGGACGATGAATCCCAAACAAAGCGGGTTCATCAGCTGTTTGCCAGAAATAAAGAAGTTTTGGTAACCAGCCTTGTTATTGTAGAAACTTGCTGGGTCTTGCAAAGTAGCTACAAGGTATCAAAACCCGAACTCATCCAAGCCTTAATGGATGTCGTTGATGATGAGCAGCTTAAGATAGACGATCCCAAAACGGTAAGGGCGGCCATTCAAGCATTTCAGCACGGTGTGGCTGATTTTTCGGACTACCTAGTATTAGCGCTATGCCGAACGATGAAATGCGAATATCTCTACACCTTTGATCAGAAGTTGCAGAGAGAAAAATTCTGCAAAAATCCATAATGGTCAAGAAAGGCGGGCAGCGTGGAAGGACTCTAGCAATTCCTTGAAAGCATAGGCCCAAGGAATCCGCTCTTGCTCCAAACGCTGCATAAATCCGTAGGTATGGTCGCGGACCGCTGCCAAAGTCTCAAGTTCGGCCGCCGTGAGCCAAGTCTCATCGACAATGGGGGCAGGTGTTTCTTCGCCTTACCCACGAGCCTCCGCATCCAAGTGAGCAAGAAACCCCTGGATTGCATCCTCGAGGATCTCAATCACCCGCACGAAGCCCTCGGACCCCCCGTAGTATGGATCGGGAACATCCAGGCCCTGGTGCTGCGTGGCGAAGTCGCCCATCAGGCGAATCTGGGCGCGGGCCTTGGGCGGGGCCAGGGTCTTAAGTTGCCGGAGATTCACGCGGTCCATGGCTAGGATGTAGTCGAATTCGTCAAAGTCAGATGGCCTCACTTGGCGTGAGCGGCTCAAGCTCTCGTAGCCGTATTCGGCCAAGGTCTTAACCATGCGGGGATCGGCTGGGCTGCCGTTGTGGTAACCGTTGGTGCCGGCGCTGTCACAGCTGAGGCTTGAGTCAAGGCCCGAGGTGCGGATCTTGTGGATGAAAAGGGCTTCGGCGGCAGGTGATCTGCAGATATTTCCTAAGCAGACAAAGAGTATGCGGCGCATCAGAATTGTTTCCTAGCTTCGGTTGAGAGACTGGTTGGTGGCGTGATCATGATAACAGAATAGACTATGGCTATGCCTCTGCCGATATTGGTGTAGGAGTGGCGCTGGTCGCCCCGAAATACCACGACATCGCCCGCATTGAGATCCCACTTCTCGCCGGAGGCGGCTAGTTGGATCTTGCCTTGCTCGCAGGTCAAGTATTCGCGCGTGCCGGTGCGGTGTGGGATGCCTGCCAACCGGGCGCCGGGTGGACGGCGGCGCCGTGCATAGTTTCACGGAAAAAGGTGCTGGTAACGACAATAGCAAAGGCGCCGCCTACAACGAACGCGCCGACCAACGTTCGTTCACTGCTTTTACCGATTTTGCAAAAGAGGTGTTATTGGGACCCCAGAGCTAGGTCCCTCTGGTATCCTTTGTTTCGAACGTGGATGGCCTTGGATTGGTAGAGCGCATCTCATAAATGAGCTGGCATTCAGCGCTTCAATTCAGCCCTCGCGCTGAGTCCCCATCTCCACATACTTCTGATGGAGAAGGCATTCATAAAATTGAGCCCCGACAAATTCCTCATGCCTCGGACATTGAGATCTTCGATGCCGATCGTGCCGACACCGGCGGGACCAACCACAGAGCCCCGGCTCGTCAAGAACTACCCCTGGGCCTGGGGGTTAGCCAGAGTGTTCGAACTTGACGTCGGCCGCTGCCCCGCCTGTGGTGGCGACATGATGATTATGGCCTTCCTCTTTGACGGAACGGAAATAGCGCGAGTACGCGAGTTTTTTAAAGAACTCCGCAGTAGCTTTGGCGATAGAGCCTCACATGGGGATCACGTCTATCGAATCCAGTTTGGATCGTTTCGAGTCACTCTGGATTGAGATGGATCCACCCGATCTTTTCGAAATCCTGAGTTAGTTCGTTGTTAGTCAACAAATGCGATTGTGTGCTTACCGAAAAAATCCCATATTATATTGAAAATATTGACATTTTATGCTCAAATCCGAAATCCGGAATAAGGACGTGCCGTAAAGCACTCCCGCAATCAGGCCGAAGGCTAGATTAAAAGGATTGATCAGACTCGTAAGGTTTTATGACAGGCTTTTTAGTTAGTCGCTGGCGCTAAAAGCGCCAGCGACGTGTCCTGAGGAGTGCAA
>CAZOSN010000033.1:25537-31106 GCA_964582405.1 uncultured Oligoflexales bacterium | reverse complement strand
GACGCAAGTTAAAAGTACGGATCCACCTCGGAGCATACCTACTCCAAAGGTTATAAAATTTAACCGACCGCAGGACAGAATATCTACTCAAGGACAATGCTCCTTTTCAGCTATTTTGCGGGTTGGGTATTGTGGGGGCCTGGCATGCGCCAGATCACACGAAAATCGAGGAATTCAGAAATCGACTGACCCCCGAAACGCACCGATTTCTTGGAAATTCTATTGCACAACATGCTGCCCAACTTGGCTTTGCAGACCCATCAGAGCTGGATATAGACTCAACGGTTCAGGGAGCGAATATTGCATATCCATCGGATGCAAGCCTGATGGCGAAATTAGCCAAAAATGGCAAGAAGGTCACGCAAGTAATTTCAGAATGTTGCTGTCGCAGAGCAATATCCTTCGGCTGCACCTAACCCACTTGAGATCGGGAAACGCTGAGGTAATAGGCCGTCGAGAAAACAGCAAACAGGCAGATAATTAGGCTATTAAGCATGGCACCACAGACCGTTGTCACATAGTAATAGAGCGGGATATCGCTTGCTGTCGCTAGAAAAAATGACCGATCGAGAGCTAGGTACTTATCTAAGACGGGGATTATCCCCATCAGGGTGTTGCTGAGCACTAAGAGCGCTAGAAGAAACGATCCATAGGAAACGACCTGAAACAACACATTCCATTTATTGAACCGACCCGCATAAGAGAGAAGGAAGGACGAGCGAAGGCTCGAAAATACCCCCTTGTTGTTCTCTACGAGCAAGACCGGGCTCATAAGAGCCAAGCACACCAGCACAAATACTACAATCAAAAAACCCCGCAGCAGCAATGCCACGAGCGTGATAAGCATCAATGACGCCAGACCTCGCCGCAGGCAAATAAGAAAGCCACGAAAAATCAAGGTGTGAGGTGCTGGGAGCGACGTGCCATTCAAAAAATGGCCGCTCGCTATGATCAAAACAAAATAGGTCGTGAGCCAGATAACAACCAGCATAAAACCCGCCGGAAAATAGAAACTCAGAAAAGCTGCGACTGGCCCAAGCAGGGTTTCTATAGCAACGGGCATGCTGCGATCGCCTATTAATCTCTTAATCGCGATAACCCCCGCGAAACCATAGGAAGCAGAAATCCACTCGAAAACAAAATAGGGCAATCCAAATCCCACAAAGCTAAGCAAAAACAAGAAGCCAAACCGCTTCTTCATGATATAGAGGGCTGACTTAAGGCTCAAAAGCCCGAGTTGATTGACCTTTAGTTCCGTTCGATCGTTCACCAGGTATCTCTCTTTATATGTGGCATTAAATCATGCCAGGCTTCACCCACCGACTCAACAAGATTGACGTTTCGAAATAGGTTGGTCGATTGCAGAGGGGGCATAAATTTTTGAAATCAATCGAGAAAATTGATCAATTATCCCAAGTTTCTTTGACCGACGGGGGAAAACTCAATAGCAATCCAAGATTTTCATGATATATAACGCAGACCTGAGCAGATCGATAGTGAATTAGCCTTTTCCTTGATGGTTCCTAATGTTCTCTCTTTGTATCTTTTGAATTAATTCAGACCAGGTTTCTTTATGGAAATAAGCGCCGCTCCCCTTAGGGTGACCGAAATCTATGCCAGTATCCAGGGAGAATCCCGATACGCTGGGGTCCCTTGTGCCTTTGTTCGCCTGACTGGCTGCCCTTTGCGTTGCAGGTGGTGCGACACCGTTTATAGCTTTCAAGGCGGCCAAGATATGACTGTCAAAGCGATCCTGGACCATATAGCGAAATTTGGGCTGAATTTTGTCGAACTGACTGGAGGAGAACCCTTAGCGCAACCCCAGGCCTTTCCGCTGATAACCGCCCTGGCAGACGCTGGCCACCAAGTCCTGATCGAAACAGGTGGATCCGAAGATATCGCGGACGTCGATCCACGCGCGCACATCATCATGGACCTCAAATGCCCAGGCAGCAAAATGTCCGACAGAAATCGTTGGCAAAACCTCGCGCATCTCAAAAATTCCGATGAGATCAAATTTGTACTTGCCTCACGGGAGGACTACGATTGGGCAAAAGCCGTGATGACGGAACACAATCTGACTCAGAGGGTCGATCTCTTAATGTCACCCGCATTTGGCCTGCTCGATCCCAAGGATCTTGTCGAATGGCTCGTGGCTGACCGCCTACCTGTCCGGCTCAATATGCAACTCCACAAATACATCTGGAACCCAAGGCAAAAAGGGGTTTGATTTGAATAATCGCGAAGGCTTGTTCAGGTTGAAGTCGTTGGAATCTCCCGATAGCACGTTTTGGGCAGCTGAACCACCTCTTGTTATCGAACGCGGCCGCGGTTCGATAGTTTATGACACCGAAGGCCGCAGCTATATCGACCTATGCGCGGGTTTTGGTGCCTTGCCGCTAGGCCATGCCCACCCAAGCATGCTCAATATTCTCAAAGTTGACGACGAAATTCCAAGAATCATCCATGGGCTTGGCGATGTTTGCCCTTCGCGCGATAAAATCGAATTCTTGACGACCCTTCGTCAACTTTTGCCCGAACATCTCACTCTCACCAGCCTAGCACTGTCGGGTTCGCAAGCGGTCGAGACTGCGCTCAAGACCGCCATGCTTGCGACCGGCTCTTACGGTTTTGTCGCATTGCACGGAGCCTATCACGGGGTCGATTTCGGGGCCTTGCCGCTTACGGCGCGGGCAGAATTTAGAAAACCATTTTTCCCCTGGATCAATCAGGCGAGCGTTAAGCACCTGCCAATTAATGGTGATTTGGCGGCGTTTGAGAAGGCTATCGAGGTTTTAAAAAAATCCGCCCATGGCTTTGCCGGCATTATCGTCGAGCCGATCCAGGGGCGCGGAGGTATGGTTGCAGCGGACTCTGACTGGTTAGCATCATTGGCCGATCTTAGCCATCGAAACGGTGGTTTACTTATCCTTGATGAGGTTTTTACAGGCCTAGGTCGCATCGGAAGCATGTCAACAGCCTTTGAAGTACACGCCGACATGATCACGCTCGGGAAAGCACTTGGTGGTGGATTTCCCTTGTCCGCCTGCGTTGGGACAGAAGCATGCATGCGCGCGTGGCCTATCAATCAAGGCGAAGCAATTCATACCGGGACTTTTTTCGGTCATCCCCTCAGCTGTCGGGTGGGGCGCGCAACGCTGGAGGAAATCAAAGCACAGGATCTTCCGAGGCAAGCCTTGGCGTCAGGGAGGCACGCAATCCAATTCTTAACCGAAAATCTCGGACAGATCCCCGGCATCAAGGATATCCGGGGACAAGGCCTGTTTCTTGCGATTGAGTTTCACGCCGCCGGTCAGGGCGCTGCTTTCATGACTAAGCTCATGGCCGAAGGGATCCTCGCGATCCCTTGCGGCGACCATGGCGAGGGAATCTCATTCACCCCCGCCCTAAATATCGACCAAGATTTGTGGCAACAGGCCCTAAATAAGATTGTTACATTGTTATCGTAATATCCGGTTGGGCAGCGATGCAGCTGCATGCTTTAAAAACCGTCAGCAACCCTTTGCTTCGACAGGCGGCGTGATTCGCGCTACGCGATCCCTCAACTGTTTTTGCTGGTCTTGAATCGGTGAGACCGCCCAGGGGGCAAGGTGTTCGCGGAAAATGCCGGGAAAACAGTCGATAAAATGCCGGACCAGCTGAGCGCCCGACAGGCCAGGCAGAATTTCACCAAGCGAGGTCAAAAACTCGCCATGGCTGCGGCCCTGGCGATAGTCAGGTTCTCTGCTGGGATGCCGCAAATAGCGGTCTATCGCCGCCAGATCTAGGTCTATCAAGAACGAAGCCTGGTAGAGCAAATAATTTCGGCTACGAAACAGCGATGTTCCGCAGACCTTGCGTCCGTTGAAATCGATATCGCTGAGACCTGATTGGGTAAGGCCTTTGAATATCGAATCGATTCGACCAAGCGTCTGGATCGCTGCATCGTTAATTAGGTTGAAGTATTTTTTGTTCTCATAGTAATCCTTGACCCAAGTGCCCAGCGATAGCACAAGACAGCCAGGATAGAGCAAGACCGTACCGCCACCACCATAGCGACGGAGAATCGGGACATTATCCTGCAGGCAATTAACTTCGTTGACTTCATGATCAATACGATTGCTACTGCCTAGAACCACATACCTCATATCAGGCAAAAACACCGAGAGAGCCAGCGGTTCGGCGCAGCGTTCCAAGATATGATCATCAATCCACATGAGCAGGCCTTTGGCATAAGCTATCGAGCGCAGCAAAAGCATCTCCCATCTCATCCTCCGCCACCTTCAGAGCTACGAGAAACTGCCCCACATTCACCGCACCAAGGCAACGGTGAGCTTTTGCGAATCGGTCCAGCTCGGGACTATATAGCGACGCGGACAGAACGCGCGCATTATTCCAAATCTTATTCTTAATCGATTGATAGTTTTTAGTCTGAAACGCCGGAAATTTTGTGCTGAGAAATTCTCCATAGACCCGCGCTTTGGCCTGGAGTTTTGCTTTGTCATCGATATTTTGGCTATAGAGCTTTTCAAGCGCGGCCTTTAGTTCCTTGAGCCATTCATCATACAACTTTCGATCGGCGCTCATGTCCTCCGCATACTTGATTTCCTGTTCAGCAATAGTCTCCCCAAAATAGCTAGGAAGAAAAAGCTTCGTCAGGCTCACCCCGACATACTCGGCGAGATTCTCATTAAATTTCGCCGAACCGATCGACCAATAGCTTCGATGCGCGAGCTCATGGAACAATAGTGTCGCCAAGCTAGCAGATTTACGAGCCAGCATGGGTTCGTAGATGGGGTCTTCAAACCACCCCAAACTTGAAAATGCGCCGACATGGCTCGTCGCTACATCATAACCCGCCGCCTTAAGTTTTTCGGCTTCTTCGTCTCGGTCTGCTTTTTCAAAAAATCCAAGGTAGGGGACCTCGCCAACCACCGGAAACCACCAGGTTTTGCTTTTCAATTGCAAAGGCTCCGCAGCGTACACCACATAGGAAATTGCATCCTGGCCGAGTGGAACATAATATTCATAAGCACGCTTGGTATTGAGCCCCTGGGCTTTTGCAAACGCAATGACATCTTTTACATACAAAAGAGTCTTTCTGAGTTCTGGCAAGGTGGAGGGCCGAGCGATAACCTCATCGATAGGCTCCCTGCGATTTAACATGCTATTCTGCTTGAATGCCTGGTCGAGCACATAGCACGAACTCAGCAGCCCGCTTAATGCCACAAGAATGAGAGCATCGCTGGTTTTCATCAAACATCGAGCCCAATTTCGATGGTCTCACCTTCGATATCAAACTGTTCCACGGCCTTATGCAAAGCTTTGTCTAGGGCCATAGCTTCGTAATGAATCTCTGTCGCCAGGACTTCGCCCATCACATAGGCCTGATTTGCTGCAACCGCAGCTTTAATCTGGGCAGATCCAGTCAACTTGAGCCTGATACGATCGCTCACCTTGAGGCCGGAGTCCTTGCGTAAATTCTGCACCCGATTGACCACCTCGCGAGCCAATCCTTCAAACACCAGAGCCTCCGTGAGCCTGGTGTCGAGGAGAACGGTTACTCCTC
>CAZOSN010000033.1:0-25527 GCA_964582405.1 uncultured Oligoflexales bacterium | reverse complement strand
GAACTAGCAACCAGCCTTTCATCTTTAGGACCTCGGTCGATTAAGAAATCGGTCTCGTAAAAGACCTCACCCTCCCAGGAATACCCTTGCGGAGACTCCACGAGTTTTAGCACTGAGAGTACCTTCGACTGATCCTGATTGACCTCGTCCAGATGGTCCCTGAATTTTTTGAGATTCTTGCCGAGTCTTTTACCTAGGAGAACCAAATTGGGCTTCATTGCTAACCGAACGTATTTGGCCTCGTCGGTCGAGAATTCGATAGTTTTGATGTTGAGCTCCGACATGATCAGATCCGAGGTCAAGTTGATGAAACTCTGATCGTCGGCATTTCGGGTGATAATCAGCATACTCGGCAAAACTTGCCTAGTTCGGATCTGATGCTTGGAACGCAGGCTGCGACCGAGTTCGGTCACTCTGCGAACGAGCGCCATATTGGTCTCAAGCTCCTGATCCCTCAATTCTAACTTTGGTTCGGGGATATCGCAAAGGTGCACGGACGGCATTACGGAAGGATTACCATCATGAAGATTGCGGTAAATCGCGTCGGAAACAAACGGCGCAAACGGCGCAAACACTTTGCTGAAGTTGTCGATGACATAAAACAAGGTTTGATACGCCTCGCGCGTTTCAACCGTCATCTCGGCATCACCGGCCCAAAACCTGCGACGGCTCAGCCGAATATACCAATTGGTGAGCGCTTCGATAAAATCGACTACCACCGGCACCACATTATAAAGTTGGTAGACTTCCATTTCGCGGTGAACGCCTTGCACCAAACTCTGAAATTTCGAAATGATCCACCGATCGAGCAGGCCCGATACTTTGGGTGCTAATCCTTTTTCCAGCGAGGAATCAGGCCGCCAATTTTCAGCCTCGGCATAGGTAGCGAGAAATCCATAGGCATTCCATAGTGGCAGTATCACTGCCCGAGTCGTGTCCTTCACACCCTCGTCTTTGAATCGCAAATCCTCGCCTCTAAGGATTGCCGAATTCATCATGTAAAGCCTGACGCTATCAGCGCCATAGGTCGAAATAAGCTCATAGGGATCCGTATAATTGCGCCAGCGTTTTGACATTTTGCGGCCATCTTCGGCAAGAACCAGGCCATTGACGACGACGTTTTTGAACGCCGGTTTCTGAAAAAGAGCCGCACTCAGCACCTGCAGTGTATAGAACCAGCCCCGGGTTTGATCCAATCCCTCGGCGATGAAATCTGCGGGAAACTGCGCCGCGAAGGTCTCGTTATTGGCGAAGGGGTAATGAACCTGAGCATAAGGCATAGACCCTGATTCAAACCAGCAGTCAAATACTTCAGGGATCCTTTTCATCGTCCCCCCGCAGCTGCAGGAAAAGGTTTTATCATCGATGAAATGCTTATGAAGGTCCTTGATGGGTGTATCGACCTTTGCTTCGAGTTCGGCGATCGAACCCAAGACCAATCGGTGTTCTGGATTCTTACCGCAGACCCAGATAGGAATCGGGGTACCCCAAAACCTGTTGCGGCTAATTGCCCAATCCCTGGCACTCTCAAGCCACTTACCCATGCGACCCTTCTGAAGGTGGCCCGGCACCCAACGGATTTCAAGATTGTTTGAAATCAATCGCTCTTTGATCTCCTCAACCCTTACGAACCATGTCGGGATCGAACGGTAAATCAATGGCTCGTCGGTGCGCTCACAAAATGGGTAAGAGTGGTAAATCGTTTCATTTCTGACAAGTTTTTGTTCGGCCTTGAGACGCTTTATGATCTCCTTATCGGCATCCTTGATATAGAGACCTTGATATTCAGGCACCGAACTCTGAAACCTAGCTTCCTCATCCAAGGGATCGATCACATTGATCTGATTAGCGGTGCAAACCCGGTTGTCGTCTTCGCCGAAGGCCGGCGCACAATGCACAATTCCCGTACCGCTTTCGGTCGTTACAAAATCGCCCGCAAGGATTTTAAACGCATTGGGTTGATCGGCAAAATAGGGAAACATCGGTTCGTAAGTCAGTCCAACCAAGTCTGAGCCAGATAATGTCGCAATCACTTCAAAGGGTGCCTCAGCCTTGGCTTTTGCATAGAGAGCCGCGACTCGGTCTTCACCGACAATCCAAACTTCGCCCGACGCGGCATCCCTGATTTTTTGATATTTGATGTTGCTCCCTACGGCGAGCGCGAGATTAGAAATAAGTGTCCATGGCGTCGTCGTCCAGGCTAACACCCAGGTGTTCTCTCCTCTCAACTTAAATTTAACGGTCAGAGCTGGGTCCTGAACATCCTTGTAGTTCTGATTGGCTTCAAAATTGGAAAGTACTGCCGTGATTCGAGGCGAATAGGGTACAACCTTAAAGCCTAGGTAGATCAAACCTCGGTCGTAAAGACTCTTAAATACCCACCACACGGACTCCATGAATTCGGGATCCATGGTGCGGTACTGGTTGCTCCAATCAACCCACCGCCCAAGTCGCGTGATGGTTTTTTGCCATTCATCAGCATAATGCAGCACGGAAGCGCGGCAGAGTTCGTTGAATTTGGCGATGCCAAGGTTTAGGATGTCGGTGCGTCCCTTGAGTCCCTCTCGTTTCTCGATTTCGAATTCGACGGGTAGTCCATGGCAATCCCAGCCAAAACGGCGCTCAACAAAGAACCCCTTCATATTCCAATAACGCGGCACAGTGTCTTTGATCGTGTTGGCTAACAAATGTCCATAATGAGGAAGCCCATTGGCAAACGGCGGTCCATCATAGAACGAAAAGCTCTTGGTGCGATCTCGCTGGGAATTGGACCGCTCAAAGGTCTGCTCATCTGCCCAGCTTTTAAGCAGGCTTTCTTCCAACTTGGGGAGATCGACATGGGATGAAACGACCTTCATCTGAATAATTCTCACTACTTAAAATGGTTTCGCGATACCGTGGGCACAGGGGCCATCACCCCTTTTGTTTATCGCTCATCCGTAGAGATTAGCCTTATTCTCGCTAGCTTGCAACGGGACTAACCACTCAACTGATTGAATCTCGCGATCATTTTGGTTTTGAGTATTGGACTCAACGACCTGCGGGCCAAGCTTTCGAAAGCACACCCTAGAATAACCAAACGAGATTGGTGTAGAATTAAGCCAAGGACATCGTCTCTACTCCTCACTTGAAAGTCGTTTGTATGTCTTTAGAACAAAAGACTGAATCGATCGAAATCAATGAAACCAGACACACTGTTTCGAGACCGGATCGATTTACGTCGCATGCCTTGGTGGAAGTTCGTAGGTTCAAACATCTGCCCATGTTTTGCCACAGTGCGGTATTGCTCGATATCAGCATAAGTGGATTCAAAATCGAGTTCACTTCGGATCACAAAGTCGAACCAGGGTTTCATTTTTGGCTTAATATACCTCTAAGTCCCCTCGGAATATATGCCCCTAAGCGACTGCTTATATCTGGCGAGTGCCGATGGTTTGATAGCAATAGGTTTCGTGTAGGTGGTGTTTTTTTAGAACTAAACAAAACTGACGCTTTGCTCATTGGGCAAATCATCGAGACGATCGAAAGCAGGAATACCTAGCCGGCTGCCCACACCCAAAATCAGCCCTGACAGCCCACTTGAGCAGTTTTTTTACTTAAGCGCTTTGATCAGCGCTCCTCTTTGGCCCAAATGAGAGGAGCAAAAGTAGGGGTCTCATCGCAGAACGTATTAGCTGTATCGGCCCGGTAGCTCCTGATTTGAAACTTTGCATCTGGCCCAAGCTTTGCGATCCCCATGACGTCCAGAGGAACCACGATTTCTACGGCATAAACGCCCGTTGGGACTGGCGACCGATACTTCACCTTGAGATTCGAACTTCCATCTAGAAGATCGAACCCTCGCCCCCTGCGCGAGGCACGGATCCTTGCCTTGTGGCCATTTTCCGCGGGATCAACCAAGTCAATTTCCCACCGAAAATCTTGAGATGCGCGATCGTTTTCATTCGGAATGGACGTGTAGTCCACAGCCCCACCGGCATGCGAGATAGCGATCATCACTTTTTCGTTATCGGCGACAACGGCGAAGGATTTTATGTTCCCCGCCCCAGAACAAAGGTCAACGCGATCATCTTGATCAGCCACGATTTTACCCGGCATCAAATCCAAAACATCGCCAAATGAACCATCTGGGTACAATGACTCGGGACGACTGCTGGCGTTGCGCGCGTCTGTTTTGAAGGCAAGCTCCGCTAAGTCTGACCATCCGTCACCATCGCTATCCAATTTCGATGGATCGGTTCCAAGACCTTCCTCAACAAAGAACGGCAGCCCATCAAAGTCCGTATCACTAAACTGCTTTGAAAGATAATTGTCTCCGTTTGGATCTCCTTTGGCCGATTCCCGGATTTTTTCCCATTCGGCCGCACCATTGGGAAGCTCAGCAGCGAGTGCCGCCCAAAATGAACTATCGGGATCATCGTCAGGATCAGCATCGTCAGATTTCTTCTGCCCAGCCGCAATCCAGGCCAAAGCAAGATTCTGTGCACCTTTTGAATCCTTTGCGAGCGTGCGGTACTCCAGCATTATTCCTGACTTTTGCTTTAAATCCCGTGATCTGGTCAAAAATTCTGCCCAAGGCACCAAACCTAGAGTGTCAGAAACAATCCTCGACGTGATGCCTAAGCTCACCGTATCGCGTAGAGATTGCGACAACCTCCTTGCTTTGCTGTAGAGAAGGATATCCAGATATTTACGGGTCGCAAATTCGAGCGCAAGGTATTTGGGTTCGGGATCCTGCACATAGCCGTCCTGACCCTCCACGCCAAATTTTGGTCCGTCACCACGGACGATCAAGAGCGGCAACGGTCCATAATCAGAAAAAGTTCCCGATCCCTTGTTTTTGGCAAGCGGTGCAAGCGCCACGTTGCTTTTCGCACCAACAATTGGAAGAAAACTTACGGGGAATTGCTGACCGACAAAATTAAATTTCGCTAGCCTCGATTCGGCAAACCGAATGAGATCTCCAGCTTGCTCCATATTACCTGAGCCGATAACCGTTTGGTAATGTAGGGCAAACGATTGCAATTCCTCCGGGGGTTCGCAACCGCCAAATGAAAATTGACGATAGCCTGAATCAATGCTTCCGGGGAAGAGCATGAGCCCCGTAAAGTCATGCCAGTTTCCTGCCGAGCCCGTGCTGGCAATTATTCCCCACATCGGGGCAGTCGTGACTCCAGATAGGAAATGCTCCTGGGAGATCTGTATCTCAGTCCCATTGGTCGTTACAGCTTTTTCGACCACAAAATGTTCGGGCAGGCTCTGCCATACCCCCGACTCGAAGATCTCGAACGTATTGCGGTTGATTCGAACGACATGCTGCCACGAAAGGGTAACCGTATCATCTTTTTTGAAGCCTCGATAAAACTCGAGATAAATATAAGTATCATCGGTAATGTCGGCTCCTAACCCTGGCAATGCCACATAGAGGTTGGTCTCATCATAGGCTACCCGCACGTCGGTAATATCTAAATTGCCCTGCACATCCCCCTTGGGATCACTAAAGCTGCGGCCAATGTTCTGCCCCCAGTCACTAAAATCGCCGTCAATTTTTATGGGTTGTGAAATCTTCAGTGATTGCTCTTTGAGAGGAAAGACGCATTTTTTCTCCAGCGGCACAGGGCGCGCCAGAAAATCAAAATTAACGGCAACCCCGGCTTTTGGAGGATCGGGCTCAGGTTTTTCGTCGTTTCCGCCCGGATTCGGAAATACCGGATTCGCATCCTTACCACCGCCAGAACAACCCAAAACACTGAGAATAATTGCCAGGATGCGATACTTAGGAGCCGTTTTCATAATCTCGTTCTCATTATGGCGTGAACATACTACAATAACTGCTCAACAGGTTCCCGAATTTAACAATATGAGAATTGCTGCATCCTTTATGCTAAACCCTCGGTTTGCTGGAGTCAAAGTTCTTGGCAGCTTTTTGCTGCTGGCAAGCACTACAGGTCTTGCCCAAGAAAGTCGGGTCGGTACCCCGGAAATCGCGATTTCCGCAAGTGTCCAGTCCTCTCATCATAAGCCGCAAACGATCGTGGGAACCCTGAAATTTAGTGGTCTTTCTCCGGCCAATGCTCGATGTCTATTGATTCCGATCAATGATCCCGACCGCCTGGACCACACCCGGATCAACCAGCAACTTAAGATGGTCAAACATAAAACATGGTCGTCAAAGCAAGCCGAGACCAAGACCACAATAACTCACTCAGATCGACCTCTAAAACAAGTCACGCCATATCTCTATATAATCGAAGATGACGGATCGTCGCTGACTCTCAATTTTAGAACCGATATTGCTCAGGATCGCGGAAGACCCGCTGCAGTATTTTTAGATGACTTTTTGCCCGTGCCACTGCCCTCCTGCGAAGGGGCTCCGCTTCAAAGACCACAGGAACTTCTTTTTACCGGCTCTGTATCTCCATCAGAAGGCTTTCGCACGATTAGCCTTCTCGGAACCAATCCCGTAGCCATGCCACATTTCGCAATGGCTTTGGTCAAAGGCCTTCAAAAATCAACTTACAATATCAACGGCTATGAGGTCTCTCTCTACCTAAACGGAGCAAGCCTCGATCTCCTAAGGGATACCATAAAATCGACCATGACCTCGCTCGTGCAATGGCTCGGACCGCTTCCTTCGGGCTCGCTCCACATTGTTCAATCCGATGAGCTAGAAAGCTTTCTCATGCCGGGGATCGTCGCGATCAATCGTCCCCGTCAGAGTCTGTTTGACTCTCTTCAGTCCCAGTGGCTCAACTGGAGTCATTGGGCCATGACAACACTTCTCACTTATCAATGGTTCATCCCTCAGATGCAATCGACCAAAGCTGATGATCTCTGGTTTTTTCAGGGATTGGTTGACTTTCTAACCGCCGAAGCTCTGCAAACCAACTCGATCCGCAGCAATCTTTTCAATGTATTTGACCTAGACTTTTCTATCCTATCGATGACCTACCGAGATAGCCAAAATATTACCGCCGCTCTCCTCGAAAACTATGGCCCATTTGCTACTTTGACCGATGAAAACCTAAATACACAAATCCCTTTCGCGAGTCAGCATCCTCTCCTTTATATTCGGCAATCGATGGCCTTACGGCACATGGCCCAAATTGCTGGCCTCCAAAACTTTATGCGATTTTTGCATAAGTTTCGCAATCACATGTCCAGCGAAACTTTCAAGCCCCATCAGTTTCTTGAAGAAATCAATGCTCTACCCTCGCCGTTTTCAGGAATAAGGCGGCAGGAATTAACCGCAGCGCTTACAACTTGGTGGACTAAATCCGGTTGGCCGGATTATTCGGTAAAAAAGATCAAATCTTCGCCCTTGGCTGATCAAAAATGGTTGGTCGAGGTAGAAATCGATGCAAAGGGACCGTTCAATTTTCCCGTCGAAGTTGATGTCGTCGATAAAGGTGGACTTCACAAACGGGTCTTGGTCAAGCCTGGCGAGAGAAGCGATGTGTTGGTAGGGTCGATCATCACTCAATTTGAGGCAGACTATGTGACGGTGGACCCGGATCGCTATGTTTACGACAGAAACCGCTTCAATAACTCCACCGAAGGCAAGACGTTGGAGTTTTTTCCGGGATCAGCAAGCACCTTGAGAGACGATCGGTACACCGCAGTCTGGCTGCCTTACATGCAGCGCCGACCTGGCGAGAAATTTTCGCTAGGGATCGAAGCCATGATCCTACGCTATATTCATGACGAGCTTACCCTGCGTGGCGAGCGACAAACCGATGGCAAATCCGGCTTTTTGATCCAGCGCAAAGACAAATTCCCCCAGTGGGGACTTGGCTCGGAGTTGCTCCTTAATCAGAACTTTGAAGGCTTTAGAGAGACCAAAGCTGTCCTGTCACGAGCCCCATTGATACCTTTTTTCAGACCCTTGAGCGTTTCCCTCAATTTACGCCAGCGCCGCATTGCTGGTCAGCCCGATACCATGCATGCCACCTATGCCGCAACCGCAATGCTTTCGAATTCGTATGCTGGAACTCAATGTCAATTTGATACTACCTTTGAATACGAAGAGGCGCCAAAGAATTGGTCAAAGCATCTGGTGTATCAACGTCGGACTGCTAGCTTTCAAAATTATTGTAAGTTTTTGCAGTCCTACGGAATTTCAAATCGCATATTTTACGGCGATCTCTCGAATTCCAAAGAAAGCTCGAATATTATCCTATTCAAACCACAAAATTTGGGAGAGGCCCGTATTCGGCTCGAGCTCAACACACCGCGTCCCGAACACATTGTCTCGCTGTCGAATGACCTATATATGCCTTTCGCAATTCCTTTGCCTTCGGACTCATTGATATTAAACAAGCAAATTAAGTGGCGGATGTTTTATGACTATGGCCGAGCCGAGCGTCCTAAATTTGACCTGACCGCCGGGGGTTTGGGGTTTCTCATGCCTTTTGGGGGCGACTTCGTAGGCACGGGGGCATTGGCCTTGACGCGAATCTCGCTGCTCGCTGTCATCTATAGCAGAGCCGGGGACGACGTGTCGAAGAAACCAAGTCTGCTATTCGACTTGACTGGTGAACTCTGACCGTCGCAGAGGAGGAAATCGATGGGCCGCCGTCACAAACAGCCACCCGAGCAACGCGCCCCAAATGAAACCCGCAATGACATCTGACGGGTAGTGAACCCCCAAATAGACGCGCGAGTACCCGATTAAAATGCTAATAGGAATACCCAAATACCGAGCGAAGCCATCGCAATAGCGCAGCATGATGATTGCGAGGCTCATGGAATTGGTCGCATGATTGGATGGGAATCCGTAAAAGCCCCCGCAGCCAGCTGGCAGATTTAAATCGGCGAAGCTCTTGCAAGGACGCAGCCGCTCAACCATGTCCTTAATCCCATGAGTTGTGATTCCATCGCCAACTAGCAAAGCGATCGAACACAGTACGAACAACCAGCCAAGTCTCTTCTCGCGCTTTATCAGCGCAAAGATGAGAATCGATGCCAGAGCAATCGCCCAGGGAATCGAGCTCGAAACAAAAATCATCGCCCCATCTAAAAGTGGGCTTTGCGCGCCATTGATTGCCCTAAGGCAGTCGATATCGGCCTGGACAATGGTGTCTAAGATCTTGTTCATCGGGGAAACTTTAGGAGAAAGCAAGACACCAAGCAACAACAAAGCAAAAAATATGCGCTTCAAGTGGGTTTTGGCACCTTCACCTGGCTTTGTGATAGTCGAGAGGTGTAGTACTAGCGTCGCTCGATTTTTTCATCGGTTCGGAATATGCGGGATATCGGATCGAATCCGAGGCGCGGCTCTGCCAGAGGTACGCTCAAGGCTTCTCCATCAAAATCAAGGCGCGGTTCGGCATACCTACCTAAAATCGATCGGTATTTAAACTTAAGATGGGCGGGAACAAATTCGGGTACTTCTTCCTTGGCAGGCTTCAATTCGGGTTGAACCAACTTTGCAATATCCTTTGCACCAGGCAGAATCGGGTCTCGCATGACTGTCTTGCCTTTTCGATGCTTGATTTCGATGGGCGTTATCACGGTGGGTTTGTCTGGCCGAACCAGGTATTTCCGCTTACCCAATGGGGCTAGGTCCTCGGGATCAGCCAAAGCCGCCTCAGTCGCAAGGGCGAAGAATAGGAATAATAGCGCTCTAAGTACCATCATCTCCATCTATACCTCGACCGTTAACTGACTTGTGCTTGATCGGAAACTTACAGAAAAAGTTAAGTGATCAAACCTGCCGCGTTAAGTCGGCAATAATTTGACCGATAAAGCCCAAAACCAGGATGTAGCATGCCATTTCTGATCATAAAAAAAGAAAACTCTCCTCCGGAGCGTTTGGAATTAAGCCTATTTCCGTTTTCAATCGGCCGAGATACGTCTTGTTCCTATGTAACTACATCGGAAGATATTTCAAGGCGCCACTTTCAAATTAAACAACGCGGTCGCCTGTTCATTGTCGAAGATCTAAATTCTCGGAACGGAACTTTTGTAAACGGTGAAAAAGTCCTAAATACCACCATTCAAAACGGCGACACGATCAACGTCGGTTCGATGCAAATGACCTTCGTCAGCTCCCAGGACGATATCCATGTTGTAACCGATTTCAGTAACCTTGATTGGCAAGGTCAATGGGATAACGGTTTAAGCATTTTAGAGCCCGTAAGCATCACCGAATTGGAGGCATTTAACAGCCCAAGGGCTACTCGCTTTGATCTTCAATCTTTGAAGACCAGCGCAGCTAAGTCTCCGACAGTACAGAAAAAAACTTTCGGCATTTATCAAGACATCCAAATTTTTGAAGACTACGGCGAAGCCGCCCGCGTATTGCTCAAATCCCTTGTTCGTCTAGCCCCAACGATCGCCCGGGCAGCGTTCTTTGTCTGGAATGATCTTGGCAGGTCGATTCTACCAATCGCACATTGGCAGATGGGTAATCCCCTCCCCTTTAATATCCACAAACAGCTTCTTAAAGATGTTGTAACCCGCAAATCCGTAGCTCGATTTAAACCCCAAAACCAAGCTGCCGAACTTACGGTATTTCCCATGAGCCATCACGACAAACTACTCGGACTCATTCATATCGAGGCTGATCATCCGACCAGCTTGACAGAGGACCTGATGGCGCAGATTTATTTCATTCTGCATTCAGTTTCCCCCCTATTTGAAACAATCACTCTGCGCAACGAAATGGATTCTTGGCTTGTCGGAATGGTCGAAACCATCATCGCCGCCGTAGAAGCCAAAGACACCTATACCAAAGGGCATTCCGAACGAGTTTGCCGGTATTCAATGGCCATCGCTGACGAACTGAAGCTCAATCGAGAGATCAAGCGCATGCTCATGGTCAGCTCACTTTGCCACGACATCGGTAAAGTTGGAATTCCCGACCAAATTCTTAAAAAAGCCTCGATATTAAGCACTGAAGAATACCAGGAGATTAAACTCCACCCCACTCTTGGGGCAGAGATTATCAAGCATATGCCTGGCTACAAACGTTTTCTGTCAGGAATAAAATACCATCATGAAAAATGGGATGGCACGGGATACCCTGAGGGCCTTATTGGCGAACAAATTCCCTTTTTTGGTCGCATCGTGGCTGTTTCAGACGTCTTTGATGCCATGGTTTCTGGGCGCTCCTATTCTGGATTCATGGATCAAAACGAGGCGGTTGCCAAACTTCAAAAAGAAAGGGACCTTTTCGACCCACAAATTCTCGACGCCTTTACCCGAGCATTCGAAAACGGGAGACTCAGTCTAAAAACATCGACCGCAAGTAACGAACCAAAGCCAGCCGAGGCAAATTCCGTAGGTAAAGCTAAACCGGGCAAAAAGTAGCCACCTTTCCACTGAACCACAACACTCGTGTATAATCAAAGAAGACGATCAGACAATCCTTGAACGGGAATTTGAACCGAAAGGCAACAAACTATGTGGAGCCAAATCGCTGTAAGTCTACAACAGGGGAACTCCTACCTCATCATTGTGATTGTGCTCGCTTTCCTTGGTTCGATCGTGATGATCGAACGCTTTATTATGTTGCAAATGGTCTACTACGTAGACTTCGCCAAATTCTTGACCAACCTGAAAAAAATTGTCCAAGCGGAAGATATCGAACGCGCAATCAACTTATGCAAGAGCGCGTCTCATACCTCACTACCTTACATAAGCTTCAAAGCGCTCGAAGCCGCCGAACGCGACCCTACCACTGTCAAAGGCACCATCGAGGAAGAGACGATTGACTTCCTTCCTAAGCTCGAGCATCGCCTAGCTATATTACCTGCGCTCGCCACCCTGATCATGCTGGTAGGCATTCTCGGGACAATCGATGGTTTATGGTCCGCATTTGATTCGATCGAAATCCTGGATACGTCGGAAAAGCAGGCGCGTCTTGCAAACGGTATAGCAGGTTCGTTGAACTCGACAGCTCTGGCGCTCATTGTCAGCATGATTTTTCTAGCTTCCCATCAGGTACTCAAAGGAATTGCGATCAAGCTTACTGAGCGAATTCATTATGGTGTGGCAATTCTAAACAACCTTCTGGTGCCGCAGGAGGTTGCTACTTACGTGAGTCAGCCAGCGGGTGTCCCATTGCAAACGGTTGCCATGGCTACGCATGCTGACGAGGATGAGTCTCCGGCACAAGCAGAAAAGAACGAAGAGGAGGAGCAACAAAATGACAGCTTCGACGATTCTGCTGTCGAAGATATCAAGGACGAAGAAGAGATTATCTGACGATCCCTGGCAGATGCGGTTCTTGGTTGTTTTGGTTTTGGGACTTTTCATCATTCTCTCCTTTGCCTTGCGATCGACCTGGATAGCGGGTTCGTACGGTATTGTCGAAGCCGAGATTCCCGCCGTTAGCGTTCAGGTCGAAGATCCGAGCGAGAGCACTTACCGAGAATCGCCGCGGGCCGCAATCACAAAGACAACGCCTATTGTGATACTGACCGATCAGGAATTCTACTTTGGAGATTTGGAGGCCTTTGGGGGCAAATTTTCTGATGTCCGCAACAAGTTTTTCGTCAAGCATGCTAAGGGTGGAGCACCCAATGTTGTTTTGCTAAACGAAATGATGGCCAAATGGCTCTACCAGCGATCGCAGGAATCAATTGGCAATGATGGGATCGTGGTTCTCCTTCCCGATCGCAATGTACCGGCGCCCATCGTGATTCAAACAATCGCGGGGCTGAAAGATTCGCCTTATTTCAACCAGGTTGTTCTCGCAAGTGGGATTATGTAATGGCACACAACGGCTCGCATGACATCCCGCCTTGGGAACAATACATCCTCGACATGCGCGAACGCCTGCGCGAGACGACCGACTGGTGTCCGTATGTTGCGCTACTATCAATCGGTCTAGTGTTTGTCTTGCTCGGCCACCTGCTCCCTGGTCTTAACCAGCGGATCGGTAACAAAGCTAACATCCTTACCTTCTCAGCAAAGCCACAAAAAGATGGCGCTATCTGGATGGGACTCTATCCCAGGGATAGCAATCTGATCATCGGAACCCCCGAAGGGAGAACCTTTGCTTGGCCGCTTGATGCGCCGGATAACAAAGAGGTCACAAATTTTGTTAGCTACCTAAAAGACCGAATTCTTCGCGAATCGGTCGCCACCGGTTTATCACTCGACACGAGTATTACAAGAACGTCAGCCGTTCTGTCCGTCGACCAGAGGTTAAATTACAGCCAGCTTCGGCCTGTTATCGCAGCGTTGGCCGAAGCCCGAATATCTCGATATGGATTTGAAACCCGGCTACTTAAAAACTAGGCATCAATGTTTAAGTTTAAATTTAAAAAGTCAAAAAACGAAAGCGAGCCGAAAAAGAAAAAGCCGGCCCGAGCGCCCAAGATTCGTCAGCTCGTCTTCTTCGAAGTTTTGCAAAACGGCCGATCTCTCGACGACTGCTCACACTATTTTGGTAGGCCTAGAAGAATTACGATCGGATCACAAAAGGGCACCCTAATCTTGCCCTTCTACCCTCTCGCTAAAAATATCCATATCGCAACCTTCACTCGCAAGAGTGTAAGAATCCACTTAGATTCAACCTGGCAGGCGTTTGGTACAAGAAAAGGACAGCCGGTCGAGGTAGGCCTTGGTCGGCGCGAAGATATTACGTTAGCGCTATTCCCAGGCGACTTTGCAAGTATCAGTAAGCAAGATTTAAAGATTCTGGTAAAAATTTCGCCCGAAAAAAAGGTGGAAAAGACACCTCGCGACAAAAAATACCGGGGCAAGGTCCTTCCTCTGATCATCAGCTCCCGCATCGAAGGTCAAGTCCTCATTGCCTCTGCTCTGTTAGCTGCCATGGTGCTTTCGGGTCTGTTCGGCGGCCTGCTCGCGCGCAAGGACTCGCGTCCACAATTAAAGGAAGATCTAAAGTCAGAATACAACCTCGCCTTCAGTCACCCAGACCACATCCGCAATCTTCCGGAAGCCTTGCAGTCCAATCTTAACCGCAAACGGCCTCTGGCGTCAGCCATCAGATTTTACGAAGATGTCACTAAAACGTTCCTTGGTTACAAAGCTAAACCTAGCAAATACGTCTTCAAAGGAACAACGATACTATATCGTGGCTACTACGACCGATTTCAGCAAAAAATTGACGATGCCATTGAGACCCAAAGAGCTGCTGATGATGCAAGCCTTCAAAAGCCTGGAGCTGCTTTGGTCGCTATTCCGGCCGTCACTGGTGAAACTCTGGGGGGGGGTCTAATTCGGCTCACACAAAAAATCAAGATGATGCACGAAACCTATGAAAAGATTCTCACCATGCGGCGGGCCACTACCCGCGAGTACAAGACTGATCACGGCTATGACTTTGAAACCTATCAGGGTGCTTTGGGAAAATTGCCCGGCGAGGAAAGCGCGATCTCACAGATCAAAGTATTCAAAATGCTGACTAACGAAGAAGCAATGTACCAAGAGGTTAAGGACCTTGCGACGCTCGCAGCGGCCGAGCAAAAACAAATTCGATCCAGCCGTGAGAAGGTGATCCCGCTGAGCCCGGAAAACACGGCTCCTCTTGGAATCCCGGTTGGCAATGATTTCGTCAGCTTTACTCCTGAGAATCAGTTTTCTGATAACGCAAAACTAGCCCAAATTGCTGCCTCGACTTTCGGAGAGAAAAAAGAAGAGCTGCGCGAACCGTTGATTGGCGAGATTAGCCCATCCCTAATCGAAAGAGTCATCGATCGCAACAAATTTGAGCTCCAACTCTGTTTTGAACTAGCTCTTAGAAAAAATCGGGCCTTAAGCGGACAAATGGAATGGTATTGGCGTCTTGATACTCTCGGAAAAATCAGCGACTTAAGACTTGTAACCTCGTCTATTGAGGATCGTGGGATGACCCGCTGCGTGGGGCAGAAGATCGCGAATTGGAAATTTCCTAAGCCAAACCGCGGCAGCGTTGAGATCACCTACCCCTTTGTGTTTCTGCCTGCAAAAGGTTAAGCTATCGACCGAACGAAATGAAAGTCTTATGTTATGACCCTTTCAGCCTCTCTTCCCAACTCGGAAAACCTTAAGATCGCATTTCTTGGCGGCTGTGGCGAGTTTGGAATGAACCTCACCGCTTATATTTTTCAAGGCAAAGTCTACATAGTAGATTGCGGGACAATGTTTCCTCCTGATTATTACTTGGGAGTCGATGCTGTTATCCCGGATTTAGACAGTTTGCTCATGGAGTACGATGGTCCCGAAGCCTATGTCATCACCCACGGCCATGAGGACCATATAGGTGGGCTGCCGCTTTTTCTTCAGAAATGGCCTGCCCCAATTTTTGCCACCGAATGGACGGCCGAGTTGATCAAGAGCAAAATGCTCTTTCACAAAATGCGGCCCGATGAATTTGATTTTACTATCGTATCGCCCGGATCCCGCATCGCAAACGACAAAATTTCGTTCACCTATTTTCATGTTAATCATTCGATCCCAATGACCTGCTCGCTGGGAATCGAAACGCCGACAACCAAGGTATTCCACACAGGTGACTTCAAATTCGACAAGGCGCCGATATTTGAAGAACCTGCCGATTATGCGGGAATAGCCAAATGGTCGGAAGGCGGCGTAGATTTGCTGATTACTGACTCGACTAACTCGCAATCGCCCGGCTGGAGCGGCAGCGAGTCCATCGTGATCGATAGCCTTGAAGCTGAGATTAGGCCGCTCCAGGGTAAAGTCATCATTGCGACATTTTCGAGCAATCTTTGGAGGCTGCTTGGCATTCTCACCGTCGCCAAGAGGGTTGGGCGGAAGGTAATTTTTGCGGGCTCTGGCATCAAGCGCTGCATGGATCAAGGTCTCAAGATGGGCCTAGTCCCACCTGAACTCGTGACTCAGATCGGCAGCGAAGATGAGATGGACTTCCTCCTCAGGGCACAAGTCATTATTGTGGCTACCGGCTGCCAGGGCGAGCACAAGTCCGCCTTGGTCAGAATCACAAGCGGCCAAGATAAAAAAATCGTTCTCGAAGAGGGTGATGCCGTGATTCTGTCATCGCGAGTCATTCCAGGCAACGAGCGACCTCTGTCCCAGGTTATCTCATCCTGTCACAAAGTGGGCGTCATCGTCCTAGGCCAAAAACAAAACGCAGGCCTTCATGTTTCTGGGCATGCCCACCAAGGCGAACTCGAGCATCTCATGGGTCTGGTCAATCCAAAACGATATGTAGCAGTCCACGGAACCCATTCCCAGCTCAAGGCCAACAGCGCGCTGGCGATCGCGCGAGGTATCGAAACAACCTCGGTCGAAAATGGGGCCGAACTGGTTTTGTCGCCGATAGAACTAAAGGTGCTTTCGATCGATGATCACAGCCCAATCTATATCGATTCGTGGTCTAAAAACCCCATGGATCAGCAAAACCTACGCTCTCGCCTAAAGATTGGCGATTCAGGTTTGATCACGGTTTCCGGCGTATTCAATAAGGCAACCAAAACCTGGGATCAGGCCCTTGAATTCGAGCTCATCGGCATCGCCCTTCCAATAGGCTTTGACCTGAGCACCTGGAAGGGCAGCATGATCAATCAGACGATGAAAATTATCGACCAGTCGGCATCAAAGAGCCTGAGTGAAGTCCAAGATGCTATCAATGCAGCGATCAAAAAATCTGCCACGGTATTTCTAGTCAAGAAGCCAGCAGTGCTTACCTACGTATTTTTGATTTAAGGTTGGTCTGCTCAGGTCTGAATGTGCTTTCCCTAGAAAACTAATCTGCTTTAAAAGCAGGTGCTTACCATTTTTTTATAAATCACCAACTTCTCTTTACCGAAAGACCCATGTCGTCAATGGAATATGTAGACAAAATACTAGTTTTTATGACGTATTCTTGGTATCCAAGCGCTCTATTTTAGTTAGACGGCGGGCGCGCAATTGTCGGCTAGGGGGCCGAAGACTGGAGACAACCCATGAAAACCATTACACTTGTTGCCGGAGATGGCATTGGTCCTGAGATTGCCTCCGCGGTTGAGCTCGTGGTCAGCGCGACGTCCGCCCAGGTCACCTGGGAGAAAGTCGATGTCGGTCTGGCGGCGTACGAACGATCTGGGGAATTGATCCCCAAAGCGTTTCTCGAAAGCATCGGCCGGACGCGTGTTGCTCTCAAAGGTCCGACTACCACTCCTGTCGGCAAAGGGCACCGTTCGATCAACGTGTCGATGCGCCAGCTCTTTAATCTTTATGCCAACGTCCGACCTATTAAGAGCTTTCCGGGCCTACCTGGACGCTACACCGATGTCGATATGATCATTGTGCGGGAAAATTCCGAGGATCTTTACAAGGGTATCGAATATCAGGTAAGCGATGGGGTCGCACAAGGGGTCAAGCTTATCACGCGCGAGGCCTCAGAGAAAATTGCCCACCATGCTTTTCGCCTGGCGGTAAAACTTGGCCGCCGGTCGGTGATGGCGGTGCACAAAGCCAATATTATGAAGTTCACCGACGGGCTTTTCCTCGACTCCTGTGCCAATGTCGCAAAGCAATACCCTGAGATCACTTTCAAGGACATGATCGTCGATAACACCTGCATGCAGATGGTTACCAACCCATCGCAGTTTGATGTGATCGTCACCGAAAATCTATACGGAGACATCATTTCCGACCTAGGTGCGGGATTGATTGGAGGTTTGGGACTAGTGCCAGGGGGCAATTATGGCCCAGACATGAGTATATTCGAAGCCGCGCATGGCTCTGCGCCCGATATTGCAGGGCAAAACAAGGCAAATCCTACCGCCTTACTTCTCAGCGCCTGCATGATGTTGGATCATATTAATGAAGCCGATGCTGCACAAAAAATACGGCAAGCTTTGTTTCTCGCGCTGTCGGATCAGGCAACGCGCACGATGGATCTGGGAGGCAGGTTATCAACGATGGAATTTGCTGAGACCGTCGCGAAATTAATCTGAGTTACTTGAGAACATCTCTGGTGGCCCTGCATTAATTTCCGAGATCAACGTAAAATCTTGGCCTACTAACGCCACTCAAAGTCTCCCAAAGATCCGCCGAACATACCGCAGTATCGTCTTGCATGCGATCCAAGATTCCATCAGAGGGATTCTATTGGCTTCGTTAGCCATCACTGCCATAGGTAAAACCGATATCGGTCAAGTCCGATCGACCAACCAGGACTCTTTGTTGGTCGATGAAGTTCAGGGTTTATTTATAGTCGCCGACGGTATGGGAGGTCATGCCGGAGGCGAAATTGCTAGCAGCCTAGCAATTCGGGAAATCAAGGAATATCTGAGTAACGTGCCGATAAGCGATGCGATGGACGAAGCTACGATTGGCGATATCCTCACCGCAGCAGTCAACCACGCATCAGGCAAAATCTACGAACGCGCGCTTGAAGATCCTGCTCTTAAAGGTATGGGTACAACCCTCACCCTTGCCAAAACCCTAACCACAGGAACAGCGCACTGCGCCCATGTTGGCGACAGCAGGCTCTATCTCTGGCGAAGCGGCATTATCTATCAGATAAGCTATGATCACTCCTTAGTCAACGAGCAGGTTCGCGCTGGTATTCTCACAAAAGAAGAAGCTGAAATCCATCACCTGAAAAACGTGATTACCCGCAGCGTCGGCTATCAAGAAGAAGAAGATATCGACACCTTGAGCTTTGCCGTCGAAGCGGGAGATAGGCTGCTACTTTGCAGCGACGGCCTCCATGGCAAAGTCAGCGACATCGAACTAGCCAAGCTGATTGCTGACGGGGGCAAAAATTCGGTTGGGGCCATGATCGATTTAGCCAACCAACGCGGTGGCGACGACAATGTCACAGCACTAGTTATCGAGATCAACGCCTTGGGCAAATAACCTGCAAGGAACGCTTATGAAAAAAATGCGAATCGTCATCATCCCCGAGGGAGCTCACGAGGCCAGGCAGTTTCATATTCCGACCTATTTCATCAAGTTTGGAATGATCTTGATCCTGGCTGGTGCAAGCGCATTGACCTTTCTCCTGCTCGACTACCTTGACTTGCTCGATGTCAAGACCACTTATGAGCGAATAGCGCGCGAAAACGATGGGATGAAAGGCGAGGCAAGGCTACTGATGGCAAACCTGGACCAAGTCAAGGCCTCGCTAGAAAAAGTCGAGACGTACAGCGTTAAACTGCAAGACCTCACCAACCTTCAATTTAAGAATTTTTCAAAACAAACGGGAATCGGCCCCCTAACCGATGACGAGTACAAGAAACATATCGACCATCAGATCGCAACCGAAACTCAAACTTACCTGCCAGCGGGAATCCACCTCGAAAAGCTGACATTCAGGCCCGTGTTTGATCGCCTGAGCGAGCTTGAACATTCGGCAAACAAGAACTCTATCAAGCTGCAACAGCTTTTGTCCGAGCTTGGTGAAAAAAAATCACTGCTGTCATCGATCCCATCGATGGCACCGGTCAATGGCTGGCTTACCTCGTCGTTTGGCGCAAGAGTTTCGCCGTTTACGGGTGAAAAAGGCGGCCACCAGGGCATCGATCTCGCCTCTCCGATCGGCACACCGATCGCCGCGCCTGGCGATGGCGTCGTGATATTTTCTGGAGCCAAAGAAGGGTTTGGCAACTTTATCATGATCGCCCATGGCAATGGGATCGTCTCACGCTTTGGACACAACGCCGAAAATATGGTTCAGCCCGGCCAGAAGGTGAAACGCGGCGACCAAATTGGCACTGTCGGTATGACTGGAAGAACGACAGGGCCTCATCTTCATTACGAAATTCTGGTCGATGGCGTCAATGTCAATCCAAAGAGATTTATATTGAATATGTAAGCTCGTACTAGAACTTCGCCAACTTACCAAATTAACACCTGCGGAAAATATTATGGGATGCTATTTGTTTAAAGTTTACCTTAAGGTATAAGCTTCATGAGAAATCGGGATCTTTGGCAGGATATTTAAATGCTTACTCTTCTTGGAAAAGTCTTTGGGACGCGCAACGATCGCCAAGTCAAACAATACATGGAAATCGTGCGCCGCATAGGAACGCTCGAACCGCAAATGAAGGCCTTGAGCGATGAACAGCTTGGGCAACAAACGGTCAAGTTTCGAGAGCATCTGGCTAAAGGAGCCAGCCTGCACGACATCATGGAAGAGGCTTTTGCCACAGTGCGCGAAGCGAGCTGCCGGGTGCTTGGTATGCGGCATTTCGATGTTCAGATGGTAGGTGGGCTTGCGTTATTTGAAGGTAGAATTGCCGAAATGAAAACCGGGGAAGGCAAGACCCTGACTGCAACATTGCCGGTCTACCTCGTTGCCCTTGCAGGGCAAGGCGCTCACGTCGTCACGGTCAACGATTACCTCGCGGAACGCGACGCTCGCGAGATGGGGCGACTCTACAACTTTTTGGGACTGACCACCGGATTGATCGTCCACAACCTGTCTGACGACGAGAGGCGCGAGGCATATCGCGCAGACATCACCTACGGCACGAACAACGAATTTGGTTTTGATTACCTCAGGGACAACATGAAGACCGAGCTCGAGCGTTTTTGCCAGCGCGGGCATCATTTCTGTATCGTGGATGAGGTCGATTCCATTCTGATAGACGAGGCTAGGACCCCATTGATCATTTCAGGGCCGGCCGATACCGATACGGATCTTTATGTCAAAGTCAACGCGGCGATCCCCGGCTTACATAAAGATAGCGACTACATCGTCGATGAAAAAGCACGCTCAGTCTCTCTTACAGAGGATGGGATCAGCAAGCTCGAGCAACGCCTTCGTGTTGACAACCTTTATGACCCCCGAAACATCTCCATCCTGCACCATGTTCAGCAAGCACTGAAAGCTCATGTGATTTTCCGCAAAGATGTCGACTATGTGGTCAAAGACGGCAAGATCATCATCGTCGATGAATTCACAGGCCGCCTCATGGATGGTCGACGCTACAGCGACGGGTTGCATGGTGCTTTGGAAGCCAAAGAGCATGTCAAGGTTCAGTATGAGACCCAGGTCCTGGCCTCGATCACTTTTCAAAACTTCTTCCGCCTTTATCACAAACTTTCGGGCATGACCGGTACGGCGGATACCGAAGCTGTAGAATTCAAGAAAATTTACAACCTCGAAGTCGTCGTGATTCCCACCAATAAGAACTGTGTCAGGATCGACGAGCAAGACGAGGTCTACCGCACGGCCCGCGAGAAATTTAATGTCATCGCCGACGAAATCGCCACCGCCCAAAAGCGCGGTCAACCGGTCCTCGTCGGTACGGTGTCTGTTGAAAAATCCGAGCTTTTGTCATCGCTTTTGAAAAAGCGCAATATCCCTCACGAAGTACTCAATGCCAAGAACCATAGCCGCGAGGCCACGATCATCCTCAACGCTGGCCAGGCCGGCAATGTCACGATTTCCACCAACATGGCCGGCCGCGGTACCGATATTGTGCTTGGCACCGGCGTCAAAGAATGCGGCGGGCTCTTTGTTATCGGCACTGAACGCCATGAGTCTCGGAGGATCGACAACCAGCTGCGCGGCCGTTCAGGACGCCAGGGCGACCCCGGGCGAAGCAAGTTTTTCCTCTCCCTCGAAGACGACCTCATGAGAATATTTGCCTCCGACAAGCTCTCAGCCTTAATGGGCCGGCTCGGCATGCAGGAGGGAGAAGCTATCGTCTCGCCCATGGTCTCGCGCGCCATCGAACGAGCCCAGAAACGGGTTGAGGAGCAAAACTTCTCAAGCCGCAAGCATGTCCTCGAATACGACGACGTCATGAACCAGCAGCGCCAGGTCGTCTACCAGCGTCGGCGGGCTGTGCTGGAAAAACAAAGTCTTATTGATTTCATCCCGGATTCGATCAAATGGGTTCTCGAGGGCATTGTGGTCAAGCACGCACCCGAAAACTCAGAGGAAAGACAGTGGAACCTTCAGGCCATTGCCGATGAGATCAAGGCCGAGACAGCCACCAAAGTCAAAATTGAGGCTAGCGAGCCTAGTATCCCGGCTATCGTCGATATAGCGGCCGAACAAATTTTGGCCAAGTACGAAGAAAAGCGTCAGACGGTCGGCACCGAACTGATGGCAAGGGTTGAGTCGTACGTGCATCTGCAGATTATCGACCAAAACTGGAAGGACCATCTTCGCTCGATGGAACAACTTCAAGACAATGTCAGACTGCGCGGCTATGCTCAGCGCGACCCACTCCAGGAATACAAAAAAGAAGCCTTTAAACTCTTTGAAAGCATGATGGCTAGGATTGAAGACGAAACCGCGATCTCTTTGATCCGCATGCCACCTCCGACTTTGGCCGTCGAAGAAGGTCTTCACCACGAGGACATTGACGAAGATCAGCTCACGATGTCGCACCCTCAAAGCACCCCAGTGCTTGAGTCGCAGAGGCCGAATCCCGCCGCAAATAAGGAGAACGATGATGGTATGATCTATCATGGGTCGCGGCAACAGCCCCAGGCACCACGGCCAGAAACCGTCGTGCGCAACAACGAAAAAGTCGGGCGCAATGCCGACTGCCCCTGCGGCAGCGGCAAAAAATACAAAAAATGTCATGGCCGGGTACCAGCAGGCCAGGCCACAGTATAAATTGTTAACTCTCCCGCATAGCTGCTAAGATAATCTGGCATAGATTAAGGCGTTGGATTTGGACTCCCCAATCTACGTCAACTATCGCAACGCCATCAGAACAACTTTTAAGGGGTCGCGCGGGGGAAGTCGTATGTCTGGGTCACTGTTCGAAATTCTTATTTTTGCCGGCTATATCATCGGCCGTTCAGGAGACTTTCTGATCCATTCCAGGCACTACCGTGCATTGCGCCTTTTTGATGCATGCGAGGCCTCACCCTGGACCATGAGGATTTTTTATCTTTATGATCTGTTGCTTCCCGTCGCCCTCCTCGCCTTGGCGATGCAAACTCATCCGGTGAAACTTTCTCGGGTTTCTCTGTCTTTAGCCATGCTGCTGCTATCGACTGGATTTTGCCTAAGAGTCTGGGCCATCATGTCGCTTGGTTCTTTGTGGACCATGCGCTGCCTTAGATTATCAGGGGTACAAGAATCCAAAACAGGTCCGTTTCGGTTTATGAAACACCCCGAGTACTTTGCTCGAACCGTAGAAGCCTGCGCGCTAACCTTCTGCCTTGGACTACCTAAAGTCATACTTATTGTTTTGATCACTTATATGCTATTCATTCGTCAGATTGCAGTGTTAGAGGGGCGCGTGAAACGTGAAGGCTTAGAGACGAGAGACTTGCAATCTTATAGAGCGTGAAGTAAGCTCCGCGCTCTAAATTTTATTTATTGAGGTCTATCATGTTCAATTTGCTAGCAACCACTGCCTACGCTGCAGGCGAGCAGGCCCAACAGCCAAGCATCCTCGATATGATGCTTTTACCAGCGGCCTTCCTTGTGATCATGTATTTTTTGATTATTAGGCCGCAGCAACGCAAAACCAAAGATCACCAAAAATTGCTTGAAACACTTAAAAGCGGCGACGAAGTTGTCACATCTGGTGGTATCATAGGCAGAGTAAAATCGGTTGCCGATGGTTTCGTCACTTTGGAAGTTGGGAGCAACACATTTCTCAAAGTGATCAAGGCACACATAGCGGGTCTAACAAAAGATCCGAGCAAGGATGCCGTCAAATCTTGATGCCTGTTTAAAAAGGGTCGGTTTTGGTTTTATCAAGACGACCCGGAAACCGAAGCACTGTTTATTCGCAAACAAATGAGCGTCGGGTGGAGTGCCAACGAGGAAAAGTTGGCCCCTTCAAAATAGGTTCTTAGGGAGAGGATCATGGCCAGAAGCATCTTGAATGTAGGAATTGGTCTTATTGCCTTGGTATCAGCCGGGACCCTTCTGGCTTCGCAACCTTCTATCCCCGACTATGCACGCATTCCGGACGAGTACGAAGCCATGGGCGATCATTCTCTGGCGTTTGGCAACGCCGGAGTTGCCGCCTTATCGGGTGTTTCGGCGGTAAGGGCCAACCCTGCGATGATCGCGATCCAACGCCAATACAACATGAGCGCGGGCTACTACTGGCCGGCCTATGGCCGCAATTTCTATCAGCTCGGGGTTGTCGATGCAAAGACCTCATCGGTAGCGGCTGGCCTCGCGTACACTGGATTTTCATCTCGCTACGAAGATGAGCTTGTCAAAAACAACGAACCTTACGACAGTCCGGTTTCGCGCAGGTTATCGCTCGCGCTCGCCAACGTTATGGGTAATGTTGCTGTGGGAATTCAAGGCACCTACCTCAACGCGCTCGAAAAAGAAGGCGAGATCTTTGATCCCATCTCATCGACTACCTTAGGCTTCGGGATAGCGGGTCTTCTGACGCCATCGATCAGGTTTGCCTTATCTGGCGAGAACATCAACAATCGTCGGGTTAAAGCTTACGCACCCACGACCTATCGAGCCGGTGTTGCGATGCTATTTGGCAATGGTGATTTCACGGTCGAGGTCGATGCTCGGCATAGAGAGCGGGTGTTGGGCTTTGAAAACGAGATTCAGGACACCTACTATGGACTCAATACCCAAAATCCCGAGCTGATCGGATTAGCCAAACCCGAGGAAATGGCGATCACGGCGTTCTCAGCGCGGGTTTACGACCTTCTGCGTCTCATAGGAAGCTACGGGGTCGCAGTTGGTAAAGATGACGACAGATCCCTGGTTGCAGGAGGCCTGGCTCTCGTTCACCAAACATTTTCGATCTCTTATAGCCTCGCAAAACCCTACCGCTCCGATCAGACAACAACCGCCAATATCAATTTCAACATCGGGGTCGCGATGTAGCAAAGCCTCGCCCAGCCCAGCCCATTCCATTCTCAAAGAGGCCTCATGATACACAAGACACTCGACAACGGAACCCGGATATGCCTGGTGAGCAGCGAATTCACCGACATCGTGGCGCTACAGTGCTGGGTGGGGGTCGGTTCTATTCATGAACTCCCGAGCGAGCGCGGCCTTGCGCATTTTCTCGAACACATGCTGTTCAAAGGAACCGAAAAACGCGGCGTCGGCCAGGTTTCGCAGGATGTAGAATCCCTAGGCGGCGATATCAACGCCTATACCAGCTTCGAACAAACCGTCTACCACCTCACGATTGCAAGCGATCATGTTCATACTGGTCTCGAGATTTTAGCCGACGCGGTATTGAATTCGGTGTTGGATCCGCAGGAACTCGACAAGGAGCGCGAGGTTATCATCGAGGAGATAAAACGCGCCAACGATTGCCCATCTACAACCGTAGGCCGCAAAATTTTTGAAGACATTTTTGCGGGTTCTGAGGCACACCGACCGATCATTGGCTTTGAAGACCAGATTCGCCGATACACGCGCGACGAGGTGAACGCGTTTTATAAAAAATGGTACAAACCAGAAAATATCACCATTATTGCTAGCGGCCGCTTCGATGAAGCTGAGGTCGCCACAAGTGTCGGTGAACTGTTCGGAAGCGCGCAGGGTGAAGAGCTGCCGAAAATCGCACCACCTGCTATCGCCCCCATAAAGCAGCGCAAGATTCATGTTACCAAAGGCGATTACAAACAACCTCAGGTTGAGATTACGTTTCAATCACCACCGCAAGCTCACCCCGATACGGT
>CAZOSN010000032.1:27962-31173 GCA_964582405.1 uncultured Oligoflexales bacterium | reverse complement strand
TGCTCCATCAGGACACGATTTTGCGAAAAAGCGGAGCTTTTTCAGCAAAATCTAAATAGTCGTTCCCATATTTTCTGGGTTCCTAGCTTCCCCGTGTAGGTTTGGCTACTATTTGTGTAAAGACGTGAACATATACTCACCCTGGCGCTCTATCTGAACCAATACTTTGGGTGAATTCAGAAACAGTGCATTCAGCTCACGAGGATCTTTAAGCGCCTTGCGGTTGGCTTTGAATAGCAGATCTCCAACCCTAAGCCCCGCAGTCTCCGCCTTCGAATTTGCCTCTACAGCAACCACGATCAGACCCTCGGCCGAATCTATCCGGTATCTGGCGCGGTAAGATTCGAAATCACTCAACCCCGCATGAAATGGCCTTACCGCCGCGCCGCCCACGACCAGAGAATCTGGCGACGGCTTGTCCTTGGTGAGGGTTATTTCTGGATAATTGACAAGCCGAGCCTCGGCGGTTTTTTTGCCGCTTTCTCGGTAGTAGGTGATTCTAACTTGGCTGCCGGGTTCCAATAGGCCTATGGCATTGGTAAGCTCGGACGGCGATTCTATAGCTTTTTCCCCCAGGGCCACGATGATATCACCATCGCTAAGACCCGCCTTTTGAGCTGGGGAGTTGGGTTTAACATAAGCAACGAGCGCTCCGAGCACTCCTTTTGGCAAGCCAAAATCTGCTGCAATGGTTTCGTCGATCGCCTGCAGTCTCACTCCCAGGTAACCTCGGGCGATCGCACCATGATTGATGAGTGCTGTGGCGGCGCGACGAACCAGGTTTGAAGGAACGGCAAAACCGATACCCGCCGAGGCACCTGACCGGGAATAAATTGCTGTATTCATCCCGATCACATCGCCTTCGGTGTTGATAAGCGGCCCCCCGCTGTTTCCTGGGTTGATCGCCGCATCGGTCTGCATGAAATTTCCCAGCGTCGTGATGTTGAGGTTGCCGCGCCCCACCGCTGACAAGACACCGAACGACAGGCTTGCCTCGAGTCCAAAGGGTGCTCCCACGACCAGCACAAACTCGCCGATCCGAGCTTTATCCGAGTCAGCGAGCACCAGCTGACTGAGTCCGCGGGTATCAAATCCTTTGTCTTTGACTCTTAGAACCGCGACATCGGTATGCGGATCCCGTCCTACTACCGAGGCATCGGCGCTTGTGCCATTGGCAAATTTGACATTGATTGAGTCGGCCCCCTGGATCACATGATTGTTGGTAATGATAAGACCCTGCTTAACATCGATTAAGAAACCCGAGCCCAGGCCCCTTTGCTTGTATTCTGGCATCAGTTTGCGAAATTCCGGCGCGAGGAAAAACTCGAACGGGTCTATTTCTTCGGAAAACGAACCGGGAGCTGTTTTGGCAATCGAAACAAACACAAGTGCCCGATGCGCGGCTTCCGCGAGGCTGGAAACACCGCGCGACACCCGCTGGAGAAACTCGATGTCCGGATTCGGGCGGGCATTTTTTTTGGCGTCATGTATTTGATAGCCGTGGGCAGCTTGTGCAAAAGAACTCCAAATCGCCACGATCAAGCTGATTTTCCTACCCATAACAAGGCCTCTAAAAAAACAATGCCCAACGCAGTCCAATGTAGTTGGTATAGAGCTCCTCGCTATACGATGCATCGGTCGTGACCGACACCGTGCGCTGCCTATATCCCATTATACAATCTAGTGATTTTTTGGTGATATCAAACTGTGCCCCGATATCGACATCAAGCCGAGAGCCAATGCTATTTGTCGTGCTGAGCGTATCTTTAGTGGACGATATGGAAGCGGACACGATATCGACATAGAACACCGCAGTCGAACCAAATTCGGCCTGAAAGCCCACGTTTCCACCAAAGCCATTGCCTTGGGCATCCATGGTCTCGGTTCCTTCTTTATTAACCTGCATCTCGGCCTGCGAAAACAGAACCCCCGCATACACATAACCCATTCGGTAGCGGAACACCGAGTCACGCCAGCTAGAGGCAACTTTGCTTTGGTTGAGCTCAAAACTGGTCGTGTTGATATCAGTCTTAACAAAGAATCCGTACTCGCGGTCGCTTCCGCCATTGCCTCCCAGTGTATAGCTCGCATGAGTCGAGCGGTCGTTGTTGAGAATCATTTTGCTTTTGTAGGTTGTAAAGCCAAAATCAAAATCAAAGTAGAATGTGGGATTGAAGCCATCGACACCCTTCGTCTGATGCACAATACTAAACGCCGGAGTCACTCTTAGCGTTAACACTAGGCCTGTCAAGATCTGCAAAAAAAGTTTTGGCCAAAGCTGCTGGTTCAAGTAAAGTCCTTTCAAGGAGTCTGCCGAATTATCGGTAAACTATGGAAAATCTTTAGACTAACTGAGGTTTGACCCCATGAACTTTAAGTCGTTGCGCGCAGGCTTTGGCATGGGAGGGCTGATCCCTTGGGCTGTTGGTCAAGCGCAAAACCTGCCCGATTTCCCGAGCGATGAATATTGGATGAGTCAGGCCCTGATGGCTGCCATGCGTGGTGCCGGGATCGCCCACCCGAATCCCGTGGTAGGATCGGTGCTTGTCAAAGCTCACAGGCTCTTGGCGTTTGGCGTTACGGAAAAACATGGCGCGCGCCATAGCGAAGTCGTCACCTTGTCGAAACTTTCCCAACCAAGCTTAGCGCGTGGCGCAACAATTTACGTCACACTTGAGCCCTGCGCCCATCATGGCAGGCAGCCTCCCTGCGCCGAAGCTTTAATCAAAGCCCAGATCAAACGGTGCGTCATTGGACTTATCGATCCCTTTCAAGAAGTCTCGGGTCGCGGCGTGGCTTTACTCCAAAAAGCCGGCATCGAAGTGAGCCTCAGCAGACTTGGTGCAGAATGCCGCGCCTGGCATAGCGATTTTCTTGCTCAGGTAGCAAGACCAGACCTCAGACCGCATTTTTTTGCAAAATGGGCGCAGTCGGTCGATGGCTCGCTCGCCGACGATGATTTTCATTCGCAATGGATCACGGGGCCGAAGGCTCGGGCCTACGGGCATTGGCTCAGGCAGAAATACGATGCCGTCATGGTGGGTGCGCAAACCGTCCTATCGGATCAGCCTAGACTTACCTCGCGCGACGCGGTCCTGAAAACTCATGATCCAATTAAAATTATCTTTGATCCCCATGGACGACTTCTCGCAGCCGGGGGTTTGGTTCGCGACGATCTCACGCTGAAGACCTTTAGTCAGGGCCGCTGGAT
>CAZOSN010000032.1:0-27952 GCA_964582405.1 uncultured Oligoflexales bacterium | reverse complement strand
GACCGCGCAAGCAAGCTGGGTAAGCAAAACCAAGGCGGAACTCCTGGTCCAACCACTCCCCGGGGACACCTCGACGCTGCGGGACGCGCTCGCATCCCATCCCGTCACACAGTTTTCGGGACGACCACTCTCAAGCGTTTTGGTCGAAGGTGGTCCTAGGCTCATCACAAGCCTTTTCGCAAGCCGGATGTTCGCCGGAGCCCACTGCTTCTTAGCGCCGGCACTCCTGGGTAGCAAATCCAAGCGTTTAATGTCTCAGGGACCGCACTATAGCTGCCCCGATATCATGCGCTTCGAGCTCTGTTCCAGCCTGCAACTGGGAGAGGATATTGTGATGGAGTTTCTCAACCCGGATTATTTTCGCTAGCGAGACACAGCGATCCCGCCAAGAACTCAACGCAAGGGTTATACCGTCGCTTTTAAAGCGTTATCCTGCTCGTTGGTTTGTTGCGAAACTTTTGTTGCGAAACTTTTGTTGTGAAACTACTGCCAACTTCTCGGCAAACTGTGCCTGGGTTCAATAAGTCTTTGCCCGCCGTTAACTTTTTCTCCCAGGCGCCGAAACAAACACGATTGAAAGTTTTTCCAAGGACATACCTTTGGCAAAGCCTACCCAAAAAATTCCTTTCATCATTATTTTTGCCCTATTATTCTCTTGTGGCAAAGCCGGTGGCGATGGAAAAGACCACAAAACTGACCAACCTGTCGGAGAAACAAACAAGTCAATCCCCAATCCGGCCGGAGTTGTTACCACGGGCGCAACCTGCGAGGCACCTTCAGCCATCCCTAGAAGCGCCATCATAGCCGCCAAATCTGGCTACACCAAAGAGCATAAAGAGCATGAGGTTCGTCCCAACGACTGCAAAGGCATGTCGTGCCTTCTTGTGGATGCGATAGCAGCAAACTGCAGCGAAGCCACGCTTGCCCCCGTCCGCGATCTTTCCGCTGCCGAAGGTGTGCCGTTGTTGAGGGATATCGACTACAGCATGAAAGTCAAGGCAAACGCTTCTGAGGTGCGTAGCGGCATCTTGCTTGATATCCCGTATGGAAACGCATACGTCCGCAATTTAACGCCCAGCTACTCATTTATGATTCCAAAAGCTTACGATCGTCATCGCGAAAAAAAATACCCTCTTTTTATCAATCCCGTCAACATCACAAACACCAACGAAGTTGGCTCAGGATACCTTTCGGTCGCATCTGATTCGTCTCCCGAGCCATGGTTTGTGGCCAGATTTAATTTTCTTAATCTGGTCTACCAGAACCAGCCACATTCGTTTTATGAAGCAAACTGGCTTGACTATCAATTGCGAAACGACTGGTATCGGGCGGCTAATGTCATGATCTCAAATCTTCTTCGCTTCTATAATATCGATCCAGAGCGAATCTATATCGGTGGCACATCGTCTGAAGGACTGCACGCCAAATTTCTGACCACTGAGCTCAACTCCACTTTTTCAGCGAGTAATCTCGTATCTGTTTATGCCCCTTCTCAGGGAAGCTTCTTCAAAGAACGCCAGGACTTTGCCAATATCCTCATGGTCTTGGGCGGCAAAGACGAGATCGTCTCACGCAACAAAGCCTTGGATCAGGCCGATCTACTTAGGTCTCTCGGGGTCAATATTACCGTCTGGGACTATCCATCCGAAGGGCAAGGCACGATGTATGACAGTGAGCAGAAGAAGATATTTGAATACCTCAACAACACTTCGCGCTTATGGCCAACGACGATTCGTAAAGTGATTCTATTTGAAGACTTTGCCGATTCTTATTGGTTTCGTGCCAGCGCTCTTCAAACTCCGTTATGCCTAAGTAGACTTAGCCGAGATGAAAGCGATGTTCCCGCGAGCTTTGAAGCAACCAAAGCGATTGTTGACGGCGTGACAACAGTGAATCTTGAACTTCAAAATATTAAAACCTTTGAAATCGGACTTTCCGAATCCGAAGTTCGTGACTTTGATGCTGGCAAATTTGTTGTTAAGAATCAGGGCGGCGACGTTAGCGTTGCGATAAATCGCAGTATCATTCCCGCGTTGACGAGCTACTGCCGCCATTCCGATGTCAATCAGCTTTGGTACGGGAGCCTAACCGGATCTCCCTAACACCCCCTTTACAGGGATTGGCTGGGTTTCCTCGCAAGCGATTCTCAAAACACAGCGTCGCAAAACGATGGCACGGATCTAATATTGAACCCAAAATTTAAACTTGATCTTGTTTAATTTCTCAGGTATACCCTGTGCCAGAATGCTCTCAAACTGGTGAGGAATGAACCATGGCAAAATCGATCGGCTTGATTGGAATTGGAAACCAAATACTGACCGCAACTCAGCACACAAACGTGAAAGCCAAGGGCAAAACGTCCAGCGTACCACGCGTACGTCGGCCCGTTCTGATCATTTCCGATCTCGACGATACGTGCAAAAACAGTAAGGACGGCCTCCCGCTTGCCATGCTCCGCCGTTATACCCAAGAAAACGGCCCGCATTCGCTTCACGCCACCCGACGAGCGTTGAAAAAGCAATTCGAATCAGGAAGTGAGATCGTTGGAGTCTACTACGTGACTTCGGCCCCCAAAATCCTCGAGTATTTCCCGAAAATCCAGGGCAATCAAATGCGCTGGATAGATACCAAAGCCTTCCCTCAGGGAACCATAGTTCAACCCTCGATTTTTGGTATGCAGTCATTCAAAACCAAAAACATCATCAAGCTGCTTACTCAGAAGCTAGAAGACAATAAAATCGCGGGTGAAAAGCGGATCAAAGTCTACCTCTACGGGGATTCAGGCCGCACCGACCCGGAGGTCTATGCCGCAGTCGTGAAATGGGCTGCCGAAAACAATCACAATATTGATTTCCACGTCCATATCCGCGAGGTTACGCATGTGAAGAAGGATCATGCAGAATCTTACGACTACATCAAAAACTTTAGCGCCGGCGAGTCGTCAGGGCCGCAGGTAAAAGTTTTTACCGCCACGGCCGAAATTCCCACCCGCAGGTCATAGAAAGCCTGCGCGTTGCGCCACGGGCAAAAATTTTTTTGCCAAACCTGATCTGTTTCACCGCAGAACTTGGGATGCCTCATGCTGGTCCATAAGTTCCTTGAAATCGAATTTTATTCCCTTAAAATCAAACTGGTCTTTTCTACCCGACCGAGGAATGCCAGCCATGATGAAACTAAGACCAATTTTGGTATGTCTCTATTTGTCAGGATGCGGCAGCAATTCACCGCTCACCAAAGAGACCGAAACCGATGCTCCCGATTGGGGGACGCCTCCAGATTCCTCTGGCATCGATCTCAGCTATCCTGCCCCAGAGCAACCTCTGCCTAAGTTAAATTCGGGAATCGATCCCCTTGCCATGGATCTAACGGCCTACGTTCCTGGAGCAGGTAGTAATCTAAATATCTTTCACGACAAACATATCGCGATCTTGCGGGACCCACTCGATCACACCTTGCCAGAGTGTGATACCGCGATCGCTCCCCCCAAAATAGCGACCGGGATTTCCTTTGCAGCCGATGGATCGCTCAGCGAATGGCAGGAAAGCCTTCCTATCGCAATAGACAGAGTCGGTGATGGCATCAAGGGCGAGGCCGGCTGGGACTTAACCAAGGTTTACGCAGGACAGGATGACTCCTATTTCTATCTGGGTATTAAGCTTGCGGGTTCATGGAAACCGGTTTCGGGGGGTCCACGCATGACCCTTACGTTCGCCAAGATCGCTCTACCCCAGTCCGAAGACGAATCATCCTCGTGGGAGACGATCCGAAGGTACAGTTATTCAGACAAGCTGTATGATACAACGCGGAATGTATCCGTGAGGCCGCTCCCATCCGAGGCCATCGCCGTCCCAGGCGACTCTGCCATTGAGTGGCGGGTGGCAAAGTCACAGCTTTCAAATCTTGGAAACACCTATGCTATTCGCGTCGCAATCTTCGATCAAGACTTTCTTAGATCAGACGAAATAGGAAGTCATATCGTCGGCGCGGCCGATGATTATGCATGCATCGTGCAAATGCCAAGGTCTGGCCGAAAAATGTTCGTCATGAGGCGCGATCCAACGATCCCTGCGGAAGTCGCAGAGTCTAGTTACCGCGCGGTGATCCGCGGCGCACAGGCAGTTGAAAGCGCTCTTGACACGGGTTTTGCGGCTCAGGACACCATCCCCGTCACGGTTGTTGTGGCAATGCGCAACGAGGGAGCCTATGCAACCAATTCAGGAATCTATATGCGCAGCATCGTCCATGATGGCCAAGCAAGACGGCGGATGCGCGAGGATTTTAGCCTTGGCGCACATGAATACGCACACACCTTAAATACCAGTGACTACGCTTTGCCCAAGCGATGGATGGCGGAGGGGCATAGCGAATGGGCGGCCAAGCAGGCCTTGGTTAACTACTATGGACCACCGCTGCAACGCTTTGAAGTGGTCGATTTTATTCGCGGTTTTAAACAAGGCGAATCTGAAGCTTATACTGATATCACCAACGACTCGTGGCCCAACGGCAATCATAGCATCCGCGATCACTACAACAAGGCCGCCGTTTTTTTTGAGCTATTCAGCCGGAGATTCCCCTACCCTACTTTGCTCAAACTTATTTCGCGCGGAATGCAAGGTGACGCCTATACCGGAAATGGCGATTTTTTAACCACCCTTACAAGCGACAAGGAATTTAATGGCACCTCGTCTCCCACAATGTGGGATCAATGGTTTAGCAACGTCGGCAGCTATGCTACCTCACTTTTTCCTACCGAGCAGTTGTCCGACGAAGATGGTGATGGTCTGTTTCTCTACCAGGAAATTTCGGCAAGCACCGATCCGCAAAACGCTGACAGCGATGGGGATGGAATCAGCGATGCCTTTGAACTCTATGCGGGCCTAGATCCCAAGGTTTCGCAAGCGCCAACTCATCTTGCCATCGATCATCTTTTGGGGGACTGGGAGACTCTGTATCCCAATTCCTTAACTGAAATAACCGGCGAACCAGATGGCGGCATAAACTGCGGCAGTTCGAGTTTCATCAAACGCTATGCCGTTGCTTTCGACGGCGATTTCTTAGCGATTGCCGTCGAACTTGGCGATGTCCCAGAACCATCCCAGCACCGAGCCCTCACCTTAAGCATGACTGAGTCCTCGGGTAGAATTGTCGATGTTGGAGTTAGGTCCGATAGTTCGGTGGTCTTTGGCTGGGATGAGCAAAAGGAACAAAACCTCGCCTCGGCCAAACTCCTCGCCGAACCCCGAGGGAAAACCGTTGAATTCTACTATCACCGCAGCTGGCTCGGCTGGGGCAATAGCTTTCCAAGCGGACTCGAATTTAAAATTTACAGTTACGGTGGCGAAGGTGACGCCAAGAAAATTTGCCACCGAGCCACCGGTATCAAACCTTTTTTCGCCTTCTAGGCTTTGCCCTCATTTCTGCCTCAGCACAGACTCAGTGCCCTTGTCGAAAGGCCTGAGTCAAACCTAAGAGCCTGTTTAAAAAGGCTCGGAGCAAAGGTTAGCCGCCACCGCATCCCGCAGTCGGCACCCAGCATCCCGCAGTCGGCATTCGGCACCAGCCTAAAACCTCGGACATCAAGCGTCGCCGCGTCCTAAGGCCCTTCTACCGACACACACGTGCTTGGGAAAATCCTAACCCCGCGACACACCGCAAACCATCCGGGCAATGCGAATCCTTTGAGCACAGGCAGGTTCCGTCAAAGGCGCAACCAGGTTCATCGACGGAGGTTTTGGAATTTTGTGCAACATTTTGTGCAACATTTTGTGCAACATTTTGTGCAACAATCCTGTCCCAGAACGGGTTTACAAAAACATTGTCAGGATCGAATTGGGCCTTGACCTTCGCAAACTTTTCGAATTCAGGATACCGGCTGTGAACGCCCTCGAATACCCATGGTAGGTTTTTCCCCCAATGCGGCCGTCCACCATACTTAAAATAGGTAAGCTGCTCGATTTCCTGGTAGACATGATAATATTTGGGTGGTTTAACGACCGTGAGCTTGCCGTTTTTATCTTTCGCGTCATTTAAATTAAGAAAATACTCGATATCGACATAAACGGTGTCCCGACCAGAATTGGGTGCCAGATAGCTTGTGCTTTTTGATGCAAACCTAAAATACAGACCATTAAGGGGCATGCAGATAGGTTCATTCTTTGAAGCATTGGCGGCAAGGATTTTGTTGACATCCTGAATCCAAGCTGGAAGCTGCTCGACGGCAAGAGCAAAGCCCGACATATGAAACGGAAGAACATTCCAGATGCAGGTCCCATTTTGATTGCAGCGAAAATACTGCATTTTGTGAGAGTAACCCACGGCATTTTCCGTGGCCATGATTTTACCGGGTTCTTTAAAATAACTCTTTGCACGCAGCGACAATCTAAACTTCTCTAACGAACAGAGCGAAACCAATGAACCGCCGACTTGGCTCTGCGTGTATAGATTCTTAAACGAATCAATCATCCAGTCAGGAACATCAGCCTCTGCATTATAGGCATTGCCCTTGAGCGAACCCGCCACAAAATCATAAGTTGTTCCAGCAAATTCATTCTGGCCCGGAAACCAGGCCAGACTCGCAGAATAGTGCTCACGAGGCAAGGTGGCTAGAGTCGCCGCAAGATTTGACGTTTTACCCCGATGAATTCGAGCTACTACCTTTTTGAGGGGTTCCGCCCGCAACGTTAGGTCGATAACAACCCCCAATACGCCCAGATTGGCCCTAACCGCCTTGAGCTCCTCGCCCTCAACCGTACGCAGCTCGCCAGTCCCATCGACAAGCCGGGCCCTCACGAGGTAATCGCCCAAACTCGCACCTTGGCTCATGCTAGACCCATGCGTGCTGCTCCCGATCATTCCGCCCAGAGAAAAGAATCCTCCTTCCGCAACCATGTTGAGAGACAGGCCGACCTCGGCCAGAGCATCGTTGAGTTCGAATAATCTCACCCCCGCCTCAGCTGTTACCAGACCATTCTTCATATCAATGGGACCAATTTTGTTGAGTTTGTCCGTCACGATTTGAATCTCACCGCCACCGACGCAGGCGGCATCAGCTTGACTATTGAATCGCCTGGTCGCAGCCTTGATTTTTTTGCCGGTATCCAGGGCGCGCTGAACGATGAGTTGAACCTCGTACGCATCGTCTGGAGCCACCACTTCCGACGGCGCGCAGCTGTATGTTCGTGCAAAATTCAAGTTTTGTTCCCAGTCTCCAAAAATTTCAGCCATAGCTGGAGAGATTCCAGCCAAATAGAACACCACCGAAAGCAAGAGCATCCGCATCGCTTCACCTACCAATGTGGGGTTGACACAAATCGATTGGAAAAAAAGTGTATGATTAAAAATATCGGAGATTTTTAAGCCACATTCAATATCAAAGATTCTAAACCTCGGAGGCTTTCACTCTATGCCTAGAAAATCTTTGTATTTTACTGCATTTCTACTCTTTAACGCACAACTCAGTTATGGAATAATCAAAAAGCCTACGTTGTCTCAAAAAAAGCCTTTTTTGATGCTTGCTAAATTTGGCGAGGAAAACTTCCTAAAATCAATGCCTACCGACTGGGGACACAAATTTGGAACCCATGAAGTCAACGGAGCATGGGAAATCTACCATGGTAAGTTTGATGGTTTCAAATCTATCGCTGTAGGACTTTGCGAACATCGTATCGTTCATCTCTATGCGCGCCTCTCGACATCGCGCTCAGGTGAACTGCGTGAGACCATCACCAATTCATTCTCTGACGAACTTCTCTCCTATATGGTTCTTCTGGAAGAAGAAGATCAAGAGGGCTATGTCCTTTTCAAGGATCGGCCTAAGGCAGCACGCTGTGGCAAATAAAGCCTGCCAAAGCCTGCCGCGATCGCTATTGAATAGGATTGGCAAGATTGAATATCCGCGCCCCCTCCGAATAGTCCACGCCCGCTATTCGCTCCGACTCGGGTGGAAACTTCTCGCGTTTTAGCGCAAAATACTCTGCACGAAGATCACCATCCGCAAGAGGATTATATGTAATATACAGTGACCTGCGCCGGCGCGCGCTTAGGTTTGGACCTGACCTATGGGGCACCAAGGAATCAAACACAACCAGATCACCCGGATTTGTCCTGACCGGTCTCCACCGAAAAGTTGAATCAACCATATCCGTGAGCGTACCGTCTGGATTTTGTGGCAAGATCTCTCCTACTCTCGGCGTTTCGGCTATTTCCAGGCAACCGTTGGTCTCATCGGCCTGATCGATCGCAAGCAACAGAGTGATGTGGAACCTTTGACCAAAAGACACAAACGCGGGAGCATCCTGATGAGCGGCAAACCCGTTCCCTCCGGGAAGTTTAAAATTGATCTTGTCCTTAAAAATCACGCTCTGCTCGCCAAATAGAGTATCCATCATGTGCCTGATTCCGTCGCTCGCTAAAATGTCTGCCAATACTGTTTCAAAGGGCAAAAAGTTTTCAACCCTGCATAACCTTTTGTTTCCCTGACCTCCCTCCGTATAGCGCATCCACTTGCCTGCAACTTCTGGCCAGGCTTCAATGCGACTAACCGCGTCGGTCATCGCCGCAACAATTTCCTCATTAAATAGATCCCTACGCACCAGGTAACCATGTTCATCCCAAAATCGCTTCTCTGCATGTGTCATTTCTGAAATCATCGGAGTCTTCATCGGTACTATCCTTCCGTCGGGTGATATGCCTGAATGTGATTTGCTGCCATGACTCGGTAGTGATCGAGGCCGGGGCCATGCCAGTCGATTTCTTTCGCAATTTCATCGCAGCCACGAACGAACAGAATGTCAGCAGAAAGCGGGTGAGACTTAAAATCATCCGCTTCGGCCGATGACATCGGCCCACCCTGAAGCGCCAAGGTACCAAGGCTAGCTGCTGACAACCTCTGCCGATACCTAGGATCCACGAACGTCAAGTAACGTTTGGCGGCAACATGACCTCTCACAAGCTCACTAATCTCTTCAGAAAATCCCAGATGGCGTAAAATTTCAGCTCCAAGAATCTCATGACGCATCGATCCCAAAGCCCCTACAAATTGGGGATCTTGATCAAACATGTGACCAATATCGTGAAACAAGGCCGCAAGCACGACCCAATCTGGTTTGTTTTTTCTCAGAGCATAGTCAGCAGACTGCAGCGCATGCTGAAGCTGCGACACGCGCTCGCCGATGTAGTCTATTCCGTCGGCACGCGCCATCACCTGAAACAATTCATCAAGCGAATGGCAGATGGTGTGAGTCTCAACTATTTGAGTCAGCTGCTCGGTCATTGCAATTTCACTCCCTCGAAATTCAAACCTTCTAACGAAGATCAACTGAAGCGACAAGAACAAAAAATTAAATCTGGGTTTGAAAATATTTTAAAGACCAATGGACCCATTGATCTACCTGAAGCTGAAAGCAATTATCATGAAAATATAAAGATTTATTAATCCAAGCTTAATTTGACTAATTACGCCTATTGATTAACTTGACGCCAGAATTTTGTGAGACCAACAATTTCTTTTCGTAACGATCAAAGGGCTTTTAAACTATGAGAAAAAAAATCCTATTAGCATCAAGTCCGGTATTGTTAGCAGCCGCGATCAAGGCTGAAGGCGCGGATGGTCCAAAATTTAATTTGAACCTGCGCTCACAAATGGAGTCTCACAATACCGACGTCGATGGCACCTCCACCAAGCACACTTTTTTTTCCATACCGTATGCACGCATCTCCATGAAGGGCGAGACCGGGGTGTGGGATTACAGAGCGCGCTTCAGACTCAATAAATCGGCAGATAATTCCAAAAACATTTCGGGCATCAACAAGAACGTGGACTATGCCTACGTCGGCTATTCTATTAACAAAGCTCTGCGTATCTCGTTTGGTCAGCAGTTTTCACTTGCAGGGGCCTTTGAATACCTTGATGGAAGCTTTAGCCAGCTGCTTTTTTCTGAAGTCTATGAAAATCTGCCGATTGGCTACGACACCGGTGTTGAATTCGGACTCAAATTTCTAGGACAATGGCTGGGTGTGCAGCTGGTCAATGGTTCAACTCAGACGAGCGAACAAGCCTCCAATGAATTGTCGGTTTTGGGGTCCTACTACGGTAAATTCGCAAACGGGATGATCGAACCAATTATTTCGCTTGGCAGCTACCCGCGTCACCGTTCTACTTTTAAAGCCGGAGGAATCACTCAAAAAGACGACCAAGTTAAAACCTCACACTATGCTGCCGGGGTTCGTTTAAACATTGCCAAGCTTCGGATCGAAGGTGAAATGGGCAGCCTAGAAACCCCCGAGTACACCTCTTATGCAAAAAGTGACGACAAAGTAAGCGCCTCCAAACAAACGAAAAAGAAAATCGAGTCCTATATTTTCAATTCTCAATTTTCAGTCGGCAAGGCCGAGCCATTCCTCAAAGTCGTAAACGACAAATCTGTCATTGATACAAAAAGTGATTCGAACACCGTTTCGACATCGTTAGGCCTGTTTTTTAAGCCTGACGAATCTGATGGCAGGATCCACGCTGCTTTTATTCAATCCAGCGAAGAAGGAAAAGACAAGACCACCGGCACCAAGGTCAAAACGAAGATTAAAAAGTTCATTGTCGGGTATAGCATCAAAGTCTGACGTGATTGAGGATTTAAAAACCAAAGGAGGAGGAATTATTTTGAAAACGCCGATCAAAAAACTAGCAACTATCATGGTGTGTCTCAGCGGTTTGGCATCAATGCCACGACCCGCCCGCGCAGAGGAACTAACGGTCTATTCGGCGATCGAGACCGACGACCTAGCTAAATACAAAACAGCCTTTGAAAAGGATCACCCTGACATCACCATCAATTGGGTTCGTAATTCTACCGGAATCATTACCGCTAAACTCCTCGCCGAAAAAGCCAGCCCCCAGGCTGACGTCGTGTGGGGATTGGCCGCAACAAGCTTGATGGCACTCAAGCAAGAGTCCATGCTCCTACCCTACGAGGCGAAGGGCATAAATCAACTAGATCCCAAATTTCGCGACCAGGCTTCGGGCGCGCCACCCCAATGGGCTGGGATGGATGCATGGGTAGCCGCAATTTGCTTTAACACTGCGGAAGCTGCCAAAAACAAATTGCCCGAGCCAAAAAGTTGGGAAGATCTCGCGAACCCGATCTACCAGGGTCAAATTGTGATGCCCAACCCCGCCTCCTCTGGCACGGGGTATCTCGATGTTTCGGCCTGGATTCAAATGTTTGGGCCAGAAAAAGCATGGCAATACATGGAGAAGCTCCACGGCAATATTTCGCGTTACTCTCATTCAGGTTCGAAGCCATGCCAGCTGGCTGCCTCTGGAGAAGCCGCAGTCGGTATTTCCTTTGCCTTCAGAGGAGCAAAGCTCAAGGCGAAAGGCGCGCCCATCAAAATAATTATTCCTACCGAGGGGATCGGCTGGGAGATGGAAGCTGTGGGGATCGTCAAAGGAACCAAGAAGCTTGCGGCCGCCAAGACTCTCATGGATTGGGCCGTAAGCCGGAAGGCTAACGAAATGTACAGCGAAAGCTACATGGTCGTGGCCTACCCCGGAGTAAGCCAAGATCTCAAAGACTATCCCGCTGAGGCGAAGACAAGGATGATCGACAACGACTTCGCCTGGGCAGCAACAAATCGCGAGACCATCCTGGCGGAATGGCAACGACGTTTTTCAAGCAAGCTGACCCTTTAAAATATCCGATCTAAGTTGAGGCCATGCATGTCTAAGATTACCATCGATAGCATCACCAAGACCTACCCAAGCCTCACAAAGCCTGACTTTTTCCAGCGTCCTAACCACACCCACTGGAAAAAGCAGGCACCCGAAACTTTTTTCGCGCTCAACAATGTCTCCCTTGAGATTGCTAGCGGTCAATTGACCTGCTTCCTCGGTCCGTCTGGAAGCGGAAAATCGACTTTGCTGCGCATCATCGCAGGACTGGAGTGCCAGGACCAGGGGCGTATTTGGTTTGACGACCGCGAAATCTCCACCCTCCCGCCTGCTCAACGTGACATCGGAATTGTCTTTCAATCCTATGCCTTGTTTCCCAACCTAACGGCAGAGCAAAATATTGCCTACGGACTGGTCAACCAGCGACTTAAAAAGGACGAAATAAGCTCCCGGGTTCGCGAACTCCTCATGCTTATGGATCTTACTGCGCACAGGATGAAATTGCCCAACCAGCTCTCAGGTGGCCAGCAGCAACGCGTGGCCTTGGCGCGCAGCCTTGCGCTCAAACCTGCCGTCTTACTTCTGGACGAGCCGCTATCTGCGCTTGACGCCCAGGTTCGCTGCCATCTGAGAGGAGTTATCAAAAACCTCAAAGACAAACTAGGAGTCACCACAATCATGGTGACCCATGATCAGGAAGAGGCACTGACCATGGCGGATCAAATCGTGGTAATAAATGAGGGAGAAATCGAACAAGTCGGAACACCTGAGAAAATTTACCAGGCCCCAAACTCCAAATTCGTGGCTGATTTCCTAGGCAAGATGAATTTTTTACCGGCTGTACTCTCTCTAGAGCACATGGTCAGACTCGGTGATCATGAGATTCCGTGCCGCAGGTCTGATTTATCTCCGGGCACCTCAGTTATGGTGGCCTTTCGCCCAGAGCAGATTGAACTCAACGAGCTTGGTATTTTGGGTCAGGTCTCGGATCTTGAATACCTGGGATCCCATTATCTCGCGGGCGTTGTCCTAAAATCCATCGCCCGCCGGATCGAGATTCATATACCAGCTCACCAAAAGATAGCCTCCAATATCAAAGTTGGCGCGGAACTTTGCCTAGGCATCTCAGGAAAGGCCCAAATTTTTGCAAACTACAGCGATCAGACGGCACAACACCTCCACAGGTAGGCCCAGGATTAGACCAAGCATGGATCTGATCCTCCTTAAGAGCATCCTCGGCATTGGCATCGTCGGCCTCGTTCTTTCGGTATTGCTGCCACTAGGATTTCTCATTGAAAAGGCTTTTGAAAGCCGGCAGGGAGCATTCGTTGGTCTAACTCATTTTTATAAATTTTTTGCCACTCCCAATTTAGCAATAACGCTCTCAAACAGTCTTCTAATTTCTTGCATCAGCACTGTCATCAGCGTGATGCTAGCCTTTTTGTTTGCGTATGGATTGACTCGAGCAAATCTCCGTTGCAGAAATATGCTGAAATCGCTGGCGCTTCTGCCTTTTTTAGCCCCATCGCTCTTGCCTGGACTTTCCCTGGTCTACATATTTGGCAATCAGGGAATTTTTAAGAGTCTTCTGTTCGGCCAATCCATTTATGGCCCGATCGGAATCATAGCAGGCGAAGTCTTCTACACATTTCCCCATGCTTTTTTAATCCTCTCAGCCACACTATCGATCGCGGACGGAAGGTTGTACGAAGCTGCCCAAAGCCTAAATACACCTCCCTTACGGATATTTTGGACAATAACTTTTCCCGAAATACGCTACGGCTTGGTAAGCGCCTTGTTCGTCGTGTTCACTCTCGTCATCGTTGATTTTGGTATTCCAAAAATCATCGGTGGGCAGTATCCAGTCCTGGCTACGGAAATTTATCAGCAGGTGATTGGGCAGCAAAATTTTCAAATGGGGGCTGTCGTAAGCATCATTCTCTTGATACCGTCAGGTGCAGCCTTTCTAGCCAACGAGCGAGTCAGGCGTAGGCAACTTGCAAGCTATGGCGGTAAAAGTACCCCCTTGCGCACTGAGGTTCGGCCGGCGATTGATCGGCTGTTTTTTGTGTATTGCTGGTTTATTGCCGGCACGATCAGCGTTATGATTGCAACCGCAATCTACGCATCATTCATCAACCTATGGCCCTACGACCTTAGCCTTAGCTTCGCCCATTACCGATTTGAGTCTACCGATGGCGGGGGCTGGCAGCCGTTTTTCAATTCCGTTCAGCTCGCGACCTACACGGGCATATTTGGAACGGCGATTGTTTTTGTTGTCGCCTACGTCAGTGAAAAGATCACCATCAGCCCAATTCTTGGCCAGATTGCGCGACTGATCATACTTTTGCCCATGGCGATTCCAGGAATGGCGCTTGGGTTGGGCTACATCTTCTTTTTTAACCACCCAAACAACCCCTTTCACTTTCTCTATGGAACCATGGCCATCCTTGTCATCGCAACAATTGCGCACTTTTATACCGTCGGGCATCTTACGGCATCGGTCGCACTAAAGCAGCTAGACCGTGAGTTTGAAGCGGTAGCGCAGAGCTTGAAAGTTCCCTTGTATCGGTTGTTCTTTGGCATCACGGCACCCCTTTGTCGGCCGGTCATCACAGAGATTGGTCTGTACTTTTTTGTCAATGCCATGACCACCTTGTCAGCTGTGGTATTCCTCTATAGTCCCAAAACCATCCTCGCCTCAGTCGCTGCGATCAATATGGACGATTCCGGCGAAATCGCCGCTGCCGCCGCCATGTGCACCCTCATTTTCTTGACCAATGTTTTTATACGCGGGTTATGTCTGTTTTCTACAAATCAGTCAAAGCATTGATCGGGCCTTTTTGACGATTTAGTCTAAGGATACAAAAATCAATTTTGTGCTGTTTATCCTTTCCATTACCGTGACGGTAGATTATATCCCTGAGATATTTCTTCAGATGCCGCTATCCACGCTGCGAGAGACAAGATGAATTGTTTAAACTACGTCAACTCGATACTTTTGGTGGTCCTATTGAATTCAGTCGCCTGCACGACCATGAGTGAGAATGGGGCTCCACTTTCAAAAAGCCAGCCAACGCAAATAAAAAACGAGTCTGGCAAACGCCTCAAAGATATTCCCGAACTTGCGAATAGCGTTCGCAAGTTCCCCGAAAAATCTCTGTCCTTTGTCAGCCAGCATCGGGCCCATGACCTGGCGCAAGACGACTATTTCATTAAAGTATTTCGTGACCTGATCCAGTCGCGCAACCTCACCACGGAGGAAAAAGTAGCGGCTTTTTTCCTGATGAAGCGAAGTTTTGGCTGGGGATTTGACGGGACGGTATTCATCCGCCAAGGTGATACCTATTTTAAAACGTTCAAGGGCGAGCTGATTTTTCATGCGCGGATTGGCACGGCTGTGCAAGATCTAAAGATCGATGCCGCGCCCTACCTCGCCTTCGTCCAAAGCCATTCGGGGACGGACGTTCTTTTAGCCGGCAATGCGCTGCTCATGGCAGCAATAGTTGATAAATCGACCTCCAAACCGACGATTCAGTCTTTTGCAAACCTTGACCGGGCCGCTCAAACTCAGATTCCCGAGATTATCTTCAATTATATGTGCCATAGCCTGGTGTTTGCCATGGATGATGCCATCGTGCCCTCCCTTGTCCGCATTCTTAATGAATACCCGTCCGAGGAGACAAAAGAAGACATCATAAACCTCCTTGCTATCTACGTAAACACGGAGGGCCATGATGCCATTTTTCAATACCTGACAGACGAGTCCGATCCAGCAAACGACCTCGCGATCGAAACAGGAATTCAGGCCCTGCAAAAGATAGTTCACCCGGACGAACTAAATCTAAAAATCCACAAACTCCTCGAGCAAGCTTCGGGAACTTGGAAAGAGGCGTTAATCAAACGGCTCACCAGCAGCCCGTCGCGCTATTCGCTTGAGGGCATGACCAAAATCTGGGGATTTGCTTCGATCATCGTTGTGGACGACGGCTACGTCGTCACCGGTCCAAAAGGCTACAAGGTTTTTTCACCGACCCTTACTCAGCAGTGAGTCAGCTGGAGCGGTTATAGAGAAACAAATCGTCAACACGACCTAAAGCATCTTTGCTGCGGATCAATGAGTTTCGAGCCGGCGTAAGCGATCCGCAATGTTTTTGATTTCTTTTTTTAACTCAGGAAGCTGCTTTAGCGCTGTCATGCTCCTAAGAAATGCTTGCAGAGGCATTGTCGGGATGCCCGCATAGATCCCTTTTTCTTTGATCGATTTGGTAACGCCGGCCCGAAATCCAAAACCGCAATCATCGGGAACCTCAACATGAGGATACAAGCCAGTGTAGCCACCGGCTTTCACCCGATTACCGACCCGGCTTGAGCCACCAGCGCAGAATCCCGCCGTGAGCACACAGTCTTCGCCAATCTGCACATTATGCCCGACATGGCAAAGGTTATCCATCTTGGTGCCACGGCCGATCCTTGTCGCATCAATTTTTGCGCGATCAATGCAGCTGTGCGCCCCGATCTGCACATCATCCTCGATCACGACATTCCCTAGATGCGGCAATGCTTTATGCTTAGCACCATCTTGAACAAATCCAAAACCGTCCGAACCAATCACAACACCAGGCTGGAGCATCACCCGTGCGCCGATCTTAGTTTCAGCTCCGATCGAGCAATGATGCATAATTATGGTCCCTGGGCCAATCGATACCTCAGGCTCGATCACAACATGAGATTCGATCACAACATGCTCGCCCAAGATAACGTTTTGGTAAATAACACTATATGGCCCAATAAACGCGGATTCTGGGACCTGCACCGAGGGGTGAACAACCGCTGTTGGGTGAATGCGCGGCCAATCGCCCACTGCATGACGACGTTTGGCATAAGCCTCACAAACATGAGCCATGGCCAGCTCCGCGCTCTTTGCCACGTAAACGCAAACCTCCCCCGTTAAATTCAGCTCGGGAAGCAAACTTTCCGAAACCACAAGAGCAGCGGGGGGTTTTTCTCGGGCATAGGCCAGTGACTCCTTCGTCCATACGAATACCAGATCGTCTCGGCTACCAGATTCGGGCGAAGCCACTCGCTTGATTAGCTTTTCAGGATTCCCGGCATGATACTTAAAAAGATCGGGTACAGCGAATGCACCGACAATGTCTTTGATAGGAAGATTGATCTGCATGATTTTGACTATCTCATAGCGAAGAACCGATAAAACTTTTGTTTATGCATTTTCGGGCCATAAGTAAATCAAATTCGTCCAACCAGCTTGAATCTAAGCTTATTTTTACATACCATCCCCGAGGAAAGCCGCCATAACGAGATTGAATTTATAGATCATTTCAGAAGTTGAGTTAGACAAGGCGCGACGAAGGGATGCGCGCGGAGCCTGTTTAGACATAGGTGAGCACGCATCACAAGGAGCAACGCTGTATAACTCAACTTCTGAAACGATCTATAGCATGCAGTTGGCATTGAACTATCCCCTTCCCTAGATTACAACCACAACTCTCCCAGCTCGCCGCGAGTCGGACTCTTTGGATATGCACTTGGCAAGAAAGGATAAACTTCCATGCGGATCGCCCCTTTATTGACTCTTCTCTTAACCATCCTGCTGGCTACGGGCACCATGCCTCTATGCGCACAAGACCGCGCTAAGATGAATCCAGATTATCAATGGAGACCCGAGCACATATACCCCACGGTCGATGCCTGGCAAAAAGATCTTGCGGTCATTCGCTCCGGTTTGCCGAAACTTGCGGCCTACCGCGGCCATTTCGCAAAAAAGCTGGCTAAAGAGGCGATCAAAGACCTTCTTGCCTATAACAAACTCTCCAAGGATTTGTCTATCCGCATGGAACGCGCGGTAAACTACGTCCAGTACCATGTGGACGTCGCGATGAACGATGCTATTTGGAACGGTCGGCGACAAGAAATCGAGCAAATCGCTATCGATTTTAGTCAAAAAACCGCGTGGCTGGAACCCGAGCTATTAGAAATCCCGCGTGAGACCCTCGTCGGCTGGACCAACCAAAACCAAGAACTGGCACCTTATCGCAAAACCTACGAAGACATGTATACGCTTAGGGCGCACTCGCTAAGCACACCCGAAGAGGAGCTTTTGGCTCTCGCAGGCACGGTTGTCGCCACGCCAAGTGACGTGTTCGAGGTCTTGACCACGGTCGATCTCGACTACGGCATGATCAACGATGAAAATGACAAACCTATTAAAGTCAGCGACGCGGGATGGGTAAGTTTTAGGACAAACAAAAACCGCGCAGTCCGCGAGAATTACTTCAACGCGCTGTGGGCGCAATACAAAAAACACGAAAACACGTTTGCCGCGGTGATGAAAGGCAATATCCAAAAGGATCTTTTTTTAGCCAAAGCAAGGCATTTTCCGACCACTCTTGACCAGGCTCTCACACTCAACCATATTCCAACCTCAGTTTATGAGAACCTGATCAGCACCACCCGCAAGAATCTTGCCCCGTTGCACCGCCTTGACGCTCTGCGCAAGCGAGTTCTCGGTATCGATCATTACCGGCACTGGGACTACTATGTGAATTTTGCAAAGGCCGCCGAAAAACGTGTTAGCTGGGAAGATGCCGTAAGTCAGGTCAAGAATTCGCTTGCCCCACTCGGCACAACCTACCTGAAGGACCTGGAGCATGCGCTCAATGCGAAAAACGGTTGGGTCGATGTCTACGAGAATCAGGCCAAGCGCAGCGGAGCGTATTCGAGTTCCACCTATGGGATCCATCCGTATATGCTCTACAACTTCGACTCTCAACGAGGTCTCACACTTGACGATGTCAGCACTGTTGCGCACGAAGTTGGCCATACCCTGCATTCGTATTATTCTGAAAAGGGTCAACCATGGCCCAACCAAAATTATGCAATCTTCAATGCAGAAGTAGCTTCAACCACCAACGAGACCTTATTTGCCATCAAGCTCCTCGATGATGCCCGGGCTGCATACGCGAAAGCGCCAAGCGATGCCAAGGAACGAACCCGCGAGAATCTGATCGCTCTTCTCGAGCAAAATATCAAAACCGGCCGCGATACTTTTTTTCGCCAGGCGATGTTTGCCACCTGGGAATGGGAAGCACATAAAATGGCCGAGGCCGGCAAGCCTCTAACCGCCGAAAGCTTCAGCAAACTGTACGGGGACCTTCTCAAAGAGTGGCATGGCGAAGCCGCGGAATACGGCGAACTCTCATCAGTGTCGTGGGCCATGATCCCGCATTTTTACAATGCCTATTACGTTTACTCTTATGCCACAAGCTATGCTGCGGCCGTGTCCCTCGCTCAAGATATCCGGGCTGAAGCGATGGGCAATCCCGACAAGAAGGGTGCCACAGCTCGCTTTCTTGCCTACCTTGCTTCGGGTTCGTCCAAGCACCCCGTCGAGCTGTTGAAGGATGGAGGGGTCGATATGACTAGCCCAGCACCGATCGAAGCCTTTATCAAATACTGGACTGGCCTGGTCGTCGAGTTGGAGTCTCTCTATCCCTGATGACAGACTCTAATCCGTGCATGTAAATGTAAATATCTTCGGTTTCTTCCCTTCGGATACCGAGATGATTTGGCGATCGCTGTCAAAGTAAGCAATCGCCTCACCCTGCTTCTCAAAGTAGCCTTCCGACGCATAGCTGTCCGCCCGAATCACATTTGTACAAATCGCTGGATCATCGATAGAGCTAGCCTCGTATTCGCGAATTTCCTTCCCCGATCGGATAATTATCCGTCGCCCCTCTTCATTGATATCAGCCCCTGTTATAAGTGACAGTCCTTTGAATGCACATACAGGTTCGAGAACCATATTGTTTTTGAGGTCACGTGGGAATCTATAGAGTGTCTGATCGCCTTTGACTTTTTGGATAAGATAAAGGGTCTTATTGGCCTCGTTAAAGGCAAGACTCTCGGCATTGTAACGCCCAAAATCGGGGTAGCGGAAATTGTAGACATTTGCTTTGGAATTCATTTTCTTTTCCAGCACGGCTGGTTCCTGAAACACGATGACCTGAAAAGTGTCACGGCTGCCAGAATTATTGCCCATGTCACCTATATAGATGCATTTGTCGCCAGCACTTGAGCAGCTGCCAGTCGCAAGATCTTCCCAATCATCCGCTGGCGCATCGATCTTGATGTTACTGACAATCTTACCCTCCCGGGTTATTCCATAGACTTCCGGCTGTCCTCCAGAGTCATTGTGAACCCAGAATACATTGTCGTGGACATTGCTTTTATCGATTCCCGAAATCTCCGGGAGATTGCCTTTTGAATCGTTAAGCTTGGACGGGCTCTTGTTGAGCTTGCATTTGCCCGGTTCCGACCAAGCTGCAGCGTTATAAAAACATAAGATGGTGACAATCGTCAGATTAATCCGAATGCGGGCCATAAGTGTACCTCTAGTTAATAAAAGACCAAGGCGCGAACTCCTTGACCAACAAGGTGTTGCAGCACAAAAAAAACTTCGGCGTGGCCTTTGTCTCGAATGAGTTGTATTTTTAACTAGTTATAATTACGGTACTTTTTGACTGTTTTTTTGCTTTTTTAAATTCAACCAAACCTAGTGCGGTTGGGGTACTCTCGATTTAATTCCTTTTTATTTTGTTAAATCATGCTGTTAGCCGAGCCTTTTGATCCCGGCTTAGAAACAGCAGTAGGCGCTCGAGGCGGATCGCAGCCTCGCTACCTTCTTACGGCCTGGCGACATTTATCGTGACTCTCTGCTTTGGACGCTGCCTGTTGAAACTAGGATGCAGCGGGACTGACAGCGCCAGGTATCATCTTTAATGCGGGTTGACCAATTCTCACTTGTCTCATACCATAGACAGTTAACTCAGAGAGATAAGTCGCATGAGCAGCAAAATCTCAACCCATGTTTTGGATACCGTGATCGGAAAACCTGGAGCCGGCATCCCTACCCAGCTCGCCCATCAAGTCAATGGGCAATGGCAAACGATCGGCCGCGGAGAGACCGACGGCGATGGCCGGTGCATGACGCTTGTACCGCCCGATTTCTCGCTTTTGCGCGGCGTTTACCGGCTAAGCTTCGATTTAAGACTCTACTGGCAGACCCAGGCGCGGCCGGCTTTTTTGCCCGAGATTCATGTGGTTTTTGAGCCACTAGACCTAACAAGCCACTACCATGTGCCTGTCCTGCTTTCGACATTTGGCTTTACCACCTACCGCGGCAGCTGAACCCGTGAGGAGCATAAAAGATGATATTGACGCTCAAGGATACTGAAACCGCACCCCTTATCGCCGCGGTAAAAGTTCGCCATCAAACCTTTCAAGAACAATACCCCGGCGAACCCAATCTGCGCCAACCGCTTCACACGATTTATGGTGGTGCTCATTTGTTCAAGTCCGATACGATCAAGCGCTTGGGTCAACTCGCGTCGCGCTCGCTCGATGACCATGCCCCCGATTTTGTAAGGTTCTGGCGAGCATTACGTCTGCCTGGACATGAGGGTTTTCCCGAGCGACTAGCCTCGCTTGCGTCCTTAACAGCCGAACTGCAAGGCAGACCACCGTCGCCTGAGACCGAGACGCTGTGGTTGGCGCATACAATCTACGAACGGATCAGAGCAAAGATTGCGTCTGAGCCGGTCGAGGATTTTCGCATCGATTTTGAAGACGGTTATGGCCACCGCCCCGATGCCGAAGAGGACCAGACCGCTATTTCTGCCGCCACGGCCTTTGCTGAGGCTTTGAATACAGGGGGACTTGCCCCTTTTATGGGAATCCGCATCAAACCGTTCAACGGAGAACTTATTGCCCGCGGTATCCGCACGCTCGATTTGTTTCTGACCAAGTTAAAGGAGGCCTCGCCTCAGACCTGGCCCGAAAACCTTCTTATCACGCTCCCCAAGGTCGAGTACACCGAGGCAATCACAACCCTGTGCCGCGTCCTCGACGCGCTCGAAGCCCGGCTTGGGATCCCGCGCCTCAAGATTGAGCTCATGATCGAAACAACGCAGTCGGTCTTTGATCCCGCGGGACGGGTCGCGTTGCGCGAATTCGTAGCGCGCGCCGAAGGACGATGCTTTGCCGCGCATTTTGGAACCTACGATTACACAGCCTCCTGCGATATCATCAGTGCCAAACAAACCATGGACAACCCGGTTTGTGATTTCGCACGCGATCATATGAAAGTAGCCCTCGCGCGAACCGGAGTTTTCTTGTCCGACGGTGCGACCAATGTGATGCCAGTTGGTCCGCATAAGATCACCGACTCAAGCCAAGAACCATTCCGGCACGCCGAAAACCTCGCGCATGTCCATGCCGCGTGGCGACTATCCTTTGATCATATCCAAAATAGCCTGCGCCATGGAATTTACCAAGGTTGGGATCTTCACCCGGCGCAGATTCCAATCCGCTACGCTGCCGTGTATCATTTCTTCTTGTCGCACCTCGGCAGCGCCACGGAAAGGCTTAGGCACTTCATCGAAGGGGCCGCCAAGGCCACGCTGAGCGGTAACGTGTTCGATGATGCCGCCACCGGCCAAGGTTTGCTCAATTTCTTTATCCGTGCCTATGAGTGCAAGGCCATCGGTTCCGATGAGTTGAAGGCCACGGGCCTTTCGGTAGAAGATTTGAAAACGCGCAGCTTCCCCAAGATTCTCAGCCGTAAATTGGCATCCCGGTAGTGGGCTGTCAGGAACGATTTTGGGGGTTGGTAGTCCTATTGCCTCCGTTGGTATTGCTTTGCTCTCCCGACAAAACTTGCTAGATTGGCGCTCTCGGCACCGCCACCATGTGCCCCATTGCCCTTAAATTCGGGAGTCTATGTGAGATTTGGAATCCTTCTATTTATCTCTATCTCGGTACCCAACACTGCAAGTTTGGCATCAGAGGCGCCCAACTTACCTGGAAATTCAGGCACGTACGCAAAAAAAGAACATGACTTAACCACGACCAAAACTCCCACCGGGGATGTCTCCACTCACGCTAATCCGACAACCAAGGCAAAAGTACTGCCTGAAGCCATGCTCAGGCAGCCTGTCCCAGAGGCGTCACCGATTGATGTGCTGGTCATCAGCGCCATGCTATTTTCCATCGAACCTGACACCCGAACTCTCGTTGTGGAAACATTAAAAAGCGGGGGGAAGGTTCAGGTCCTTACCACTTCCGAATGGAATGAAAGCTATGTTTTTGGTCAGCTTGCTGCAGTACCAGAATGGCAAAATTACCCGCAGGGTCTGAAGCTAGTTCCCATCGACCACGACAGCGTTTGGCTGCGCGACTATGCCGGGATTGTCGGTAAGGAGCGTGCGGGGGATGTATTTTTTGTCAACACGTCCTACCGAGAAGGTGCCTTTGATGATCACAAAGCGAGTTACCTGATCGCCGCACACAGCAAGATGGGAGTTCGAGCACTCCCTTACGACTTGGCCGGCGGCAATTTTCAGACCGATGGCAAACGCTGTTTTCTCGCGGATGATGGATCGACTTCGGTAACACAAGCGTCATTTATTGATTCGCTGCGAAGCAATTTAGGATGCGAAGAGACTGTGTTTTTTAGCAATCCAGCCCATGAGCATATCGATATGTGGGCCAAGGTCATAAATCGCGAGACCGTATTTGTCGGTCAAGTCCTGCCAGAAACAATTCAGGTTACCAGGGCAGTGGATCCCCTCTACGAAACCCAAGCCCGCAATCTACAAACAACTCTGGACCGCGCCGCAGCACAGTTCAGACCATACTTTGCCAAAATTGTCCGGGTTCCGATGCCATTTCTGAGCCCTCAGCTCTTTGCAAGCTACCTCAACGGCATCCTCGTCAACAACACGGCCTTAGTCCCCCGCTACGAAGCTCCTATGGTCGGAGCCTTGCCTTACGTGGATCAAAAACTTCTTGCCACATACGAGAAAAAAGTCGAGGCCGCCTACCAAAGCGCAGGTTACAGGGTGGTTTTCCTTCGTGCAGATAAACTGATCAAGGATGGTGGCGCCTGGCATTGTGCGACAACCAGCATTCCGCTGACGCCAGGCAAGACAACGACGCGGATGTAGGCACCTAGAGAGCCTGTTTAAACAGGCTCTCAAACTGATTACGCGACTAGCCCTACTGCATTAAGTCGATGATTGCTGCGTTGCTTGGAGAGAAAAAATCCTGCTATGAGAAATTGATATTTTCATAGCAGGATTTTTTCCCTGCCGCGCGCCTTGCACTCTCCGACTTAACGCAGTTGGGCTAGTTGGTTGCGCGGCCAAAAAAGAAGCAGGGCCACGGGCAAGCAGGTAAAACACACAACGATGAGAGCTCCAGAAGGGTAATCCCAGGCATAGCTCAATGCCATTCCAAGGATGCTAAAAACCGTGCCAAGAATCCAACCCAAGATGAGTCGACTTCTAAGCGACGAATAGAAGAGACCACTTACGATTGCGGGGACGATGAGGTATGCAAAAACCTGCAGCACTCCAACGACCCGTACCGAACTTGTGATAATGACGCCAAAAAGAGCATAAAATACGAAATCCCAAAAAGGTTTGCCGTTCTTGCCGAAAGAGGTTTCGATTAGGGCTTTACGAAATACATAGTGAATCGTGGCCACAACGGAGTAGATCGCAGTGGTTTTAAAGACATCCATCCATGATACCCAAAGAATCTGTCCGACCAGAATATCCTTGATATGCTCCGCACCATGAGCAATCCGGCTAGTCACGATAACAACCGCAGCTGAAGCCAAAGCATAGGTGATGCCAATAATAGCCTCCTGATTGAAATGAGTCTCCTTGCGGCGCGCCAGCGCAAAAAGCAGCGAAGCGAGAAACGTGGCTCCTAGGGAACAAAAGTACGAACCCATAGAGTGAGGTTCGAGGCCAGCAATCAGAGCTGCCGTCGAACCAAAGGCCGCAACCTGGGCGAGACTAAGGTCAACAAATATCACGCCGCGCGCTAAGACATGCAGTCCTAAGTAGCAGTGAATTCCAGCCAGCACGAGACACATGGCTACTGGCGCAGCAAAAAACAAAAGTACATCCATGGGCTTTACCTCAATTATGTTTATCCAGTAACCGCTTTGGTTAAAAATTCGAAAAGATCATCCAGCGTGCTAACTTCGGGCAAGGCCCCCACTTCAATGGGTGCGCGAATGACCCGAATCCCCTTCACATCGCGCGCGACTTTTTCTGCCGGCTCGGGATCAAAGTAGCTTTCTACGAGAATTAAAGGGATTTTTTGAACTTTGGCGTTTTGAATGACGTCAAGAATATGCTTGGCGGATGGCGGTACGCCGGGAACTGGCTCCAGAATCATGGGGTTTTGAATTTTGAACCGATCAAAGAAGTAGGTAAACGACTTATGATACGAAATCGCGGAATTTACCCCGCTTGCCAAAATTCGCTTGGACCATTCCTCGGTTTTTTGCAGCATATGGTGATTGAGTTCGTCCGCACGTTTTTCAAAAACCGAACTATGCGCGGCATCGAGCTCTCCCAGCCTTTTGGCAATGATCATTGCGATCCTACCCAGCCTGATTGGATCCAAGGTGATGTGTGGATTGCCATTGGGATGCACATCACCTTCTGCGCGCGTTACCTGTGCGGTAGCCACTTCAAGAGGATCGACCAGGGGTCCCACTTCCAAATAACCCTTTTGACCTGTGGCCAGCTTTGAATTGCGTGAATTCGCAATGATCTTAGGAAGCCAGCCGACCTCGAGATCGAGTCCTATCGCGATAACCAGATCCGCATTGCTGGCTTTGAGCACAAACGATGGTTTTGCCTCAATATAGTGCGCATCAAGACTTGGGTTGCATAATAAACTTGCATTGATTTCATCCCCCCCAACCAACTTTGTCACCGTATAAAGGTTGGACGTCGTGGTCAGAACATTGAGGCCACCAAAGGAGGAGGTGGGCAGTAAAATGGCAGCAAGATACACGATGTTTTGTAGCTTTCGTTTAGAAATCATGCGCAGGGTGTGCTCCTATGATGAATACTGATTGAATTTCGATGGTCTGTTCGACCTTGGTCTCCGTATGCTCCTGAGAATCTCTGCTGTAGTTGTAGGCAAGAGAAAATTTCGAGAATTCGCTTGGCCTCCAGGTTGCGGTCGGTACAATAGCAGTGGTGTATTTGGCAACTTTGCGTCCCAACTCATCCTTGAGCGACTGCGCGGCAAAGTAGTCAAACCGAACACCACATTGCCATTCCTTATTAAATCCAATCATTGGAAAAATATAGGCGCCAAGATCCCGGTTGACATCGGCGTTTCTTGGTTGCATAGTGCGGTGCCATACCTCGGATTGAAACAAAAAATTCATATAATCAGCTTCACGCCATTTTGCGGTTAGATCGGCACCGATGAGGGTCATCTCGGTACCGGGGGCATCTTGCCTCGCAAGATAGTTCACCCCCAGTTGCATACCACCACCAGAAAAAAGATCCGCGTAGGTCATAAGTCGACCATAGTGGGTAGGCTTCCGAGGCTTTTCAGCCTGATCTTGGCCGTGACCATAGGTCCAGCCATTGGTGATTCCTACCGTAGCCTCAAGGTAGACCGGAAGCGGCGCAAGCCATGCATACTCAAATCCTGTGTCCGTGGCAGCCTCGCTCGCAAAAAATGTTTCGTGGACTTTAGGAGGGGTAATAAAAAACCAGTCATGTCGGTGAAATTGATTGAGCCGGCCGATGCCCAAGAAAAACTGGCCCACCCGAATCTTTGACCTTGGGATCAATTTGGTCGATGAGATTGCGGCTTCGTGAATTTCAAAATACGATTCGCCATTCTCCCGATGAGCGGCCATGCTCAAGATTCCATCGAAAAGGTGGTCGATGGGTGCATAGAGCATGAGTTCGGCCTCTCGAACTTCGAATAGGTCGCTTGCGGAAGATTTCTTATTCGCGCTGAATTCTCCCGTAACATCTACTGCTATCGCCGTTTGCAACCCAGTGCCATCGGCAGAGTTCCCGTTGATTCCCGCCAGCGCTGCGGTTGTCTTGACAATCAAGAAACAGGCCGTCGTAATCAGCCTGAGATCATAGCGCATCATTACTCCCCCATCTTTTTGTTCTTCGCTTTTGATATCGCATATTTTGCCATCACAGACGGCTTTTTTGCCTCAAATCACAAATCGATTCCCAAGGTCAGATTCCTCGGACAGTTGACTCTCAAGGGTTGCGTGAATCGCTGCAGTTGCCGATAGCCTCGTTGCCGAGGCACCGCTAGCGCACGAGTTGGCAGCGATGATCTTACGCAAAGCCTGAATTATTTCACTTATGCGTCAACAAACGGCGCTTCGGTTCTCGGGTCGCCTTGATAAAACCAAAGACTAACCCTTTTTAATCAAGCTCTCAGCGCAGGAGGGGCCCTAGTGGGCATTGAAACCTTGAAGAAGGAGAACAGCCAACTCACTCTGGATGGTGGACTCGCGGCCAAGCCACTGAGGCTGGCACCATCCTTCGGCGATGTCGGAGTATGCGAGGCAAGTTGATTACCTTGGATTGTGCATAGGAGACAGCTGTCCGATGAATCATCCAAAACCCGATTTTCCGATTTTGCATTCTGTACCTGAGAAGCTGTCGCGACCGATGAAAAGCCAATTTTGTGGGCCACTGCCACATGAGCAAAAAAGGCTATTGATCCAAGCAAATAAATCGCAATTAATAAAACGGAAGCTCGCATCTGGTATGCAGCGCGGGCCTGATCGAATTGGGAAGGGACCGAGTTCAAATGAGTTCCACGAATCTACAGTGTATCAAATCGGATTTCCGAATAAATTGCCCAGAGCCTGTTTAACAATGGTCTAAGACGGTCAAGACCCTTTGTTCCTGAATAATCGAGACCAATCGACACTGCGCAGGACTCATTTTTAGCAAATCCACTCTCGAATCGTCAAGATAGAATGCAATCGATTTGCAATTTTCCCAACATACTCCTGATGGAGAAGACCTTCGTAAAATTGAGCTCCGTCGATATAGCCTTCGGGCGTTTGCTAAATCTCTTGATCTTGATCCTGGAAATTTGTCTAGAATTCTTAATTCAAAATCCACTTTGAGCATCAATCGAGCTGACGCCGTAGCATCCAAGCTTGCATTGAGGGGAACAGAACGACAAGAGTTTATAAAGAGTGTTGCCATAGATAATCAAAAGACTTTAAAACGTCCAAGTAGGGAGGCCGCCAGAATCAGTAAAAATAGATCTGAAAAGAGTTTACCAGACGAGATATTCGATGCCATCGCCGATCCTATTCATTTTACAATTCTTGAATTAACCTATCTACTCGACTCGGAAGTTTTTTGGAAATTTCTGTCTAACGCAGGCGCACGA